>JBBRZL010000045.1:0-23184 GCA_038236735.1 Holophagales bacterium | reverse complement strand
TCCGCGAAGAAGAGGCCCTCGATGCCCAGCTTCCGGCCGAAGCGCAGGGCCCGGCGGATGATCTTGCGCAGCACGTAGCCGCGGCCCTCGTTGCCGGGCACCACGCCGTCGAAGCACATGAAGGTGGCGGCCCGGATATGGTCGGCGACCACCTGGGAGGCGGTGCGGTTCGCGTGGTGCAGCCGGTCCTCGGGGTTGACCTTGGCCGCCTTCCAGATGGCCTCGAAGATCGGCACGAACAGGTCGATCTCGTAGTTGCTGTCCACGCCTTGGAGAATGCTGGCCGTACGCTCCAGGCCCATGCCCGTGTCGATGCTGGGTTTGGGCAGTGGCGTCAGGACGCCGCTACCGTCCCGCTCGTACTGCATGAAGACCAGGTTCCAGATCTCCATGTTGCGGTCGCCGTCCCCGTTGGGCAGGGCGTCGCCAGGGATGTGTTCGCCCCGGTCGTAATGCATCTCCGAGCAAGGGCCGCAGGGGCCGGTGTCGCCCATCTGCCAGAAGTTGTCCTTCTTCCCGAACCGCAGGAGGCGCTCCGGCGCCGCGCCCGCCGCCTTCCAGAGCTCTTCGGCTTCGACGTCCGCGGGCACGCCGTCGGCCCCTTCGAACACGGTGATCCAGAGCTTGGTGGGATCCAGGCCCAGGCAGCCGTTTTCCACGGGTCCGGTGGTGAACTCCCAGGCGAAGCGGATGGCATCGGCCTTGAAGTAGTCGCCGAAGCTGAAGTTGCCCAGCATCTCGAAGAAAGTGTGGTGCCGGGCCGTGAAGCCCACCATGTCCAGGTCGTTGTGCTTGCCGCCGGCCCGCAGGCACTTCTGGCTGCTGGTGGCCCGGCGGTAGTCCCGGTTCTCCTTGCCCAGGAAGACGTCCTTGAACTGGATCATGCCCGAGTTGGTCCACATCACCGTGGGATCGTCCGCCGGCCCGATGACCGCGCTGGACGCCACCCGGCGGTGTCCCTGGTGCTCGAAGTACTGCAGAAAACGCTGGCGGAGTTCAGAAGTCTTCATGGCGGATCCGGTGGGTCAGTCGATCGGAGGAAAGAAGCGCAGGACGGGCTTGGCCCGTGCCGCGCGCGGGGGTTCCGGGGGTGTAGCGCGCAGCGCGGTCCCCCGGACAGCACTAATGCCTGAAATGTCTCATCCCCGTGAAGAACAACCATACGCCCAGCTGCTGGGCGGCGGCGATGACGTCGCTGTCCCGCAGGCTGCCGCCGGGTTCCACGAAGGCGCAGACGCCCTGGCTGGCGGCCAGTTCGAGGCCGTCCGCGAAGGGGAAGAAGGCGTCGCTGCCCAGCACGGCGCCCCGGGCTCGGGCCCCGGCTTTGCGGCAGGCGATCTCCACCGAGTCCACCCGGCTCATCTGGCCGGCGCCGATGCCCACGGTGGCGCCCTCCTTCACCAGCACGATGGCGTTGGACTTCACGGCTTTGGCCACCCGCTGGGCCAGGACCAGATCCTCGGTTCTGGGCTTGGCGCCGGAGCCGCTGGCCTTCACCTCCCACTCTTCGAAGGGCCGGAAGGCATCGTCCGCGCGCTGCACCAGGTAGCCGCCGCCGATGGAGCGGGTGTCCAGGCCCTCGGCGCTCTGGGGCCAGTGGTCCGGGGTCTGCAGGATGCGCAGCTGCTTCTTGGCGGCGAACACCTCCAGTGCCTCGCCCGTGAAGGAGGGTGCCAGGATGACTTCCCAGAAATTCTGGGCCATGACATGGGCCACCTCGATGCCCACGGGGCGGTTGAAAGCCACGATGCCGCCGAAGGCGCTCACGGGATCCCCCGCCTGGGCGCGCATGAAGGCCTCCAGAGCGTGCGGGCCCTGGCCCACGCCGCAGGGGTTGTTGTGCTTGACGATGACGCAGGCCGGGGCCGGGAACTGCCAGACCAGGCGGACGCAGGCATCGGCGTCCAGCAGATTATTGAAGCTCAGCTCCTTGCCCTGGTGCTGCTGGCAGGCGGCCATGCCCTCCACCTTGCGGCCGGGCTCCACGTAGAAGGCCGCAGACTGGTGCGGATTCTCCCCATAGCGGAGCCCCTGCTGCTGGACCAGGTTCAGGCTGAGGTGGTGCGGCAGCTCCGAGGCCTTCTTCGAGACCAGCTCCCGCTCCATCCAACCGGCGATGGCGGCGTCATAGGCCGCCGTTCGGCGGAAGGCCTCCAGGGCGCAGCGGCGGCGGTCCCCCAGGCTCCAGGTGCCCGACTGGAGCTTCTGGAGGAAGGCCCCGTACTGAGCCGGGTCGGTCAGCACCGTGACCGCGGCGTGGTTCTTGGAGGCGCTGCGGATCATGCTGGGGCCGCCGATGTCGATCTGCTCGATGGCCTCGGCAGCGGTGGTTCCTTCGCGGGCGATGGTGGCCTCGAAGGGATAGAGGTTGATCACCACCAGGTCGATGGGTTCGATGCCCTGGGCCTTGGCGTCGGCCACGTGGTCGGCCAGATCGCGCCGGTAGAGCAGGCCGCCGTGGATGCGGGGATGCAAGGTCTTCACCCGGCCGTCGAAGCACTCGGGGGCACCGGTGTAGGTGGCCACTTCGAGGGCTTCCAGCTTGGCATCGTTGAGGGTGCGCAGAGTGCCGCCCGTGGCCAGGATCCGCCAACCCTGGGCCAGCAGGCCCTCGGCCAGGGGGATCAACCCCACTTTGTCGTAGACCGAGATCAATGCCGTCGGCATGAGCGCCCCCTGAACTCTGGATTTTCCCACGCCCAGGGCCCTTTCGGAAGGGCTTGGTATCAGGGCTCGAGTGAAGGTTTGGTGTCAGGGTTTGGGTTCCGCGGGATCCGGCCGAAGAGAAGGGGGTCAGGAGCTCCCATGGATGTCCAGGTCGAGGTACAGTTCACGGTCCAGCACACCCTGGAACAGCTGAAGCGGGAATTCGTGAAGCGGGGCCACATCCCGGCCTGGAAGACGCCTGAGGATGGCGGCGCCCCGGGCCTGTTTTTTGAGACCAAGGTGGTGAGCCTCACGCTTTCCTCCGAGAAGGACCGGGGGGCCTGGTTCGTGTTTTCCCTGGAAGCCACGGGCGAGCTGCGCAAACGGGTGGTCATTCCCAATGTGATCCCCGCCACAGTGAACGTGGATATTCCGGAACTGGAGGATTTCCTGGATTTCTGCCGAAGGTGCATGGTCGGGGCCGTCGACAAGGACTGACAGGGTCGCCTTTACCTTCCAGGCTTCAGGCCCCATCCTGGAGGCCTTGGAGCCAGCCCATGCCGACGATCAAGATCAACGACGTTGAGATGAGCGTGACGCCCGGCACCCTGGTGCTGGACGCCTGCCGCACGGTGGGCATCGACATCCCCCACTACTGCTACCACCCGGCCTTGTCGCCGGTGGCCACCTGCCGCATGTGCATGGTGGAGATCAAGGGCCAGCCCAAGCTCGCCACCAGCTGCACCACCACGGTGCCGCCGGCGCCGAAGGACAATCCCGACGCGGTGGTCATGGAGGTCTTCACCAACTCGCCCGCCGTGGTCGATGCCCGGGCCGGCGTGATGGAATTCCTGCTCATCAACCATCCCCTCGACTGCCCCATCTGCGACCAGGCTGGGGAGTGCAAGCTGCAGGACTACTCGTACAGCTATGGCAGTGGCGACTCCCGCATGGCCGAGGTGAAGCGGCGCTACCGCTACGAAGACCTGGGCGCCAAGATCGTCATCGACAAGAACCGCTGCATCCACTGCACCCGCTGCGTGCGTTTCACGCGCGAGATCACCGGTGGCGGCGAACTCATCGTGGCCCAGCGCGGCTCCCACCTGGAAGTGACCAGCTACACGGGCAGGAGCCTCGATCAGAATCCCTTCGCGGGGAATGTGGTGGACCTTTGCCCCGTGGGCGCGCTCACCAGCCGGGCCTTCCGCTTCCGCAAGCGGGTCTGGTACCTCAAGAGCGTCCCCTCCATCAGCCGCCATTCCGCCCTGGGTGGGCCCATCTGGATCGACCACGAGGGCAACCAGATCTTCCGCTTCCGGCCGCGGCCCCTGGACGGCAAGGAGACCACGCACTTCATCAGCGACGAAGAGCGCTACGCCTTCGAACAGTACAACCGCGGCAACGAGGTGCCCGCCCCCCGGCTGCACGGGGCAGGGGCTTCCGTTGACGCCATCCGCGAGGCTCTGCAGGCTGCCGGCTCCGTGGCGGTCATTGGCCAGGGCACCTTCGGCTGCGATGCCGCCCAGCGCCTGGGCGAACTGGCCTCCTCCGCCGACCTGCGTTATGGCAGCGGGGACAAGACCATCCCCGTCCTGCTGCCCAAGTTCCAGACCAGCGCCGATGGCATCGTGAACCGCCGCGGCTTCATGGAGCGGGGCTTCCGCTTTGGCGCCCTCGAGGAATTGCTCGACCGGGTGCAGAAGGGTCAGGTCAAGGCCGTGGCGCTGCTTCACGACGCTGCCTTCACGAGCACCAGGGAACAGGAGTTGCTGGCGCAGATCATCCAGGGCGCGCCCTTCAGCCTAGCCCTCGAAGTAGCGCCCTCGGAACTCGGCCGCCTGGCCACGGCCTGGGTGCCCATCACCAGCTACGTCGAGGAGAGCGACTTCATCATCAACCATGATGGCGAGTTGCGGCGCTACACGAAGGCCCTCCAGCCGCCCAAGGGCATCCGTACTGTGCCCGCGGTGGTGAAGGACCTGCTCGCTGTTCCAGCCGCCATCTAGGAGCCTGTCCAAGGAATTCGAATGCCTCGCGCCCTTCGGGATGGACCCTAGACGAATTCCACCAGCACGTCGCCCGTCTGCACACGGTCCCCTTTCGCCACCCTGATGGAGGCGATCTCGCCGGAGAGGGGCGCGACGATGTGGGTTTCCATCTTCATGGCTTCGAGCACCAGAAGGGAGTCGCCTGCGTTGATGGTGGCGCCGGCGGTGGCCACCACCTTGACCACCACGCCGGAGACCGGACTGCGGCAGGCCTTGCCTTCGTCGGCCACGGCGGCGGGGGGGCGGACGGCGCCCGCGCCGGAGGAGGCCCCTGGCTGCCCACCGGCGGCACTGCCGGCGAGGCGTGCCGAGCCCACGGGGTAGGCCGGAGGCAGGTTGGCGTGGTCGTTCTCAGCGACCTCGACTTCGACTTCATAGGTGCGTTCGTCCAGGCTGATGCGCAGTTTCACGGCAGTTCCATTCAATGAGGGTGGTGCGAGGCGTGGGTGCCGATGCGGCCCACCTGGGCCCAAGCGCTGGACTGCAGGAGGCGCACCTGGCGGATGCGCGCCCGCACTCCGAGGAAGGCTGCCACGGCTGCCGAGATGGCCAGCAGGTCTTCTTCGCTGGGGGGGGCGGCGGCAGTGCGCGGGGCGCTGCCTTCCAGGGCGCTCAGGCGCCGCTTGAGGGCAGCAATCTCCTCGCGCATCTGCGCGAGGAGGACGAGCGGGTCGTTCAGGTCTGCTGGCATGGTGTCGGTCCTAGAGTGGCGTCAGCCCGTGTTTCTTATGTGGCCTCGGCATGCGCTTGATGCGCAGGTATTCCAAGGCCTGGGCGATGTGGGAACGGGTGTCCTTGGGCTCGATCACGCTGTCCACCAGGCGCATTTCGGCCGCCACGTAGGGATTGGAGAAGGTGTCGCGGTAGGTCTGGATCAGTTCTGCCCGGCGCTGGGCCGGATCGGCCGCGTCGGCGATCTCCTTGCGGAAGACGATTTCCGCCGCCCCTTCGGCCCCCATGACGGCGATCTCCGCCGTGGGCCAGGCGAACACGCGATCGGCTTCCAGGTCCTTGCCGCACATGGCCAAGTAGGCGCCTCCATAGCTCTTGCGCAGGATGACCGTGATCTTGGGCACGGTGGCGGCGGAATAGGCAAACAGCAGCTTGGCCCCGTGGCGGATGATGCCGCCGTACTCCTGCTCCACGCCGGGCATGAAGCCGGGCACGTCCACGAAGGTCACCAGGGGGATGTTGAAGGCGTTGCAGAAGCGGATGAAGCGCGCCGCCTTGTTGGAGGCGTTGATGTCCAGGGCGCCGGCCATCACGGAGGGCTGGTTGGCCACGATGCCAACCGAACCACCGCAGACGCGGGCAAAGCCGATGACGATGTTCATGGCGTAGCCGGCCTGAACCTCGAAGAAATCCCCGGCATCGACCACCGCCTCGATGATGGCGCGCACGTCATAGCCCTGTTTGCTCTCCTCGGGCAGGATGCTCTCCAGGGCCGGGTTGGGCTCCACGCTGGGATCGCCTTCGACCTGCGGCGGATCCTCCAGGTTGTTGGAAGGCAGGAAGCTCAGGAGCTTCTGGCAGAGTTGGATGGCGTGGTGGTCGTTCTCGGCAATGAAGTGGGTCACGCCGGAGTGCACCATGTGGGTCTCGGCACCGCCCAGTTCTTCAGCGCTAACGTCTTCGCCCGTGACCTGCTTGATCACCTGGGGCCCGGTGATGAACATCTGGGCCTGGCGCGTCTGGATGATGAAATCGGTCAGCGCTGGGCTATAGGCGGCGCCGCCGGCGCAGGGACCGCAGATCAGCGAAATCTGGGGCACCGCGCCCGAGAGCAGCACGTTGGCATGGAACACCTTGCCGTAGCCCGAGAGGGAGGCGATGCCCTCCTGCACGCGGGCGCCGCCGGAGTCGTTGATGAAAACGAAGGGCGCGCCGGCGCGCAGCGAGGCCTTCATGATGTCGGCCACCTTGATGGAGTGCATCTCGCCGGCGGACCCACCGGCCACCGTGAAATCCTGGCTGGCCAGGTGCACCAGGCGCCCGCCGATGGCGGCGGCCCCAGTGACCACGCCATCGGCGGCCAGGGTCTTGCCCTGCATCCCGAACTGGGAGGAGCGGTGGGAGGCGAATAGCCCGACTTCGTCGAAGCTGCCGGGATCCACCAGCTCAGCCACGCGCTCCCGCGCCGTCATGCGGCCGCCCTTACGCTGCTTGGCCAGCTTGTCCGCGCCGCCGCCCAGGTAGGTCGCTTCCTGCCGGCGCCGGAGTTCCTCGATTTTGGCTTGCATGGTCATGGTGGTTCCTGTGGCTTAGTCGCTAGTCAACGGGGGTGACAGAGACCCGGTGCGAACGCCCATTGAGGTGGACGTCGTAGGTCACCGGGGTGCGGACCGAGGCGCTGCCGTCAGCGCCCGGACCCGCCGCGGCGGCACCAGAACCGGGTTTGGCCGCAGCCACGGGGTCGCTGCCCAGGTTGAGGGGACCCTGGTGGCGGGTTTCGAAGAAAGCGGTGGCGACCTGCGGGAACATGGCGTAGGTCAGCACATCCTCCTCGCTGCCATTGCAGCCAGGCAGTACCGAGGCGGCGGTCTGCAGGGTCACCCACTCGGGGGTCAGCAGGTCGGCGGGGCGCTCGGTGATGGCAGGCTTGTGCGCCTGTTCGGCGGCCAGCGCCAGCACCTCTGGATTGCGCTCGCCCGTCGTCTTGCCGTAGTAGCCCAGCATCAGATCAGAGAACTCGCTGGACATCACCTTGTAGCGTCCCATCAGCACGTTGAATACCGCCTGGGTGCCCACGATCTGGCTGGAGGGCGTGACCAGGGGCGGGAAGCCGGCGTCGGCGCGCACACGCGGGACTTCGAGGAACACCTCTTCCAGGCGTTCCCCGGCGCCCTGCTGCTTGAGCTGGCTTTCCATGTTGGAAATCATGCCGCCTGGAATCTGGCTGTCGAAGATATCGGTCTCCACGCCCACGATGTTGGACAGGAAGGCCTGGTAGCGGGGACGGACGAGGGCGAAGTGGTTCTTGATGCGGTGCAGGCAGGCCTTGTCCAGGCGGGCCTCGTAGCCAGTGCCTTCCAGCATGGCGACCAGGCTTTCGGTGGGGTTGTGGCCGGGCCCCAGGCTGAGCGAGCTGATGGCGGCATCCACGCAGTCGGCACCGGCCTCGATGGCCTTCATCAGCGAGACCAGCGTCACGCCGGTGGTGGCGTGGGTGTGGATGTGGACGCGCACGCCCTCACCGCAGCGGGTCTTGATGCCCTTGACGACGTCATAGGCGGCCTGGGGTTTCAGCAGGGCCGCCATGTCCTTGAGGCAGATGGAATCGCAGCCCAGCTCCATCAGGTGCTCCGCCATGTCGACGAAGGTCGCCGTGGTGTGCAGGGGGCTGACGGTGTAGGAGATGGTGCCCTGGGCGTGCCTGCCGTTGCGGCGCACGGCCTGCACCGAATGGCGGAGGTTGCGGATGTCGTTGAGCGCGTCGAAGATACGAAACACGTCCATGCCATGGCTGGACGCCTTGTCGACGAAGCGGTCCACCACGCCGTCTTCGTAGTGGCGGTAGCCCAGCAGGTTCTGGCCCCGCAGCAGCATCTGCAGGCGCGACTTGGGCATCAGCCGGCGGAAGGTGCGCAGCCGCTCCCAGGGATCTTCGTTCAGGAAACGGATGCAGGCGTCGAAGGTGGCGCCGCCCCAGCATTCCACCGACCAGTAACCGGCGTTATCCAGGTCGGCACAGGCCGGCACCATGTCCTCCATGGCCATGCGGGTGGCCAGCAGGCTCTGGTGCGCATCGCGCAGGCATAATTCAGTGATGTCGATGAGCTTGGGCACGGGGACCTCTTCCGCTTCCCAGACTCCGTGGCCGATTTGGGGCGGCGGGGCCGGGGATCAGATACATGATGCACTGGTTGTTTATTCTGTGCCCAGGGCGAAGGCTGTTTTTTACACCTTGAAAGGTCAGGCGCGGGAGAACCGGCCTCCGGCGTGGTTCGCCTGGGATCAAGCCTCTTCTTTCGAGGCATGAAAAAGGGTGCCCTGCAGCGCCCTTTTCATGCCTGTTGAGGCGGCTACTTCTTCGTGACCTTGGCTTCCTCGACGATGAGCGCGTAGGTGTAGCCGGCGCCGAAATCCTTGTCCAGACGCACAGTGCCCTTGATGGTGACCACGTCGCCCTTGGCGGCGGGATCCTGGCTGGTGACGGTGATGTCGTGGGTGCCCTTGCCGGCTTCCCCGCTGCCGTCCTGGAGGTGGAGCCAGTTCTTGCCCATGACGCCGGGGTTGTACCGCACCACTTGGCCGCGAATGGTGACGGTCTTCTCCTTGAGGGCGCCTTTCTGGGCCCAGGTCTCGGCGACGGTACGGGCATCGGCGCCGGTGGCCTTGGGGATCTTGCCCACCGCCACCGGCGTGGCCACCGGAGTACCAGGGGCGGCGGTGCCAGCAGGAACCGCGGCAGCCGCAGGAGCCATGGGGGCAGCCGCGGCCGCGGCCGCATCGGCCCCCATCAGGGTGCCAAAGAAGACCTCCGGGAAGGTGCGGTTCAGGGTCTTGGATTCGAAATTGTTCATGACCATCGGATTCGCCACGGTGACTTCGGCACCCTTGTCCACCTTGGCCTGGGGCACTGCCGCCCAGACTTCGCCACGGGCGGTCTGGAGACGCAGGTAGCAGTAGGGTGGCGCGTCGAGCCGCTCCAGTACCTTGCCGCTGAGGCCCTGGCCTGGGGCCGGGGCGGCGGCCATGCCGCCAGCGGTGGGCTGGGTGGGGGCGGCCACGACTGCATCAGATTTCTTGGACTGACAGCCGAGGGCGGCCGCGAGGACGAGGAGCAGGGGGAGGGTGCCACGCATCGAAGGAACTCCTTGGGGAACCGGAATCAACCGGGGGACGACCAGTTTAAGGCAAGCTGCTGTTGGGCCTGCCCTGGTCTAGAAAAATAACCACGAATGACCCGAAACTTCAGCTTGGCTTGCGGGCCGGATCGTCCCAAAAGGGATAGAAGCAGTACCACTGACTGGGGTGGCGGCGGATGAGGAATTCCAGCTCTGCCACGTAGGCGCGCATGCCCGTCTCGATGGCAGTCATGCGGGCACCCCGGCCGCCTGCGACGTGGATCGGCGCCCCGAAGTGGGCGTGGAAGCGCCGGTTCTCATCCGTGTAGAAGAAGCTGGTGACGATGGCCGCGCCGGTCATGGCCGCCAGTTCCCAGGGCCCCCGGGGAAAGGGCACCGCCCGGCCGAAGAAGGGCATGGGCATGCCGCTGAGGTTGAAATCGCGATCCCCCTGCATGCCCACCAGGGCGCCCTCCCGCAGCAGCTTCACCAAGGGCAGGGTGGAGAAGCCCACCCCGTCCACCGGGATGCCCAGCACGCCGCCCGCAGCGCGCATCTGCTCTCGGAGGCGCTCCACGGCCGCGAAGCGGTCCGGCTTGTAGACCGCGTGGATGGTCTGGTTCCGGGAGCGCAGCAGGATGCCGCCCAGTTCGTAGTTGCCCGCATGGGCTGTGAGCAGGATGACGCCCCGACCTTCGGCAATGGCCGCGTCGAGGCCTTCGATCCCTTCGATGTGGGCGAACTGGGCCAGGGCCTCGGCCACGGGCCGCTGGCCATAATAGAAGAAATCCACCCAGGCCCGGGCATGCTGACGCACCATCTCCCGCGCCGTACGCTCTACCAACGGGTTCTCGAGCGGCAGGCCCAGCACCCGCGCGGTGTTGCCCAGGATGGCCTCCAGGTAGCGGGGCCGCAGAGCCATGAAGGCGTTGGCGATCTGGTCCGCGATGTCGTGGGCGCGCTCCCGGCGGGCAAAGGAGCGCGCTGCGAAGTGGAAGAGCGGAAACAGCGTGCCGAAAACCACCCTGTAGACGAGGTCGAGAATCCTGGAGTCCCCCTGCATGCGGTTTTGCATGGGCTATCGCCACACGTTCTGGTTGGGATTCCGGTCGTCCATCTCCTGCCAGAGGCGCTGGAGGCTCTGCAGGCGCTCGGGGTATTCCAGGCCGATGCGGTCCAGGGTGTCGTCGTCCCCGGGGTCAAAGGCCATGGGATCCTCCAGCACTTCCTTGGGGAACTCGGGAAACACGCGGTCCAGCAGGGCCCGGTCGAAGCCCCGCACGCTCATGGTGCGCACGCCCGGGGTGTCCACCAGGGTGCCACCGGAGGCCAGAGGCAGCCACCGGGTGGAAGTGGTGGTCTGCTTGCCGGTGCCGAACTTGGTGAGCCCCCCGGTCTTCAGCGCCATGTCGGGATGCAGGGCGTTCACGAGGGTGCTCTTACCCACGCCGCTGTGGCCCAGCAGCACTACGACCTTCCCCTGCAGCAGCCCGCTCAGGGGTTCGAGTCCCTCGCCCTTCAGGGCCGAGGTCTCGTGGATGGCCACGCCCTGTTCGCGCAGGGGGTCCAGCTCCGGCAGGGTGTCCTTCATGGACGCCCGGTCCCGCTTGGTGACCAGCACGCGGAAGGTGAGCCCCGCGTCCAGGGCCAGCACCTGGGCCCGTTCCAGCAGACCCGCCCGCAGGGGCGGATCGACCACGGCGGCGCAGATCCACAGTTCGTCGGCATTGGCGCAGATGAGCTGCCAGGGCTCCCGGTCGTCGAGGCCGCCCCGCCGGAGCAGTGTCTTCCGGGGCATCACGGCTACCACCTGGGCCTCCGGCGAACCCCCTTCGCCCCGGGGATAGAGCGGCGTGGGCAGCCGGGGATCATCTGGTTCCAGGGGCACGACGGAGTAGCGAACCCGGTCGCCGCAGACCAGGCGCACGCCTTTGAGCTTGCCGCCCAGGGTGGCGTGCAGCACGCTGCGGTCGGCCAGCTCCAGATCCACCCATTGGCTGTGGCGCTGGATGAGGGTGGCCTCGGGCAGGTGCAGCCAGGGCCCCGCATCCGGGAGCTTTAACAGGGAACCGGCGTCGTGGGCTTCGATGCCGGTCTCCAGGCGTTCCGCATGGCGCTGCCGCCGCTTGCTCTCCCCGCCCCGCTCGTGGGAGTAAACCTCCCGGTGGTCCAGGTCCTGGGCCTCCCGGCTCTGGCCGAGGCGGAACTTGCGGGTCATGCGGAGGCCTTCCAACCGCCCAACTGCGTCAAGGAGGGAGCTGGCGCGCTGGTCGGGCTTAGCCCGAGCGGCGCGCGGGGAGCGCGAGGGGTACGCAGAGCGACCACTGGGAGCGGGCAGTCCCCCTCGCTCAGCATTAGGCCCGGCCCGCAAATTCGCCGGTCTCGGTGCTCACCTTCACCTTCTCGCCCTCCTTGATGAAGAGGGGCACTTTGATCTCGATGCCGGTCTCCAATTTGGCGGGCTTGGTGACATTGCCGCTGGCCGTGTCGCCCCGGGCGCCGGGCTCGGTGTAGGTGACCGCCAGTTCCACGTTGGTGGGCATCTGCAGGCCGATGGGGTTGCCGTTGAACTTCTGGATGGTGACGAGGAGGCCTTCGGTGAGGTAGCTGAGCGCGTCGCCCATGAGGAAGGTGCCCAGGGTGTGGGTCTCGTAGGTCTCCTGGTCCATGAAGTGGGAACCCTCACCATCGCTGTAGAGGTAGCTGGCCGCCGTGAGGACGAGGTCGGGTTCCTTGAATTTGTCGCCGGCCTTGAAGGTCTTGTCGAAGACGGCTCGGGTGAGCAGGTTCCGCATCTTGATCCGCACCAGGGTCTGGCCGCCCCGGGCCGTGGGCGTGGAGATTTCCACGTCCAGGCAGTGGTAGGGCACGTCCTCGAGCTCGAAGAACATTTTGCGTTTGATCTCGATGGCTTCGAGGAGGGCGGCCATGGGGGCTCCAGAATGTCGAATCCTCCATTCTAGCCGCGCTTTCAGGCCCAGTCCCGAGGTTAGAATGGACCCCCATGGCGGATCCCAAAATCATCGGCAGGTACCAGGTGCTGCGCCCCATTGGGCAGGGCGGCATGGGGACCGTCTACCTGGCGGAAGATCCCTACCTCAAACGGCGCGTGGCCATCAAGGTGGTCCGGGTCACGGGCAACGCCAGGCACCAGGCCATGCTCCGGTTCCGCGGCGAGGCCGAAATCAGCGCCCAGCTGAACCATCCGAACCTGGTGACCATTTTCGACGTGGGCGTGGAGGAGGAACTGGGGCCCTTCCTCGCCATGGAATATGTCGAGGGCAAGAGCCTGAGCAAGCACATCCGGGAGAAGAGCCTCGACCCCGAGACCGCTGTGCGGGTGCTCATCCAGGCCATGCGGGCCCTGAGGGCGGCGCACCGGCGCGCCATCGTCCACCGCGACGTGAAGCCCGACAACATCCTGCTCAGCGAGGAGGGCCGGGCCAAGCTCATGGACTTCGGCATCGCTCGCACCCTCGGCCACATGAGCACGTCCCCTGAGCCCCAGGCTTCACCGCTGCTGGATCAGGCCCCGCCCGCGGGCTATGCCCAGACCCTGGCCCTGCGGCTCACGGCCACGGGCGATTTCCTTGGCTCGCCGGCCTACGCCCCGCCCGAAGTGCTGAAGGGCGGCTCGGGCACCCCCGCCTCGGACCGCTACAGCTTCGCCGCAACAGCCTTCGAGCTGCTCACGGGGAAACTGCCCCATCCCGGGGACGGGCTCACGGAAATCATCATCCACATCCTGAAGGAACCCATCACCCTGCCGCCCGACCTGGCGCCCCGCCTGGGCGCTGTGTTCCAGCGGGCCCTAGCGGCGGATCCCGACGATCGCTACACCACCCTGCCAGAGTTCATGGAGGAGCTCATCGACGCCATGCCCGGCCCCGCCAGCATGCGGGCTCGCCTCTTCGCCGCCCTCGGCCAGGATGACGATGGCAGCAGCGTGTCTACGGCCCGCTTCCGGATTCCGGAGAGCCTGCCGGCCCCCGAGGACCGCGCGGTCCAGCTCGCAGGCAAGCGCACGCGGTGGCACCATCCCGTGAAGATCAGTCTTGCGGAAGATCCCGTTGAGACCTACCTGGCCTCGCGCAAAACCCTCTACCGGGCCAGCAACCCCGGGGGCATGGACTGGGTGCAGGTTCTGAAGTGGGTGGGCCTCACCTTCCTGCTGCTCCAGCTCTTCTGGTGGCTGGTGCCCGTGCTGGCGGGGCTGCAGACGAAATCCTGAGCAGAAAAATTCTCAGGAACTCACGGCACGGGAGGTTCCTAGCCGTTGCTTGCTTCCCAGCATGGGGGCATTATGACCACGGAGTCATGTTTCAGGAGATGGCATGGGCAACTTGTTGGTTTCGATGACCTTTTTCTGCTGTTGTCTGGCCCTGGGTCTTCCCCTGGCAGCCCAAGTGGTCTCGATAACGACGGGCGAGAAGATCCCCTACCGGGACGGCAAGGGCGCGCGGTTGGTACCGGCCGGGGAAACGCTGATCGAGGAGAAGGGCCTGGAATATGACGCCAATATGCGCGGTTACCATGACCCTTCCGGTGATTCCGCCAATGGAGCCCTGTTCTATGCTTTTGAATTGGGATCCAAGGAAAAGCTCTCGGTTCAACTGAAGGCTGAGAACTCCGGCCATCTGGCGATGATGGCGGTAACGCCCAATACGCCCGACAAAATGCAGACCCAGTTTGCCCGGCTGGATCGAATGCCGCGGGCCCTTCGCTCCAGCCGCTTCGAGATCCAGAACGTCACGGACGGACCCTACACCGTTGTGCTCATGGTCTACGGTACGGTCGATCACTGGTTCAAGTTGAGCATCGAGCGGAAACGCTGAGGGCTAAGGTTGCGTTCGCCAGGGCTCGGTTTTGTCGGGCGGGGCGCTTGCCGTTCAGGCAAAGGCGCGCATCAGCAGGAAGAGGCCGCCGTTCCAGCAGGCGTGCACCACCACGGGGGTTCGCAGGCTGGCGGTCTGACGCATGGCCAGGCCCAGGGCGAAGCCCAGGGTGCAGAGGATGGGCAGGCCCGCGGGTTGTAGGTGGATGATCCCGAAGAGCAGGGCCGAGATCGCCAGGGCCCAGGCCAGCCGCCCTTGTCGCGCCAGCAGGGGCAGCAGGAAGCCGCGGAAGAGCAGCTCCTCGAAGAAGGGCGCCAGGCCGGCCACGGTGAGGAAGAGGAGGCCATTGGGAAACCAGCCTGAGAGCCCCCGCAACAGTTCCTGCAGGTCGCGCTGGGCATTCTGTTCCGGCCGCGCCACGGCGTTCCAGACCAGGGCCACGGCAATCACCAGGACCATGGCCAGGGCCAGAAAACCTGCGCCCCAGGCGAGATCCCGGCCAGCCCGGCCCGGCGCGACGCGGCGCCACAGTTCACCCGGGCGCAGGCCTTCCGCCCGGCAGAGGAGGCTGACGCCGAAGGCCGCGTGCAACAGATAGCTCAGGGGTATGGCCAGCCAGCGCAGCCCGGGCCAGGGCCGGAGCAGCGCCAAGGCAACGTTTCCAGAGAGGAAGAAGGCCAGAAACCAGGTGAGCAGCACGATGGCAGCAGCCCGCCCCGACAATGACCAGAGGGGCAGGGTGGGCAACGTCTTGTCGCTGGTCACCGCGAGGTAGATGCCCATGGCCAATCCGCCTGCGGCCAGGCCCAGCACCCCCAGGCTCACCAGGCCAAGGCCTACCAGCCGCAGCATCAAGGCGCTCCGGGCCCTGGCGCGGAGCGCCTCAGCATTAGCCCGCAGCGCGGATCCATCAGGACCGAGCGCCTCGTCGCGAGTATTCCACGCCTCGCCGCCGCCCTCGCGATCCATGAGCCGGGCTTCAAGCAAGTCGGCGCCGTACCCGTTGCCCAGGCGACGATGCACTTCGTCGCGCTCAGCACGATCAGGCAGGGGCGCTCCAGCATAGGCGGCAAGGCAGGCGCGGCGGAAGCTGTTCCCGGGCCCATCCGCCGGGGCCGCGGCCGCGGGACCAACCCCGCCTGGGTGCTTGTCGCTGCTCAGCTCCGCCTTGAGCACGGCCAGCAGGGCCCGGTCCCAGGGCTCCTTCAGCTGGCGCTCGGCCTTGGCCCATTCCGGGGCCCGGCCCAGGCCGCCGGTCATGAGCCTGGGCCCCGCCAGGGCCACCTCAGTGAGGCGCCCCTGGAGGCTCACACGCTCGGCGGGGCGACGGGCGCTGGACTGGCGTGCGCGCAGGGTGAAGCCCGCAGCCAGGAAGACCAGGATCGCCAGCAGCGCGATGAGCGGATCGGCCCAGCTGCGGTCCGGCTGCCAGGAATGAGGGGGGTTGGCGTCCATGACTCCAGGCTACGCGAAGGGTAGGTGCCCCGTGCGCCGGAAGCGCCAGGCGGCCCAGGCCAGGTAGAGGCGGTTCAGCACGCGCGGCAGGCCGGGGATGGCCAGCAGCAGCGAGGCCCAGCCCCAGCCGGGCAGGCGACGGGTGATGGGGCGCAGCAGGTCCGCCCCGGCCCGCACCTCCCGCGTCCCCAGGTCCAGGCCGTGGATCTCCTTCCCCACGGGCTTGCCCCCCAGCTCCGGGGCCAGCACCAGTAGCTCGGGATCGCGCACCGTGAGGATCAGCAGAAGGCCCTGGCGGTCGTGTCGCGCCAGCCACAGCGTCATGCGGCAGCAGAGGGTGCAGGCAGGGTCATAGGCGAGGAGCAGTGGCGCGGGCATCGGCGCATGATGCCATGGGAGCCGGCCCCCGGGGAGCGCCGGGTGCGGGTATGTTGAGGTGTCCGGAGGCCCCATGCCCTTCTCCCATCCCATCGAGGTGCGTTTCAGCGATCTGGACGCCATGGGCCACGTGAACAACGCCGTGGTCGTGAGCTACCTGGAGCAGGGGCGCTTCCAGTGGTGGCGCAGCTTCCTGGGCGGGCGCAAGTTCCAGGAGGAGGGCTTCCTCATGGCCCGCGTGGAGGTGGACTACCGCCAGCCCATCCTGCTGGGTGACGATGTCCGCGTGGAGCTGCACTGCACGCGGGTGGGCAACACCTCCTTCGAGCTGAGCTACCGCGTCACCAAGGGCCTCGGTGGCGACCCCTTCGCCGAGGCGAAGACCGTGCAGGTGATGTTGGACTTCAGCACCAATCGGCCCAAACCCATCGCGGAAAGCACCCGCGACTGGCTTGAAGCCCAGGTCTGATGCTGCTCGGCACGGCCACCTGGGCCGAGGGGCCCAAGGAACGGCGGGCCCTGGTGGCCCGGCTGGCCTCCGGGCGCCTGGCGGACCTGAATCGCATCGAGGCCATCCGCCTGGGCAAGCTGGGGGAGGGCGATCCCGAGCGCCTGGCGGAGGCCCTGGTGCCCACCAGCCTGCGGCGCCTGCTGGAGGGCGGGCCCCGGGCCCTGGGTCGCGTGCGGCAAACGGTGGCCTACGCCGAGAAGTGGGACCGCCGCGGCTCGCTGCCCATGGCCCTCTTCCCTGACATCGACGCTGTGGACCTGGGCCCCTGTCTGCCTCGGCCCGCGGCCCTAAGGCGCCTGGACGGCCAGGTCATGGATCGCCTGGGCGTGCGGGGGCCTGGAGCGATCCTGACGGAGGCGCCCCAGCCGGGCCTGGCGGCCCTGGGCCTCGCCGGTGGCGGCATTGCCGGCTTCTGCCTGGCCCTGGAGGATGGTGGCAGCGCCGTCCTGGGTGCGTGGCTTGCGGACCAGTGGCCCACGGGCAGCCTGGAATTGCGGGTGGTTGGCGCCCGTCGCAGTCAGCCCCTGAAGGCCTGGGAGGGCCTGGAGCTGCCGCCCCTGGGCGCCGGCGAAGTCGTGCTGCTGCCGCCCGCCCGCCTCAAGGCCCTGCCTACCCTCCCCGCTGGCGCCGACCTGCGCCTCAGCGTCCCCTTCGAGCAGCTGCGCCTGAGCCTGGGCTTTGAGGGTGTGCATCCGACGGTGCAGTAGGGCCGGCAGGGCCGGTTCACCGCCTCAGCCCCGCATCATCTCCGCGATGAGGAAGGCCATCTCCAGGCTCTGGGTGCCATTGAGGCGGGGGTCGCAGCCGGTCTCGTAGGCCTTGGCGAGATCGGCTTCGGAGAGGTTCTCAGTACCGCCGGTGCACTCGGTGACGGCCTCGCCGGTGAGCTCGATGTGGACGCCGCCCAGGTGGGAGCCGCTGCAACGGTGCAGCTCGAAGGCCTGGCGCAGTTCCGACAGGATGGCGCTGAAGTCGCGGGTCTTTAAGCCCGTGGCGCTTTCCGTGCCGTTACCGTGCATGGGGTCGCAACTCCAGAGCACGGGATGGTCGGTGGCCTGCACGGCCTGCAGCAGGGGTGGCAGGGCGGCCTGGATCTTCCCCGCGCCAAAGCGAGAGATGAGCGTGACGCGGCCCGGCTCGCGGTCGGGATCCAGGCGCTTCAGCAGGGCCACCAGGTGCTCGGGCGTGGCACTGGGGCCCACCTTCACGCCGATGGGGTTGCGGATGCCGCGCAGGTACTCGAGGTGGGCACCCTCCAGCTGGCGGGTGCGCTCGCCCACCCAGAGGGTGTGGGCGCCCAGGTTGTAGTAGGCAGCCTCGTCGCCTACCCAGCGGGTGAGGGCCTCCTCGTAGGGCAGCAGCAGGGCCTCGTGGCTGGTGAAGAAGTCGATGCGCTCGAGCACGTCGCGTTGCACGCCGCCCAGGGCCTCCAGGAAGTCCAGGGACTCGCGCACCTGGTCCAGGGTGCGGCGATAGGCGGGTACCTCGCCGGTGCCGCCGGGCAGCTCCCAGCGCTCCGGGTGGTGCAGGTCCGCGAAGCCGCCCGCGGTGAGCGCCCGCAGGTGGTTGAGGGTAGCCGTGGCGTGAAAATAGGCCGCCAGCATGCGGCCCGGGTCCGGGCGGCGAGCGACGTCATTGGCTTCCAGGCCGTTGATGAGGTCGCCGCGGTAGCTGGGCAGCTCCCGGCCGTGGATGGTTTCGGTGGGCTTGCTGCGGGGCTTGGCGAACTGGCCGGCGATGCGGCCCACGCGCACCACGGGCTTGCGCCCGCCATGGGTGAGGGCCACGGACATCTGGAGCAGCACGCGCAGCTTGCCCTCGATGGCGGCGGGGGTGCAGTCATTGAACTGCTCGGCGCAGTCCCCGCCCTGGAGCAGGAAGCGGCGGCCCGCGGCGGCCTCGGCCAGCAGGCCCCGCAGGCGCGTGACCTCTTCGGGTACCACCAGGGGCGGCAGGCGGCGCAGACGGGCCAGGGCACCCTCCAACTCGGAGGGGTCGTCATAGGTCGGCTGCTGTTGGGCCGGGCAGCGCTGCCAGCTGTGGGGATTCCAGGGGGTCATGGTTCCATTCTGGCCTGGAATCTGGGTTCATCCACGACGAAAAGGCACCTGCGAAAAACGCGAAAGCGGCGCGAAAAAGGAAATAACAAGGACTTCAAGGACAAGAAAGGTAAACCACAGAGAACACAGAGAGCACAGAGAGCACAGAGAGAGCTGAGGTGCATTGACCCAGCCAAGGGTTCGGCCAGTCCCTGGCACAAACGAATTTCCAACCACCGATGAACACCGATTCACACCGATAAAAGAATGAAAGTGCAAAACCCAATCATGGCCCCTGCATGCCAAGCACCGGCCCGCCACAGGCGGCTTCCTGCGCAGCCGGAAGGGAGCCCCGGGGGCTTCGCCCGGGCTGTGCAGCGGTCAGCCCTGCCAACCGCAGCGCCCTTTTGCATGATCAGCCCTTATCGGCATTTATCAGGGTTCATCGGTGTTCATCGGTGGCTAAAGCGCCTTTGATCCTTCCTCTGCGTCCTCGGCAGTGAAAAGGCTCTCCCGGAATGCCCAGATGCCCGGCCCCTTCACGCGCCCGCAGGGCCCTTCGCGCCTTGCGCGGCCACACCCCACTCTGAAAACAGGCCCTAGAGGCTTTCGGGAGTCACGGGCGTGATCCAGCGGTAGCCTTCGCCGCCTACGGTGGCGATCCAGGGGGCGCCCTGCTCCTCGCCCAGCTTGCGGCGCAGGTTGGCGATGTGGACATCCACGGTGCGGGCGCTGGGTCGGGCCTCGGGCTCCCAGGCCAGTTGCAGCAGTTCCTTGCGACTGTGGGTACGGCCGGCGTGGCTGATGAGGATCTCCACCAGCCGGAATTCCCGGGGCGTGAGGTCCAGCGTGCGGCCCTCGCGCGTGGCTTCCAGGCGGGGCAGGTCGAAGCGGAAGGGGCCGGAGCGCAGCAGGGTGGGGCGCTCCAGGGGCCGGGTGCGGCGGAGGATGGCCTTCACCCGAGCCAGGAGCTCCAGCAGCGAGAAGGGTTTCACCAGGTAGTCGTCGGCGCCCAGGCTCAGGCCTTTCACCCGGTCCGCCTCCTCGCCCCGGGCCGTGAGCATGAGCACGGGAACGCCGTCCTGGCAGTCCCGCAGGGCCTTCAGCACGGCGTAGCCATCCAGCTGGGGCAGCATGAGGTCCAGGATGATGAGGTCCGCCCGCCGAGCCGCATGGGCCGCCAGGGCCGGCACGCCGTCGTCGGCGGTCGACACGGAATAGCCTTCGAAGCTGAGGTTGTTCATCAGCAACTGGCAAAGGGCGGGCTCGTCTTCCACCACCAGGATGTGGGTCACGGCATCGCGTTCGGGGATCGGCTGGTTCACCATGGGGGCCTTGGGAGGGAACGAGCCATCAGAGTAGCGACCCTACTCGAACCGAAAAGGTTTCAGTTCTTTTTCACCGGGTTCGGCAGAGGAATACTCAGGCGGCGGGCACTTCGAGGAGGACCGAGAAGCCCTCGCCGGGGGCCGAGGAGAAGGTGAGGCCCCAGCCCTCTTGCTCTGCCACCTGGATGAGCAGGCTGAGGCCGAGGCCTTGGCCTTCGCGCTGGAAACCCTCCTTGCCGGGTGCGCGCAGGCGCTGGAAGGGCTTGCCCAGGGCCTTAAGCTGGTGAGGATCGAGCCCCTCACCCTGGTCGCTCACCTGGATGTACAAGCGACGCCGGGTGCGCCAGGTCTCCAAAGTGACCCGGCCCTGGCCATGGCCCAGGGCATTCTCCAGCAGCGTGAGCACGGCGGCGCGCAGGGAGGGCAGTGGGGCATGGCCGGCCTCGTCGGCGAGGTTCACCTCCAACTCGCGGTGCTCCAGTTCGAAGCCGGACCGGAGGTCGTCGGCCACCACCTGGAACCAGGCCGGGGTGGCCTGGCCCCGGGGTCCGGAAGGGCCGCGGCCACGGATCACGCGCAGGCCGGTTTCGATGATGGTGGTGAGGTGGTCCACCTCCTCGCCTATGCGCAGCAGTTCCTCGTCGGCGCGGTCGGGGCTGAGCCGCCCCAGACGCAGGGAGTCGCAGCGGAACTTGAGGATGGCCAGGGGGGTCTTGAGGCTGTGGGTCATGGCGGCGAGGCGGTCCGCGTCCAGCACGGCCTTCCGGCGACTCCGGTGGCGCAGCCAGAGGCCCAGCAGGATGGCAGCACCCACCAGGGCTGAGACGCCCGAGGCCTGCCAGTACTGGCGGCGGAGGGCTTTCCGGAAGGCCACCTGCTGCCCGTCGAAGCCCACCCCGGCGAGGTTCCACCCGTCGCCAAAAGCATTGGTCTTGGCGGCGGTGCCCAGGGGCAGGTTGGCCAGCCGCTCTGGATCGGCCTGGAGGTTGGGTTCGGCGCCCCAGTCCTCCTGGGGCAGGTCGCTGCCGTTCAGGTCTGTTTCCCGCAACAGGCCCATGCGCAGGGCCCGGTTCGGTGCCAGGGCCGTGGCGAGAGCCCGCTCCACCTCCTGGGCGCCGGGCTGCCAGCGCTTGATCACCAGCCAGCGATCGGAGAGGAGAACCACGCTGGCGATCCTGCCGAAATCAGGATCCTGCTCCTTAGAGGGGTTCCACTCGAAGCGTTGGGCCTCCTCCGCATAGGCGCACCAGCCCCGGTACCGCTGGATCAGGGCCGGGTCCCAGGTGGGCACGAGGCGACCGCCTTCCCGGACCCACAGCCGGCGGTTGTCGAAGCGATCGAGGATGGCCACCACCAGGGGCTGGTCCGCCAGGAAACGCCGCACGTCGGCCTCGTCGCCCCGTCGGACGGTCTGCAGAATGGGGAGTGACTTCCAGTGCCGTTCCACGGCCTCGAAGTCCACCCAGTGGGATTCCATGAAGGCCTGGCGGCCGTTGCTCCACCGGTCCGCCAGGTAGAAGCGGGGCGCCGCGATGAGCAGGGCGGCGGTGGCGAGCCCCGCCAGGACCAACAGGGCGATGCCACTGCCCAGCTGGAGCCGCTGCCAGCGGGAGATACCCATGCCCGGGTGCAGGGCGCGGTAGCGGGAGGTGCGGTGATGATACATGGCGGCTCGGCGGGAGGACCCCGTCAGCCAGCTTAAGACGGATGGAGGGAATCCAGGCTCGCCTACCCCAGGGCCAGCATCCGCTCCAGGGGCTTGAGGGCCTGTCGGCGCAAGGCCTCGTCGAGGCGGATCTCCGGCTGCAGGTCGCGCAGGCAGAGGTAGAGCTTCTCGAGGCTGTTCAGCTTCATGTAGGGGCAGAGGCTGCAGTTGCAGCCGCTGTCTGCGGGGGCGGGGATGAGCGTGGCGGCGGGCCGCCGCTGCTTCATCTGGTGGAGGATGCCCGCCTCGGTGGCCACGATGAACGCCATGGCGCTATCCGCGGCCACGAAATTCAGCAGGGCGGCGGTGGAGCCCACGAAGTCCGCCAGCTGCAGCACCGTGGCGTCACACTCGGGATGGGCGATGAGCTTGGCCTCGGGGTGTTGGGCCTTGAGGGCCGCCAGACGCTTGGCTGTGAACTGCTCGTGGACGATGCAGAAGCCCGGAAACAGAACCATGTCCCGGCCGGTTTGCTGCATGACCCACTTGCCCAGGTGGCGGTCCGGGGCGAAGACGAGCTTGCGCTCCTTTGGCAGGCTCTCCACCACCCGGACGGCGTTGCTGCTGGTGCAGATGACGGTGCTGAGGGCCTTCACGCCCGCGGAGCAGTTGATGTAGCTCACCACGTCGTGGTCGGGGTACTGCTTCAGCCACTCGGCGAAGTACTCCGCCGGGCAGCGGTCCGCCAGGCTGCAGCCAGCGTCCATGTCGGGGATCACCACGGTCTTCGAGGGGTTGAGGATCTTGGCGGTTTCGGCCATGAAGTGCACGCCGCAGAAGGCGATGACCTCCGCGTCAGTCTTGGCGGCGTGCTGGCTGAGCTGTAGGCTATCGCCCACGAAGTCAGCCAGGTCCTGGATCTCCGGCTCCTGGTAGTAGTGGGCCAGCAGCACCGCCCGGCGCTCGATCTTGAGCCGCCGGATTTCCGCGGGCAGGTCGAGGCCGGCGGGGATGCTTTCGAGGTCAGGGCGGTAGGGCAGAGTCAGGTCCATGACAGGATTCTATCCCTTGTCCAGAAATCGACGGATTCGGAGTCCGGGCTCTGAATGATCGAAGGCCTCGCAGAAGACTGCACGCTCCCAGGCGAGGGCCGCGGTACGGGGCAGATTGGCCTGCCGACCCTGGAGGTTTCCGAGCAGTGCAAGGGCCCGTTGGCAGGCCGCAAAACCTGTCGCCACAATCGCGTTTCCGCTATCCTGAAGGTGGATCGCAGGGTCCAGGTGGATATGGGAATCCGATGGCTGCCCCGGTTGGGCGGACATCGGACCCGGTCTAGTTGGATTCATGCCTAATCATCCCAGGGGGGCACACATGGCCAAGGCGCAGGCGCCAGACACTTCCAGCATCTCACGGCTGGATCAGATCAAGATCAGCCAGTACTTCGGCTGCAACACGTTCAGCGAGCGCACCATGCGCGAACGGCTGCAGAAGGACGTGCACAAGGCCTATCGC
>JBBRZL010000044.1:0-23233 GCA_038236735.1 Holophagales bacterium | reverse complement strand
GAGGTGGCCGGCGACTTCGGCTCGGCCCTCGAAGATCTGAAGGTCCTGCCCGACAAGCCCATCACTCAGCCCGCCAGCTTCCACGGCCAGCTGCGCCCCTACCAGATGAAGGGCCTCGCTTGGCTGGAGGGGCTGTCCCGCCACGGTCTGGGCGGCATCCTCGCGGACGACATGGGCCTCGGCAAGACCATCCAGGTACTGGCTCTGCTGCTGCATCGCCAGACCGAGAGCCCCGGCTTTGGCCCCGCGACGCTGCTGGTCTGCCCCACTTCGCTGTTGGGCAACTGGGAGCGGGAGCTGGCCAAGTTCGCGCCCAGCCTGCCGGTCTTCGTGCACCACGGCAACAACCGCGACCGCCTGCCCGCCACCTTCAAGCCCCACACCCTGGTGCTCACCACCTATGGCGTCGTGCGCCGTGAGGAAGACACCTTCGCGAAGCACCCCTGGGGCGGCGTGGTCGTGGACGAGGCCCAGGCCATCAAGAACCCGGCGTCAGCCCAGGCCAAGGCCATCCGCAAGCTGCGCGGTGGCTTCCGCCTGGCTCTCACCGGCACCCCCATCGAGAACCGCCTCACGGAACTCTGGTCCATCATGAGCGCCGCGCTGCCCGGGTACCTGGGCACCGAATCCCAGTTCAAGGAGCACTTCGCCAACCCCATCGAGAAGTACCGCGATCCCGATGCCGCTTTCGAACTGCGCCAGCGCATCGGCCCCTTCATCCTCCGCCGCCTCAAGAGCGACAAGTCCGTCATCCAGGACCTACCGGAGAAGCTGGAGATGAAGGTCTTCACCACCCTGAGCCGCGAGCAGGCCGAGTTGTACCAGTACCGCGTGGAGAAGATGGACGAGGAACTGGACGCCGCCAGCGGCATCGAGCGCCGGGGCCGCATCCTGGCCCTGCTCACCCATCTCAAGCAGATCTGCAACCACCCGAGCCAGTTCCTGAAGGCGCAAGGGCCCTACCGCGGCCGCAGCGGCAAGCTCGACCGCCTCACGGAGATGCTCGAAGAAGTGGTCGAGGCCGGCGAGCGCGCCATCGTCTTCACGCAGTTCAAGGAGATGGGCGACCGACTGCAGATCCACCTGCACGAGGCTCTCGGTTTCGAGCCGCCGTTCCTCCATGGCGGCACCACCCGGGAGGGCCGCGACGAGCTGGTGCGCAGCTTCCAGGAGGATCAAGACTCTGCGCCCGTCCTGCTACTCAGCCTCAAGGCCGGCGGCGTGGGCCTGAACCTCACGGCCGCCACCCACGTCTTTCACTTCGACCGCTGGTGGAACCCGGCCGTGGAGGACCAGGCCACGGACCGCACCTACCGCATCGGCCAGACGAAGAACGTGCAGGTCCACAAGCTCGTCACCATCGGCACCCTCGAAGAGAAGATCGACGCCCTGCTGGAATCGAAGCGGGATCTGGCGGACCGCGTGGTGGGTAGCGGCGAAGGCTGGCTCACGGAACTCGACGACGACGCCCTGCGCCGTCTCGTGGCCCTGGATCCCGATGCCGAACTGCTGGATTCCGATGAAGGCAACGGCGAGGAACTGCCGCCGACGCCCAAACCGTTGCGCCGGAAGGCGAAGCAGGTGGCGTCATGATCAGCCACAACGATCGCTTCGGCGCCACGTGGTGGGGCCGCCTCTGGATCCAGGGCCTCGAGAAGCTGGGCGACGACTACGAGAACCGACTGCCCCGCGGCAAGAAGTACGCGGAGGACGGCCACGTGTCGCACTTCGGCGTGCAGCCCGGCGAGATCCAGGCCCGGGTCCATGGCCGCAAGACCTACAACGTGACCCTCGGCCTGCCCGCCCTCACCGCCGCCCAGTGGGAGAAGGCCCTGGATCGCATCGCCCTGGAAAGCCGCTTCGTGGCCTCGCTGCTGGCCGGGGAAATGCCCCAGGGCCTGGACGAGACCTTCCGCGAAGCCGGTGCCAGCCTCTATCCCCGCGTACCCAAGGAGCTGCAGACCCACTGTGACTGCCCCGACTGGGCCAACCCCTGCAAGCACGTGGCCGCCGTCTGTTATGTGATGGCTGAGGCCCTGGATCGAGATCCCTGGCTGCTCTTCGACCTGCGCGGCAAGACTCGCGAGGAAGTCCTTCTGGCCCTCCAGTCGGCCCTGGACGCCGCCGCCGTGGCGACCCCGAAGAAGCGGGGCCGACCGCCCAAGAAGAAGCAGACTGTGGCGGACCTACTGCGCCGTGAACAGGTGGAACCCGAGCCCTGGCGGCACCTGCCCGAAGAGGCCTACGACGCCCTGCCCATGCCACTGCCCGAGATCGCCATTCCCCGCGTGATTCCGCCGGACCCTTCCGTGTTCACCCAGTTGGGACCGTTGCCCCATGCCCGCATCGAGACCAGCCTCTGCCTGGCCGCCCTCATGCACCGCACCGCCCAGTGGGTGCAGCAGCAGATCGAGGACGGCCCGCGCCGCCTGGACGACGAGGACGGCGAAACCGAGCCCGAGCAGCCAGCTTCGCCCTTCGACGCACCCCTCCAGCCCGCCCCCAAAGTCCACCGTAACTGGCGCCACAAGAAGCGGCGCTGGGGCAAAAAGGGTGTTCAATAGTCTGTTAGCCGCTCTGCCAGGAGTCCCCATGCGTACCATCGCCACGCCCCATGCCCCCGCCGCCATCGGCCCGTACAGCCAGGCCCAGATCTCGGGCAACCACCTCTTCACCGCCGGCCAGATCCCCCTGGTGCCCGAGACCATGGAGATGGTCACGGGCCCCATCGAGGGCCAGACCGAGCAGGTCCTGAAGAACCTCGGCGCCGTGCTGGCTGCCGCTGGCACCGGCTGGAGCCGCGTGGTGAAGACCACGGTCTTTCTCACGGACCTGGCCGACTTCGCCGCCTTCAACGCCGTCTACGAGAAGGTCCTGGGCGAGGCCAAGCCCGCCCGCAGCACCGTGCAAGTGGCGGCCCTGCCGCGGGGCGCGAAGGTCGAGATCGAGCTGATCGCCGAAGTCTAGGGCCTGGGCTCCTTCGCTTCCTCCTGGCCGGGGATCAGGCGTTCTGGTGGCTGCGCCTGTTCCGGTTCTGAGGGTCGTCCCGCCGGTCGAAGGGCTATTCGCCCTCCTCGGTCTCCCCGATGTCCTCGTCGATGGCCTCCCAGCGCCGGCGGGCCTGGAAAGCGGGCTCCTGCAGCCGGGCCAGGAAGTCGGTCATGCGCGGGCCCCAGGAGGAACTGGCCACGCAGCCCTCGGGGGCGTGGGGCAGCAGGTCGGCAGGAGCCTCCTCCAGACAGAGCTGGGTGAGGATCAGGGCCTGGCGGAAGCTCTCCCCCACGGGGGTGAGGTTGGCGGCCAGGGTGTCCAGCACCTCCACCAACGGTGCCTCTTCGGGCAGTTTTTCGACTTCGGCCTCGATCAGTTCTACGGTCTTCAGCCGGGCCGTCAGCAGCTTCAGGTGGAGGCGCTCCAGTTCCCGCCGAGTGGCGCTCCGGATCAGGGCGTGGGCCACATCCTCCAGGTGGGGATGCAGCTTGCGGAAGAGCAGGGAGAGGGCGGTCTCTGCGGGGGACATGGACGGCGTTTCGGTCATCTTTCCAGTCTACCTGTGGGGAGGGGAGGAAGCTGGAGCCTCCTCCCTATTGGAGAACCGTCCCACCTGCCTCAGCATGGAGCCAGGAGCATCTCATGGCCTCTTCGGATCTGCTGGACCTCATGACCCTCCGGAATCTGGTGGAGCTCGACGATGGCGCCTACGGCCTGGTCCTGGAGATGATCGCCATCTTCCGGGAGGACACGCCACGGCGCATCCAGGACATCCTCACGGCGGCGGCCCAAGGCAACGCGGAGGAGCTTTCCCGCGCGGGGCATGCGCTCAAGGGCGGAGCTGGCGCCCTGGGCGCTGAGGCCATGCGGGATCTGGCGGCGGATCTCGAGGCCCTGGGGCGCGGTGGTGATTCGGATGCAGGTCCCGATCTCGCTGGACGACTGGAAACCACCTTCAAGGACACCCTGACGGCCCTGGAGGCCTACGTGCGCGACGCCGAAGCCAAGCGCAGTTGATCGCGGCACGGCCGGGTCGATTCAGGAGGCTCCGCCAAAGGACTTCACGCTGGCGCTGGTTTTGGGTGGGGGCTGATCGCTGATCTGCAGGCGGCCATTGGCATCGGTCCACTGGTACACCCGGTTGGCGGCCCGCTGCTGGGGCGTCGGTTCCGGCAGGCCCTTCTGTTCCTCCAGCTTGAAGCCGCCCCGGCCCTTCTGGAGCATCGCCATGCTGCCCGCCAGTTTCGGATCGGGCTGCACGGCCTTGCGGTGATAGAGATCCAGCACCTTGGGCACGTAGGCCCGCGTCTCCGCGAAGGGGGGGATGCCCTTGTGCCGGTTCACAGCGCCTTCACCGGCATTGTAGGCGGCCACCACCCGGGTGAGGTCCCCCTCGTAGTAGTTGTGGAGCCACTTGAGGTACTTCACCCCGCCACTGATGTTCTGACGGGGATCAAAGGGATCGATGACCCCGAAGCGCTCCGCCGTGGAGGGCATCAGCTGCATGAGCCCCAGGGCTCCCGCCTTGGAGCGGGCCTAGTAATTGAAGGCGCTCTCGGCCTGGATGATGGCCCGGGCCAGGTGTGTGTCCACCCCTTCGGCCAGGGCGATCTCATCCACGAGAGCAATGAGTTCGGGGCTCTTCAGCGCCCGGGCCATTTCCGCCGACGTGATGGCGAGCCGCACCTTGCCGATGCCCACGTGCTTGAGGATAAGGCCCTGCCCCTGCATGAAGGCGGGCGGCAGGTTGTTGATCACCAGGCGGCCCTGCCGGTCGTAGTAGGTGTAGAGGTAGGTGACGCCGGGCTTCATCGAGGCCTTCGGCGACGCGGCGAACAGGGCCGAGGCGGCGAGCGGGAGGACCAGCCAGGAACGAACCATCCTCACCATGATAGGCCCTGGGCGGCGTTCAGCCGAGAAAGGCCGAGATCGCCGCTTCCGTGAAGGGTCCCCTGCCCTGGCAGGACAGCACCAAGCCGCCTCGCCCCACTCGCACCACCTTGGCAAAAACATCGGCCTGCCACCCGAATTGTCGCCTCAATGCCTCTCCGCCACGATGGATCTGGATCACATGATCCCAGGCCTCGCGCGGAACGTGGGCCCGCATGGCCTGGGCCACACCTTCCATGGTCCCCGCGTCCGTGTCGGTCGCTGCCGTGGGCAGGCTGAGGAAGGGGATGCCCCGTTCAGTCAGCGCCGCCTTCCAGGCGCCCACGTCGTGCCGGGCAGCATGGGTGAAGCCGATGACCAGGACCAGCGGGTGGGCAGGCAGGTCTTGCGGCAGAAGCACGGATTGGCCTGACAGGGTGGTGCCTTCGAGGGCAGGGAGCACGGGAGAATCCATCTCCCCAGACTCCACGAAACCACCGCAGACGCAAGTCTGGGAATTCACCTGCTTTTCTTTCCTGGCCGGGGCGTCTTTTGGGATGCGTGCAGCAGGGACCCCACCCCAGGCTATCTGAAGGCTTTGGCTGCCGCCCTGGCCAAGGGCAATGCCACCGAGCATACCCATCGGCCCGCGCTGAAAACATTCATCGAGTCCCTGGGCAAGGGCGTCATCGCCACCAACGAACCCGCCGCATCGCCTGTGGCGCCCCGGACTACATCCTTACCAAGGGCCCCGTGCCCTTGGGCTACATCGAGGCCAAGGACATCGGCGAGTCCCTGGACAAGACCGAGAAATTGGATCAGCTGGCACGGTACAAGGGCTCTCTGGGCAACCTCATTCTCACGGACTACTTAGAATTCCATTGGTTCGTACAGGGCGAAAAATGCATGACCGCCCGCCTGGGAACGCCTGCGAGCAAGGGTAAGATCACGGTGGATGAAGCTGGCCTGGGCGCGGTTCTGCAACTGCTCGACGCCTTCTTGCAATCCCACACGCCGACCCTGCGGAACCCCAAAGACCTGGCCTCACGCATGGCCGCCATCGCCCTCTTGATCCGGGCCACCATCCGCCGCGCCTATGAAAGCGGGGATGGCGAAGGCACCCTGCATGTGCAGATGAAAGGTTTTCAGGTGGTGCTGCTGCACGATCCGGATGCGCCACAGTTCGCCGACATGTACGCGCAAACCATCTGCTACGGCCTGTTCGCGGCCCGGTGTGCCCAAGGGGATCTGCACGACTTCACCCGTATGCTGGCGCCGCATCTCCTGGCCGAGACGAATTTCTCCTTGCGGAAACGCTTCAACCACATCGCGGGCGTGGATCTCGACGATCGCATCGTGTGGGCCGTGGATGAACTGGCGGAGCTCCTGAACCGCGCCTCGCCGCTCTTTCCGAAACCATTCGGCTCATGGCCGAGGTGGATGAAGCCGTCGAGGCCGGCGGCGGTTGGCCTTTGCAAGAAAGCGAAAAAGAGCAAATCCAGACTCGACAACGCGGGCGCCATGGCCGAGTCGGAGTTATTGCTCCATCAGACAGAAGATGGTCAGACGAGGGTACAAGTGCGGCTCGTAGGTGAGACCGTGTGGCTGACGCAAAAGAAGCTTGGAGAGTCGTTCCAGAAAGATGTCCGGACGGTCTCGGAACATATTCACCCGATTTTCGAAGAAGGAGAGCTCCGCGAGGAGGCAGTACTCCGGGAATTCCAGATAACTGCGGCGGATGCTAAGTCCTATGAAGCGGCGGTCTACAACCTCGACGTGATTATCTCCGTCGGGTATCGGGTTCGTTCCCATCGGGGCACGCAGTTCCGCATCTGGGCCACCCAGCGCCTCCGGGAGTTCATCGTCAAGGGCTTCACGCTTGGCGACCAGCGCCTGAAAGATGGCGGCTGGACGGATACCTACTTCGACGAGCTGCTGGAGCGGGTGCGGGAGATCCGCACCTCCGAACGACTCTTCTACAAGAAGGTCTGCGAGATCTATGCGACGAGCGTGGACTACTCACCGGACCACCCGATGACCCAGGGGTTCTTTGCCACGGTACAGAACAAGTTTCACTACACCATTCATGGACACACGGCGGCAGAGCTGATTGTCGAAAGGGCCGACCCCGCGAAGCCCCACATGGGCCTCACCCACTTCAAGGGGGCCAGGGTCCGAAAGGCCGAGGTCACCGTGGCCAAGAACTACCTGGCCAAGGAAGAGGCGGACCACCTCAACCTGATCGTGGAGCAGTACCTATCTTTTGCCGAACTCCAGGCGCGGCAGCGCAAGGCCACGACCATGCAGGACTGGATCGAAAAACTGCACGGGTTCCTCCGGCTGAACGATCGGAGCATCCTCACAGACGCGGGCCGGGTATCCCACGATATGGCGGAAGAACTCACGCATGCCGCCGATAAGCGGTTCGATGACCATCGGAAGGTAGCAGAACTGGACGACAGCGAATTCGACCGCCAAATGAAGCGGATCGGGGCTTTGGGAACGAACCGCACCTGGGAAGCGCGAGGAGTAGCGGCCTCGTGGCGTAAGCCTCTCGCCGGGTCCCGGCTTCGCAGGCCATTCAACCACAGCTTGGTTCGCCACCCATCGGCGTCCGTGGCATAAGCTCCTCGTGGGGGCCCGACTTCGCAGGTTGCGCGTTGGGGCCAACCTGGTCGTGATGCTCAGTCCGGCGGGTGCCCGGCTCGGAACGCGGCACTGCCGCGTCCCTCACCACCCGCCTGGGCTTCGCCCCCACGATCGCGTGGCATAGCCTCCTCGTGGGGGCCCGACTTCGCAGGCTCCCCCGGAGCCTGCTCCGTCACCCCACGGTCGGCTACATATTCCGTCGGTATTGGCCGCCGACTTCGTAGAGGGCCTGGCTGATCTGGCCGAGGCTGCAGACCTTGGCGGCGTCCAGGAGGGCTTCGAAGAGGTTGCCGTCGGCTCGGGCGATCACCTTAAGCTGGTCCAGGGCCGCGGGGGCCCGGTCGGCATTGCGGGCCTGGAAGGCTGCCAGGTTGGCGATCTGCTGCAGCTTTTCCGCCTCGGTGCTGCGGATGAGCTCTGGAGAGCCCGGCTCGATGGCCTGGGGTTTCAGGAAGGTGTTCACGCCGATGATGGGCAGCTCGCCGCTGTGTTTGAGGTGTTCGTAGTGCATGGATTCTTCCTGGATCTTGCCGCGCTGGTACATGGTCTCCATGGCCCCCAGTACGCCGCCCCGGTCGGCGATACGGCGGAACTCCAGGAGCACCGCCTCCTCCACCAGTTCGGTCATCTGCTCGATGAAGAAGGCCCCCTGGATGGGGTTCTCGTTTTTCGCCTGGCCCAGCTCGCGGTTGATGATGAGCTGGATGGCGATGGCCCGGCGTACGCTCTCTTCCGTGGGCGTGGTGATGGCCTCGTCATAGGCGTTGGTGTGCAGACTGTTGCAGTTGTCGTAGATGGCGGAGAGCGCCTGCAGCGTGGTGCGGATGTCGTTGAAATCGATCTCCTGGGCGTGCAGGGAGCGGCCCGAGGTCTGGATGTGGTACTTCAGCTTCTGGCTGCGCTCGTCGGCGCCGTACTTCTCCTTCATGGCCACGGCCCAGATGCGGCGAGCCACCCGGCCGATGACGCTGTATTCCGCATCGAGGCCGTTGCTGAAGAAGAAGCTGAGGTTCGGGGCAAAGTCGTCGATGTGCATGCCCCGGGACAGGTAGTACTCCACGAAGGTGAAGCCGTTGGCCAGGGTGAAGGCCAGCTGGCTGATGGGATTCGCCCCGGCCTCGGCGATGTGGTAGCCGCTGATGCTCACCGAGTAGAAGTTGCGGATCTTTTCCTCGATGAAGGTCTGCTGGATGTCGCCCATCACCTTGAGGCTGAACTCCGTGCTGAAGATGCAGGTGTTCTGGGCCTGATCCTCCTTGAGGATGTCCGCCTGCACCGTGCCGCGCACGGTCTGCAGGGCCTCCTTGCGCAGCTTCGCGTAGATCTCGGGCGGCAAGATCTCGTCCGCGGTGACGCCCAGCAGGGCGAGTCCGAGGCCGTCGTTGCCCTCCGGAAGAGCACCCTCGTATCGGGGTCGGGCCAGCCCCCTGGCCGCATACATGGCCTCGATCTTCGCCTGGGCGGCCGCCACCTGGCCGTGTTCCTTCAGCCAGGTCTCGGCGCGCTGGTCGATGGCGGCGTTGAGGAAAAAGGCCAGCATGGTGGGTGCGGGCCCATTGATGGTCATGCTCACGCTGGTGGTGGGGCAGAGCAGGTCGAAACCGGAGTAAAGCTTCTTGGCGTCATCCACGGTGCAGACCGAGACGCCGCTGTTGCCCACCTTGCCGTAGATGTCGGGGCGAACGTGGGGATCCTCGCCGTACAGCGTGACACTGTCGAAGGCGGTGCTCAGCCGCACCGCAGGCTGACCCTTACTCACGTAATGGAAGCGCTTGTTGGTGCGCTCGGGGGTGCCCTCACCCGCGAACATGCGGGTGGGGTCTTCGCCCACGCGCTTGTACTCGAAGACGCCTGCAACGTAGGGGAAGCAGCCCGGCAGGTTCTCCAGCAGCTGCCAGCGCAGCAGCTCACCCCAGCCCGAATAAGGTGGCAGCGCCACCTTCGGCACCAGGGTGCCGCTGAGGGAAGCGGTATGGTTCGCGGTGCGGATCTCCTTCCCCCGCACCACGTAGACATTCTCTGGCTCGGTGTAGCTGCGTTTCAGCTCGGCCCAGTCGTGGATGAGGCGGCGGCTCTCGGCCTGGAGCTCACCCAGGTGCTCCTGGTAGCGCTGGCGCAGCACCAGGATGGCCGTGCCCTGGTCGCCCTCGCCGGGTTCCACCAGGTGGACGGCATCGTAGAAGGCACCGGGCGGGGGCACCTTGTCGCCGAGGGCGCGGAGGCTGCTCCAGAGGGCATGGGCCAGTTCGGCGGTCTCGGCCTGGCGGCGGGCCCAGGCCTTGTAGCCCTGCACGGTATCGGCGATCTCCGCCAGGTAACGCACCCGTTCCGGGGGAATGATGGCGGCGCGCCGCGGGTTCTCCCGCCCCGCTTCAAGAATGGGTTCCCAATCGAGTCCTGTCTTCGCCGCCATGGCCTTCACCAGGTTCACGTAGAGCCAGTTGGTGGCGGGATCGTTGAACTGGCTGGCGCAGGTGGCGTAGACGGGCATGTCGTCCGCGGGTTCGGTGAAGCGCTTGTGGGCGCGCTGGTACTGCTTGCGCACGTCCCGCAGGGCATCCTCCGCGCCGCGCTTGTCGGCCTTGTTCAGTACTACAAGGTCCGCGAAGTCCAGCATGTCGATCTTCTCGAGCTGGCTGGCGGCGCCGTATTCCGGCGTCATCACGTACATGGACAGGTCCACCAGGTCCGCAATCTCACTGTCGCTCTGGCCGATGCCCGCCGTTTCCACGATCACCAGATCGTAGCCGGCCTCCTTGGCGGCGGTGATGCTGGCGACGAGCGCCGCACTGGTGGCCCGGTGGGCGGCGCCACGGGTGGCCAGGCTGCGCATGAAGGCCCGGTCCCGCAGCTCTGGGTGGTAAAGGGCGTTCATGCGGATGCGGTCACCCAGCAGCGCGCCGCCCGTTTTCCGTTTGGTCGGATCGACACTGAGAACGGCTACGTGCTTCTCAGGGAAATCGACCAGAAAACGGCGGAGGAGTTCATCGATGAGCGAGGATTTGCCGGCACCGCCGGTGCCGGTGATTCCGAGAACGGGTACCCTCTCGGCCTGATTTTCCGGTTTTTCCGTGGCTCTGCCTGATGCATGCCCCGCCTGGGGCGTGCTCCCACTCGCTGCGCTTGCGGAGTCGGAGCCTCTCAGCTCAATCTCGGTGATTCTCCGGGCCAGCGGCAGCGCCGCGGGCCTGGTGCGCGGGTCGAAATCGCAGCGCTCGACCATGTCGTCGATCATGCCCTGGAGGCCCAGGCTGCGGCCGTCCTCGGGGCTGAAGATGCGGGCCACGCCGTAGGCCTCGAGTTCGTGGATCTCGTCGGGGGCGATGACGCCGCCACCTCCACCGAAGATCTGGATGTGGCCGGCGCCCCGCTCCCGGAGCAGATCCACCATGTACTTGAAGTATTCGAGGTGGCCACCCTGGTAGCTGGAGATGGCGATCCCTTGGGCATCCTCCTGGATGGCGGTGTCGACGATGTCCTGCACGGCGCGGTTGTGACCCAGGTGGATCACCTCGCAGCCCGTGGCCTGGAGGATCCGCCGCATGATGTTGATGCTGGCATCATGACCGTCAAAAAGGCTGGCGGCCGTGACGAAGCGGACCTTGTGCCGGGGTGTGTAGCCCTCAGGCGCGTGGCCAGCGCTTTCGGGCGCGGTGAGTGTGGACATGGGTCCCTCGTTTGAGCGTTATGACAGTCTAGCCGCCCTGGTCCCCGACTCAGTTGTCTTCCAGGAGCCCCAAGGGAAAGCGGTCCTCCATGAGGCTCTGCCGCTCCTTCAGGTGCTGCACGAGGGCCTTCCACTTCGGCAGGACCCGCAGGGGCTCCAGCATGGGGCTGCGTTCGTACCACTCGGTGCACCCGAAACCCCGGGCAAAGGCGCGGCCCGCCATGTCCATGGCGCTGGCCCGATCCCCCATCAGGGCGTAGGCCTCCGCGAGCCGGATGGTGAATTCCCCATCCGGCTCGCGCATACCGATGCGTTCCTGGTCGTATTCCCGCAGGTTCTTCCAGGCCTGGTCCTTCTGGCCCTCGAGGATGAGATCGAAGATCGCGCTCAGCCGGAGAATGTTCGGATAGCCGTTGGTCAGCTCCGCGGCGATCCGGAACTCCTTGTGCGCCAGGGCACGATCACCACGCACCAGGGCCAGGTAGCCTCGGTAGAAGGGCAGCACGCCGGAGGTGCTCCGCAGATGGCCCGGTTGCTCCTGGAGGCTGGCCTCGAACCGGGCCACCTCGCCGGTGTAGAGGCAGGTGAGATCCACGGCCTGGGGCTGCAGGGTGGCGAAGGCCAGGTTGTCGCACAGGTCCATGGCACGGCGCGCCAGGGGCAGCAGACCGGCCCCCCGCGCGGCATAGGCGATGCCCGTCAACAGGGTTGGATTGTAGGGCTGCCGCCGCCGGGCCAGCAGCAGCAGGTCGAGGGCCTCCCGGTGGTTGCCGCTGTCGGTTTTCAGCAGGGACAAAAGGAAGGTGCCGCGGGGATGCCCCGGCGCCAGCGCCAGGCCGCGTTGCAGATTGGCCTCGGCCTCGGACTGCTCCAGGCGGAGGGCGCTGGGCTTGTTGAGCATCTGCCGGTAGCGCAGATTGCCCATGAGGATCCAGGCGCTGGCGCAGTCCGGCTCCCGGCGGCTGACCTCTTCCGCGAGGGCCAGGGCTTCCTCCAGGTGGTCATTCTGCAACCGCCATGCCCCGGCCTGGACTAGGTTCCAGAACAGGCCGGCATCCCTGGGCAGGAGGCCTCCGACCGAAGGCTGCACGGCCTTGGGGAAGGTGCGCAGGAAGCCCGCGAAGGCCAGGTTGGGCGCCAGCGCCGCGGGCTGCACCGAAGTCCATCGGGCGCCTCGATTAGCCAGTTGATAACCCCAGATGAACCGATAGGGCAGGGCCAGCAGATCCCCCTGCCGCTGGGGTTCGAGTTGGACCAGGAGGGTACGCGACTGCCCCCGGAACGGGTCCAGGTCCGCGGGAACGGTTGTGACATTGGTGATGGCAAACCCACCCCGCTGCTCGAGCAACTCCTGGACCAGGGCACCGATGGCCCTGCCTTCGGTCGCATCGAGGCCATCATTGCCCTTGGCGAGGGGCGGGGTGATGAGCAGGATCCTGAGAGGCCCGCGGACGCCCTTCCGCGCCATGAACCAGGCCACACCACTGCCGGCTCCCAGCAGCACGAGAAAGGCCAGCCCCAGGGACAGGGAGGCGCGCCAGGGGCGGGAAACCGTTTCAGACATAGAGGTTCAGCTTAGATGACCGGACGGGGCGCTACAATGCCGCGGCCCCTGTGGCTGGGAGACCCTGCGGCCCTGATCGAACCGAAGTACCGCAGGGCGGTACTCACCCGACCGTCCCTGGAGACCCCATAATTGGCAGGGAGCTCCCATGAACCGCGTCGCCCTGATCCTTCTTGCGGCCCTGGCCCTGGCCGCCCAGACCGCTCCCAAGCCCGCACCACCCACCGAGGACTCCACCATCCAGCGGTTCCGGGCTCACGCGAAGCCCCGGAAAGTGGCCCCCCGAACTCCCTTGACCTCCGAGGAGCAGAACATCATCCGGCGCTTCAAGGAGGCCAAGCCGAGTGTGGTGTACATCTCCGCCTTCCTCCCCAATCCGGACCCCAAGGGGCCCGCCAAGATCCCCACGGGCAGTGGCTCGGGTTTCGTCTGGGACGAGTGGGGTCATATCGTCACCAACCGCCACGTCATCAGTGCCGAAGTTGATGGGAAACTGTTCGCAGATGTAACAGAGGTGGAGATCACCCTCGCCGATGGCAGGGCCTACAAGGGACGGGTGATCGGGAAGAGTTTCGCCTATGACATCGCGGTCATTCAGGCCTTCGCACCGCTCGAAGCCATGCGGCCCATCGCCATAGGACGCAGTTCCAACCTGCAAGTCGGGCAGACCGCCCTGGCCATCGGTAATCCCTTCGGCCTTGACCATTCCCTCAGCAAAGGGGTCATCTCCGCCTTGGGACGTACTATCGCCACGGGCTACAGCACCTGGATCCTCAACTCCATCCAAACCGATGCCGCCATCAACCCCGGCAACTCCGGTGGCCCCCTTCTGGATGCCGGGGGCCGCCTCATCGGCATGAACACTTCCATCGTCGCCACCAAGTCGGAGGCCTCCGTGGGGGTCGGGTTTGCGCTGCCCGTGGACACTCTGAACGAGGTGGTCCCCCAACTCATCGCCCGGGGTGTCCTCCAGCCACCTCGCATGGGCTTTGGCGGTCTCTCCGGCGCCGAGGCCCTGCATTTCTTCGGTGTGACACGCGGACTGGTGCTACTGGACGTGACGCCCGACTCACCCGCCGCCTTAGCCGGACTGCGGAGCATCCAGCGAGACAGCGCGGGGAATATCCAGGCCATCGGTGACATCCTGCTGGGCTACCAGGACCGCCTGATCGAAAGCGAGGGCCAGTTCGCCGCCATGTTGGAACTGGAGCCCCCCAAGAATGAGATCGTCTTCGACGTGCTCCGGGAAGGGAAACTGATCAAGGTGACGCTGCACCTGGATCAGACGAAGGCCAAGCCCGCGTCCAACAGCATCTGATCCCTGCTCGAGGGCCTATTTCCTGGCGGGAATCTGGATCATTGGCGTGGCACCGCCCATGGGAGTGATGATCAGGTTGCCCTTGGCACCGATGTCCCGCAGCGCCTGGATGCGCTGGTACTCGATGATCTGGGGCGTAAGGCTCTGGCTGACGATCTGCTGCGCCTTGGCCTGCCCCTCAGCCTCGATGCGCTTGCGCTCGGCTTCCTGCTTTTCCTTCTGGAGCACGAAGGCCATCTTCTGGGCGTCCTGGTCGGCGCTGATCTTGTCGTTGATGGCCTTGGTGATCTGGTCTGGGAGAATGACATTGCGCAGCAGCACCTGCTCCAGGGTGATGCCGCGCTCCTTGAAGGCGGCCATGAGGGTCTTCGTCACGTTCTCCACGAAGCCCATGCGCTTGGTGGTGTACAGCTCCGTGGCCGTCAGTCCGGCAGCGGCATCGCGCAGTGAGGTGCGAATCTGGCTACGGAGGATCTGGCCCTCAACGTCGGTGCCGATCTTCTCGTAGATCTTGGGGCACTGCTCCTGGTTGAGGTGGTAGAAGACCGTGGAATCGAGCTTCACGGTGAGGCCATCCGAAGTGATGACCGGAATGGAGTCGTCACCCGCCTTCCGCCCCTCATCGGCGACGCCTGACATGGTGTAGTTCCGGGTGCGGACTTCCATCTCCACCACTTGCGAGAATGGATTGATGAAGTGCAGACCCGCCGGCAGCACCTGCTCCCGTACGGTGCCGAAGAGGACCACCACGCCGGCCTGGCCCGGCTGCACGATCACGGCCATGGAAGCCAGCATGACGACAAAGCCCACCCCGAGACCCACCCATTGCACGATGCCCAGGCGGGCCGACAGGGGGTATTCGACCTTGGTCTTCCAGCGCCAGGCCAGGACACCGATGACGAGCAGCAGAACAGCAATGAGTACCAAAGATCACCTCCAGGGGCGCCTCAGGGTAACAGGCACCGCGGTCGTGACTTCCTGGGAGGCCCGTTAAGATCCTGCTAGGACTGGTCTCCTGAGTGGAGTCGATCGCATGCTGATGATATTGCCCGGAGCCTGACCATGATCACCCGCGACCTGTCCACCCTCCCCAAGCGCGATGTCTACCGCATCCTGTCCAGCCTGGTGATCCCCCGGCCCATCGCCTGGATCGCGACGGTGGATGCCGCTGGCCGCGTCAACCTCGCCCCCTTCAGCAGCTTCATGGGCATCTTCGGGCCCCCCATGCTGGCGGTCACCCTGGGCCGACGCCGGGACGGCTCCCTGAAGGATACGCACCGCAACCTGCAGGAGCGGGGCGAAGCCGTGGTGCATCTGGCGGATCTGCCGCTGCTGGCCGCCCTCCATGCCAGCGCCGCCGAAGTGGAACCCGACATCAGCGAAGTCGAACGCCTGGGCCTGGCCACGGAGGTCTCCCTGCACGTGGCCCCACCCCGCCTGCGGGATGCCCCGGTGGCTCTGGAGTGCCGCCTGAACCGTGAGCTGGAGCTGGGCCCGGCCAGCACCCTCGTCCTGCTCGACGTGTTGACGACCCATGCGGCCGAGCGCATCTGGAGTGCCGACCACGACTGCGCCGATGCCAGCCTCTGGACGCCGGTCGCCCGGCTGGCTTCTGTGGTGGGACCAAACTACGGTGTCCTGGGGCAGACGTTTCACCTGGGCTTGTCAGAACTGCCCTGAGCGACCCGTCCCCATCAATCCCAGTGCCGAATCCAAGCTGGGTCGAACTTGCTTTCGGCCGTTCTCGGTTGGGTTTCCACCGCCACATGCTCAATGCCCAGCGCATGCAGGGCGGCCTGGAGCATTTCCGCTCTCTGTATCTGCAGCGCCGGTTTCAGGGCCTTGGCCGAAGGCACGTGCACGGTCCAGCGGCCCCCGACACCCCACTCCTGGACCCAGGCCTCCAGCTTCTTCACGCCCGCCAGGCTGAGTTCCGCCTGCTGGGGCAGGAAATAGAGGATGCCTTCCCGGGGGGGCACCACCCCAGCGGGACGGGGAGCAGGCACCGACGGGATCGGATCCGTGTTGAGTCGGGTCACCTCGGGTATGCGCAGGAGCTCCTCCCGGATCGCGAGGTCCCCCTTCATGGGGTAACCGGCCGCAGCCGGTTCGAAGGTGGCGCCCGCCTGCTCGCCGCGCACTTCGGTCACCCGGAGATGCCCGATGGGCAGCAGCTCGCCGCTGCGCTTCACAATCAGGCGGTCCCCCACTTTGAGCCCGCGGTCGTGGCCACCATCCAGGCCATAGGTCCGGTCCGCCGCTTCATAGGGCGGCAGCCCCCGGCGTTCCACCGAGATGATGTGGAGGGGGGCCTGGGCGCCGAGGGCGCAGACCAGCACGAAGCAAAGGGGTAACCACCGCATGCTGGCCTCATCGGCAGGCCGCCCCTGGACAGATTAGTACGGCCTGATGCCCAGCTCTCGGAGGAGGTCGCCCAACAGGTAGAGGGAGCCGGTCACCAACCGCGGCGCCTCAGTCCGGGCCCGCAGTTGGGCCGAGGCCTGGCGCACCGTCAGCATGGGGGCCTCAAGGCCCCAGGCCTCCCAGAGATCCTGGGCACAGGCATAGCGGGGAGCGTCCCCCTGCACGAAGGTCACCGACAGGGGCTGCATCCGCTTCAGCTCCCGGGCCACCCCCGCGAGGTCCTTGTCGCCCATGGCGCCGAAGTAGAGGTGGGGTCGCACGCCACAGGCCAGTGCATGGTCCGCCAGCACCCGAGCACCATCGGGGTTGTGGGCGCCATCCATCCAGACCCCCTCCAATTCCGGCACCTTCCATAGGCGGCCGGGCCAGACCGTGGCGGCCACCCCGGCCCAGAGCCGCTCCTCGGGAATCGGGAAGCCAAGGGTCCGCAATTGACGCACCGCTTCCAAGGCCGTGGCCAGGTTGTCGAGCTGGTGGAGACCCCCGAGTCCCACCCGCTTTCCCGCCACCAGGGAGTGGTCCCAGTGGATGTCGGCTGGCCCCAGGCGCGGTGCGGAATGCAGGGAAGGCTTCGTGGGGAGCAGCCCACGGATCCAGTCGGGATCAAGGGCTGGTCCCAGTACCAGGGGCCGGCCATCCCGGGCTGTGCAGAGCTTCTCCCGGGCAATGGCTTCGACGGTGTCGCCCAGGTACATCTGATGGTCCAGGCCCACCGTGGTGAGCACCGTGAGGATCGGCTCGGTGGCGTTGGTGGCATCCCAGCGCCCCCCCATGCCCACTTCCAACAGGGCCACTTCGATGCCGGTCATGCGGAAGGCAGACAGGGCCGCGACGATCATCAGCTCGAAGTAGGTGGCGTGCAGCCCGGTCCGTTCCTCGGCCTCGAAAGCCTCGCCCAACAACAGTTCCAGAGCCCCCTCGCCAATGGGTTCGCCATCCACCCAGATGCGCTCGGTGAGATCGACAAGGTGCGGGGAAGTGGTCCAGCCCACCACCAATCCCGCAGCCTTCAGCATGTGGGCCAGGAAGGCACCGGTGCTGCCCTTGCCATTGGTGCCTGCAATGAGCACCACGGGAAAACTGACTTCGGGTTCACCCAGGGCATCCAGCAGCGCGCGGATGTTTTCCAGGCCGCATTTGATGCCGAGATGGCCCCGCTCCTGGAGCCGCGGGATGTGGATGAGTTCGAAGGCGCCGCTCATCATTCCCTTGGTGCCGGTCCCATCCAGGCCAGGCAGGTGGCAATGAAGTCCTTGAGGTGATCGCGGTTGACCACCTTGTCGACCATGCCGTGGGCCTGGAGGAATTCGGAACGCTGAAAGCCCTCCGGCAGGCTCTGCTTGATGGTCTGTTCGATCACGCGAGGACCAGCGAAGCCGATGAGTGCCTTGGGTTCGGCGATGTTGAGGTCGCCCAGCATGGCGTAGCTGGCGCTGACTCCGCCGGTGGTGGGGTCAGTCAGGATGCTCAGGTAGGGCAGGCCCGCCCGGTCGAGCTTGGCCAGCGCGGCGCTCACCTTGGCCATCTGCATGAGCGACAGGGTGCCCTCCTGCATGCGCGCCCCCCCGCTGCAGCTGACGATGATGAAGGCGCACTGTTTCTCCAGGGCCCGCTCAGCCCCCAGGCGCAGCTTTTCGCCCACGACGCTGCCCATGCTGGCGGCGAGGAAGTCGAAGTTCATGACCGCAGTCACCACGGGAATCCCGGACAGCGCCCCTTCCACCACGACCACGGCATCTTCCGACTGCCCGGCCTGAGCCAGCTTCTTCAACTGGTCCTTGTAGCTCTTCATCGCCACGAAGCCCAGGGGATCCGTGCTCTGCAGCCCGCTGAACAGGGTGGTCCAACCTTCATCCATCAGGTTCTCAAGCCGCTCGTCCACGCCGATGCGGAAGTGGTACCCGCACTTGGGGCAGACATTGTGCGTGTTGACCAACTCCTTGCGGTAGATCAGCTCCTTGCAGGCATCGCACTTGATCCAGAGGCCTTCGGGAACACGGACGGTCTTGGCTTCGACGGCGGTCTTCTGTTGGCGCTTCTTGACGAACCAGGACGACATGGGTGCTCCTACCGGCCCTTGGCCGGACCGTGCTTGAGGGCCTCGAAGAGACGGTCCAGCTCGCCTTCGCTGCCGTAGTGCAGCACCAGGGTGCCGGCCTTGCCCTTGGCCTTGATCTCGACCCGGGTGCCCCAGGACTGGGTGAGTTCCTCGGCCGCCGCCTTGATGAACAGCTCCTGGGGATGCTTCCGCTTCCCCTTCACCTTGCTCTGCTTCTGCAGCTTCTGGATCCGGGCTTCCAGGGCCCGCACACTGAGCTGTAGCGCAATCACCTCATGCGCAAGCTGCTCCTGGAGGTGGGCATCGGCCACGCCGAGCAGCACCTTGGCATGGCCGGTACTCATGCGGCCATGGGCCACGTCGGCCTTGATCTCAGCGGGCAGGCGCAGCAAGCGCAGGGTGTTGGCCACCTGGGGTCGGGACTTCCCGACCCGGTCGGCCACCTGCTCCTGGGTGAGCCGCAGGTGCTCACCCAGCTGCCAGTAGGCCGTGGCCTCCTCGATGGGGTTGAGCTCCTGGCGCTGGATGTTCTCCACCAGGGCGAATTCCAGCAGGCGGTCGTCGGGCACCTCTTTGACCACCACGGGGACCATGGCGATGCCAGCCTTGCGGGCCGCCCGCCAGCGCCGCTCGCCGGCGATGATCTCGTACTGTTCTCCCACCTTGCGGACGACGATGGGCTGGACCATGCCGTGCTGCTTCAGGCTCTCGGCCAGTTCAGCGAGGGCCGTTTCATCAAAGTGGGTGCGGGGCTGGGCGCGGTTCGGCACCAGACTGCCCAGCGGCAGCTCGCGCTGGCCGGAGTCCTCCGGGGCCATCTGACTCATGAGGGCGGTGAGCCCGCGGCCCAGGGCCGGACGCTTCAGCTGGATCATAAAGCTTCCCTCCTCGCGGGGATCTCCACGCCAAGCCACTCCTTCGCGAGACTGAGGTAGGCCTGGGCACCCTTGGAGCGCAGATCGTAGAAGGCCACGGGCTTGCCATGACTGGGGGCTTCCGCAAGGCGGATGTTGCGGGGGATCACGGTCTGGAAGACCTTGCCCGGGAAGGCATGGCGCACTTCGGCGGCCACGGCTGCGCCCAGGTTGGTGCGTTCCTCCGCCATGGTGAGCAATATGCCACCCAGTTTCAGGCGAGGGTTCGCCCCGGCCTGGATGCGGCGCAGCGTCTCGGTCAGCTCGGCCAGGCCGTCCAGTGCGAAGAACTCGCAGGGCATGGGCACGATGACCTCATCGGCCGCCGTGAGAGCGTTCAAGGTGATCATGCCCAGGCTGGGCGGGGGATCGATGAGGATGAAGTCGAAGCGATCCATGATCGGTTCGAGTGCTTGCTTGAGCACCTGGAGCTGGGGCAGTTCGAAGAGCTCGAACTCCAGCTGGGCGAGATCTTTGCCTGCGGGAATCACCTGCATCATGGGGACTTCCGTGCTGAGCAGCAGTGCTTCCGCCGGGGCGCCCTTCATCAAGGCGTAGGAGCCAGCCCGGTGGTCCGGCTTGGGGAAGCCCAGTCCCGTGGTGCTGTGGCCCTGGGGATCGAAGTCCACCAGCAGCACCATCTTCTCCATCATCGCGAGGGAGGCGGCGAGGTTGATGGCCGTGGTCGTCTTCCCCACCCCGCCCTTCTGATTCGCCAGGACCAGTACCCGGGCTCGCATCAGACGAACCCCATCATGGCTCTGGCGCTGGTCAAACCACGCATCTCGGCATCCTCTCGGGTGTGGAACACGCCAGTCTAGCAGGTCGGGTTCCACGGAGAAATGACGCGGTGTTCAGCCCTGCAACCCGAGCAGCAGCGAGGGTTCCGGGTGCACCGTGCCCAGTCGCCGGACCGGCCCCGAAAGCCAAAGGTCGCGCCAGGCACCCCCTGGCTCCAGAGCAAGACTGATGCTGATGGTCTCGCCCCCGGCCGTGCGGAGCCGCCAGGCTCGCACCCCATCCGTCTGGGCCAGCCAGGCCGCGGCGACGGCACTTCCTGTACCGCAGCAGAGGGTTTCACCCTCCACGCCACGCTCCCAGGAGCGGATCCGCGCCTCCCCCGGCGCCAGCACCTCCACGACGTTGACGTTGGTACCGCCTGGCACCGCGGCATGGTGGCGGAGGGGAGGTGCGAGCACTGGCAGGTCCACCGCCGCCACCGATGGCACGCGCAGCACCAGTTGCGGATTGCCGATCCAGCCGAACCCGGCAGGGAAGTCCGTCGCCATGGGCGCGTTGCGCAACCCGAACGAGGCTCCCTCGGGCATGCGGATGCCGACGTCTTCGCCATCACGCCGAAGCAGGATGCGCTCGCCACTGGAGACCGCTTCGATCAGCAGCCCAGCCGGGGCTCCAGGGATGGCCATGGCTGCTCTGCTACCATTGGAACAAAAGGACTTGGATCCATTCGTATCCCAGTGCTCCAAGGCCCATGGACCTGCTCCGGGCCTTTGCATCAAAAAAAGGCCATCTAAACCGAAGCCTTGTCCCCTCGGACACAGCAATTTCGCATAAACCTCACCAGAACTGTCTTTAGCCTCGTCAGCCCAGAGGTAACCAAACACATTGCCTGAGGCTGCGGCCAGTTGGAGTTCCAAGCTACCGTTCCCGATTGTTGCGGAAGGTGTAGACGGTTTCACCCTTCCGCGCATAGCCCTGGCGCCGGGCCAAGGCTTCCATCAGTTCGGGGTCCTTGGCGGCGAGGCGCTGGACCTCTTCAAGGAGCTCCCGGTTGCGATGGTTGAGCTCCACCAGCCGCGTCCGGGCCGCCAACAGGTCCGCCTCCCGCTTGTGCAGTTCGGGCAGGCCCCCCTGGGAGAAGAGCATGGCCATCAGGCACAGGAGCCCTGAGGCTCCCAGCACGCCCCACAGCGTGGACGACTTCAGGAGCCAGTTGGCGTTCATGGGGGGACCTCCCTAGCCGATGTGTGCCCCGAAGGCTTCACGACCCGCATAGCGGGCGGCGGCGCCCAGCTCCCATTCGATCTGGAGCAGGCGGTTGTACTTCGCCACGCGGTCGGTGCGGCAGGGGGCGCCGGTCTTGATCTGCCCTGCCCCGGTGGCCACGGCCAGATCCGCGATGAAGGTGTCCTCGGTCTCGCCGCTGCGGTGGCTGATGATGGCCCGGTAGCCCGCCTTGTGGGCCATGTCCACGGCCCGCAGGGTCTCGGTGACGGTGCCAATCTGGTTCAGCTTGATGAGAATGGCGTTGGCCACGCCCTCCTGGATCCCCTTGGCCAGGATGGCGGGGTTGGTCACGAAGAGGTCGTCCCCCACCAGTTGGGTCTTGGCACCCATGGCGACCGTCTGGGCCTTCCAACCCTTCCAGTCCCCTTCAGCAAAGCCGTCCTCGATGGAGACGATGGGGTGCCGGGCGACCAGCCCCTCGTAGTAGCCCACCAGCTGGGCCGGGGTCTTCTGGGTTCCGTCGAGTGCGTAGGTCTTGCCATTAAGGAATTCGCTGGCGGCGCAGTCCATGGCCAGGAAGACCTCCTTGCCGAGCTTGTAGCCGGCCTTCTTGATGGCCTCACCGATCAGATCGAGGGCCTCTTCATTGGAAGCCAGGTTGGGGGCGAAACCGCCCTCGTCACCTACCCCAGTTGCCAGCTTGCGGGTCTTCAGGACGCCCTTCAGGGCGTGGTAGACCTCGGCCCCCCAGCGGAGGGCCTCGCGGAAGCTCGGGGCGCCCAGGGGCACCACCATGAACTCCTGGATATCCACGTTGTTGTCAGCGTGGGCCCCCCCGTTGAGGATGTTCATCATGGGCACGGGGAGCAGGCGGGCAGAGGCGCCGCCCAGGTAGCGGTAGAGCGGCGTCTGGGAGGCCTTGGACGCGGCCTCCGCCAGGGCCATGGACACACCCAGGATGGCATTCGCGCCCAGACGGCCCTTGTTCTCGGTCCCGTCCAGGTCGCACATCAGTTCGTCGAGCTCGACCTGCTGGAAGGGGTCCATGCCCTGCAGGGCCGCCGCCAGTTCCACATTGATGGCGTCCACGGCCCCGAGCACGCCCTTGCCGAGGTAGCGCTTCTTGTCGCCGTCCCGGCGCTCAAGGGCTTCGCGGCTGCCCGTGGAGGCGCCTGACGGCACGATGGCCTGGCCGATCGTCCCATCGGAGAGTTGCACCCGGGCCAACACCGTGGGATTTCCACGGCTGTCGAGCACTTCAAGCGCGGAGATGCGGTCGATGATGTTCATAGGGCACCTGGATCAGAGAGGCGCGCCAGCGCGCCTCTCTGAATCTTAGCCAGGTTGCGTAGGTCAGTTGCGTCTACTTCTTGGCGGCCTTCTTCGGCGCGGCCTTCTTCACGGCCTTCTTGGCGGCCGGCTTCTTGGCAGCGGCCTTCTTCGGCGCGGCCTTCTTCTTGGGGGCAGCCTTCTTCGCCGGTTTCTTAGCGGCGGGCTTCGCGGCCGCGGGAGCGGCGGGGGTGGCGACCATGTTGGTCAGTTCGGCCATGGGTGGCTCCTTTACGCCCTTTTGGGCGGGGTTGGAAGGGGTCGTGCGGGAAGATGGCTTGCCCTTAGCATCTTTCGAGCCAGGTTGGACCAGGTCTTTCCGCTGGGTGGATAAGCGTTCCTTGGCCGCCGTTGCGGCCGTGGGGGCTAGCGCCGCGTCAGCGGCAGAGCCGGTCTTGCCCTTGGGCTTCGCGGCTTTTTTCGGTGGCTCGACGCCGGCCAGGATCTGGGCCAGGCGCTTGCCGGGATAGTAGTCATCGAG
>JBBRZL010000043.1:0-23482 GCA_038236735.1 Holophagales bacterium | reverse complement strand
GGCGACGGCCCCGGGCGGTGCCCAGGCTCTGGGCCTCCTGAAGGCAGGGCTGCAGGTGGACCTGGTGATCCTCGACATGAACATGCCGGGCATGAACGGTGCCGAGGCACTGCCCCTGATCCTCCAGTGCCGTCCAGAGCTGCACGTCATCATGGCCTCGGGGTACAGCGATCAGGAGATCGCCCCGCTGCTGCGCGGCCGACCGCGGGTGGCGAGCCTGAGGAAGCCCTTCAGCCTCAGAGAGGTGCAGGCCAAGATCGCCGAGTTGGGCATCGCCGCGGCCGTCCGGGCCCCCGGTGAGGGCCCGCCGGATTCATGATGAGCCGGTCCACTGCCGATGCAGAACTGAGCAGGATCAAGGAGTGAGCATGGCCATTGCCAACTGGAGCAGCCGCTATGAAACGGGGATCGGGATCATCGATTCCCAGCACAAGGGCCTGTTCGACGCCGTGAACAAACTGGCGGATTCCTTCAAGGCCGGGACTTCCAAGGCTCAAGCGAAGGACAGCCTGGATTTCCTTGTGAAGTACACGGTGGAGCATTTCCAGACAGAAGAGCGCTACATGCGGGACATGGGCTATCCCAGGCTGTCTTCCCACATGGCGGAGCATGCCCAGTTGATCGGGAAGGCCAAGGATCTGCAGGATAGGCTGGCTGAGGGGAAGCCGGTGACACTGGACGTCACGATCTTCCTGGCGGACTGGCTGAAGCACCACATCAACGAAGCGGACATGGGCTACGTAGCCTTCACGAAAGAGCAGAACCGGAAGTGACGACCGGCCTCGGCGCCGTTCCAGGGAGCCCCACCATGGCCAGGATCGCCATCGTCGACGACAGCAGGCTCATGCAAGTCCTGCTCCGGCGCATTCTGGAGCGGGCCGGGCACGAGGTGGACGTCTGGGCGGACGTGACGGCCATGGGCATCGCGGATCTGATCACCGCCCAGACGCCGAAACTGATCATCACCGACTACAGCATGCCCGGCTGCAACGGCCTGACCGTGGCCCGGATGGCGCGGAAGGTCCAGCCCGAATTGCCGATCATCGTGGTGATGGCCACCCACGATCCGACAATCATGGATGCCCTGAATCGCCAGGAAGTCAGCAGCATCCTCCACAAGCCGATTCTGCAGGAGGAACTGATGGCGGCGGTCGGGGCGGCGCTGACCCGGGACGGGTGATCAGATCCGGTCGAAGCCTTCCCGGCCCTGCATGACCTTCCTGGACAGATCCTCCTCCAGGCGCTGCAGCTGGGAGCCTTCGTAGGCCACCTGGGACCTGCACGAATCAACCTCCAGCTAACGAGATCAAGGTTGCCCAGTTGGATCCTGTGATTGTGCAATTCCGGATAAAAGTTACTCTTTTACGAATCTATACTTTTTGATTGGCCTTCTGCGTCCTCTGGAAGTAATCGCCAATGAACCTTCGCCTACGTCTCGGGACACTGGCCTCCCGATCCCTGTTTCTGGCTGTGGCCTGCCTGGCGACTGTACTGGCGATCCTGGTCGGAGCGCTATTCCTAACGGTGCGGCGCAAGGCTGCGGTGGAACTGGCCGAGATCCAAGTGCGCAATCTGGCCAGGGCCCTAGACCAGAATATCTCCGGCACCTTCCAGAGGATCGATCTGGCCCTGGGCTCAGTGGTGGCAGAGATCGAGGGGGACTACCAGGGTGGCCGGCTGAAAATGGCAGATGTCGACCTGTTTCTAGCCAAGGAGGGCAGGCTTCTGCCTGAGCCAGGCTTCATCTGGGTCACCGACGCCACGGGCCAGGTAATTTTGGGCAGCCACAAGATCCCCGAGTTGCCCGATTGGAGCAGCCGATGGTGGTTCCAGGAGTTTCGGGACCACCCACCAGCCGGGATGATCGTGGCCAAACCCATGATCGGGTTTCTGTCCAAGGTCTGGGTGATCACTTGCGTACGCCGCTATGACCGCCCCGATGGCATGCCACCAGAGGGGGAGCAGGGACGGATTCTCCAGCGAGTCGGTGAACTGATGGAAATCGTCGAACGAATTCGGTTGGCGTTGGCAAATGAGCGTCAACTCGTCAGCTCCTTTGCCGCCGCTGCAGTTCACCACCTAGAAGTTTGAACCATGGGGTCACCTTGACTAGCCCTAACTCGCTTCTAACCGACCTAGAGAGCATGAAGCACATGCTCATCGCGACGGCATGCGGTGGAGATCGGGTCGACGGATCTTACGCAGATTTACGAAAGACCCTGATTAAATCTTCGATAGGGGCCCGCCTACCCAGATTCATTTATTCGTGTCGTGACCTTGGTGAATTCTGGGCATTCATCCAGCCAAAGTTGCGGCACTACCGTGAACGATCCGCCTTCCTGGCAGAAGAATTCGCCCCCTTGTTGGATGAACTTGAACGGGCCGAACTACATCCGGGCCTTGCCCCGATTCAAGCCACACTCGCCAAGGTCGACAGCGACCATGTTCGAGATGCATGGCAGAAGGCCCTCGACCGCCGAATCGAGGACCCAGAGGGGGCGATCACTGCGGCTAGAACCCTCCTCGAAACAGTCTGCAAGCACATCCTTGATAGCTGTTCGATTCCCTATAGCGACAAGGAGGAGCTTCCAACGCTTCATGCACTGACAATCGAGCAGCTCAATCTAGCCCCAAGCCAACACACTGAGCCGATCTTCAAAACGATCCTTGGCAACTGCCAGGCGGTCGTAAACGGCCTCGGTACCATGCGGAACCGACTTGGCGATGCTCATGGCCGGGCTACGCGCCAAGTAAAGCCAGCCCCAAGGCATGCCGAACTCGCCGTCAACCTCGCTGGCACCATGGCATCGTTCCTGGTTTCAACCTGGGAGATCAAAGAACCACTTCTTTCAACATCCAAGATGCTTTCGCCCGATGAGCGGAAGGCCTTGTTGATGGCCCGTCGGCAAGGCGACAAGGTTTCGATGCACCGAGTGAAGACTGAGACAGGAATGGGCCTTGCCATTGATGGGTTGACTGAATTGGATGACGGGGCAACCACTGTCCAAACCTTGATCGATCGAGGGATTCTAGGCGGTGAATCAATGGAGAAGGCCCTGACCTACCCTCTCACTCCCCTAGGCCTAGCAGTAGCCGCGGAGGTTGCCCGCAATTCTGTAAGTGCCGGCAATTCGACATCGGCCCCAGCTATCGGAATCCCAAAGGCGAAGTAAGACTCTCTGATTTCAGGCCACCGAAGGAATCCCAATGAGATAGGTCACCTTGCAGGCCCGGGTGTCTTTGGAGGTGCACTCCCCAATCTTCCACGTGTAGGTTTCGGCGCCGGGGAACCGGAGCATGGCTTCGAGTTCCCTGGGTGCATAGGTGCGCAGGCCGGACACGAGGCTGTCCCAGACCGTGAACAGCAGGGGAAAGGGCAGGAGGTAGATCCACAGGAGATGCCGCCAAGTGAAGGGCCGCAGGACGAAAGGGGAAGCTACCCAGAAGAAGAACGGGGAGAAAATGGAGGCGAAGAACCACCACCAGGTCCAGCCCGTGAATTCCATGATGGCGATGCCGGAACCGGCCGCCACCGCGTCCTGGAGGATCCGCTGGGCCTCGGCGGGCCGGAAGTGATGGAAGGAGGCGAAGAGTGTCCGGAAGCCGCCCAGCTGGGCGGGCACGTCCATGGCGTCCACAGCCTCCTCCAGGTACCGGATGCCGGTCTGGTTCCAGACCTGCTGGATCGCGCGGCGATGCGGGTACTTGTCCGTAAGCAGGACCGGCAGGTCCAGGCCCGCCTGCCCCAGCCAGCCTTGCAGGTCCTCCCAGGGCCCGGAGCCGCCCGAACAGAGGTCCAGAATGGCTTCGGCACGGGTTTCCTGCAGGGCGTCCAGGAGCAGGGGATACACGGGACGGTAGGGATTCGAGTGGATGGAAAAGACCCTCAGCACGTCCGTGATCACGTCCCGCCAGGCCCCGGGGAACCAGGGCAGATCGTGAAACTCGAATAGGTGCAGTCTTGGCATGGGTCCCACAGTCGAGGTTCAGGTTGTCGAAGGTGCCAATTCCCGGTGCGGGGGGGTAGGCCTCATCCACTTCGATAAACCTACCGCACAAGCAGGAGGCGCGGAATCGGCATGAGCATTTGGCCTGGGGCCCGCGGCGCGAATACACTCGACTCGCTGGCCAGCGAAGACTAGCCACTGCGACCGCAATAGCATGCCGCAGTTGGAGCCCGTTGCCACCACCATCGGAGGAGTTCCCATGTACCGATTCGGCACCACCCTCGCCCTCAGTGCGGCCCTCCTGCTGGGGGCCCAGGCTCCCGCCCCCCTGAAGCTGCCGGTGATTCCGGCGGACGGCACCTCTCTCCATGCCGCCCTCCAGGGCCGGGCCACGGTCCGGGCGCTGACTGGCCCCGCGCTCAGCCTTGCCGAGGCGAGCCAGCTCCTGTGGGCGGCCCAGGGCGAGAATCGCCCGGGCAAGCGCGTCGTTCCTTCAGCCCATGCCAAGTATCCACTGGAGCTCTACCTGATCACCGCCGGTTCCGCCGATCTCGCCGCGGGCACCTACCACTACCGTGCTGCGGGTCACACTCTGACCCGCCTGGCCGACGGCACGCCCAGGACGCTGCTGGGCGCCATCCAGGGTATGCAGGCCTGGATCAAGGAGGCCCCGGCAGTCGTCGCGGTGGCCGGGGACGCGAACCGCATCGGCGACGGCGCCCCTGCCCTGAACCTCACCTACTACGAAGGCGGCGCCGCGGCCCAGGGACTGCTGCTGCAGGCTGCGGCCCTGGGCCTGGGGGCCGGCACCGCCGCCGGGGTGGATCTAGAGGCCGTGACTCGGGCCCTGAAGCTCCCCAAGGGCACCCATACCCTGATGCTGCTGCCCGTGGGGCACGGGCAGCCTTGAGCCACTGGCACGCTACCTCGAGAAGGCCCAGTTCAGCCCCATGACGGCGGGAACCAGAGCCAGTAATCGCTGTGGAAAAGAGCCAGTGTCAGGCTCAGCAGAATCAAAGATCCTGCGACGACGTGGAGCATGCGATCGACGGTCAGGGATGACTCCTGATCAAAGGAGCCCGAGCAACGGAGTGAACAGGGGCCGTGGGTGGTTGAGGGTGGTGCTCGTTTGCACCATCGATGCTCGATTTTTCTGGGGTGGTGGACAGCCGGAAAAAGGGCCCTACTTCAGGGCCTTGTAGGTATGTCGGGCCCGGTCGCTCACGTGCCCGCACACCAGATCGCAGATGTCCGCGACCAGCGGCAGCACGGGCGAGAAGAAGACGGCATTGCCTTCGGGTTCGCGGGTCACCAGGCCCACTCGCACGAGGCAGGTCAGGTGCTTCGAGGCATTGGCCTGGGAGAGGCCGGCCACCTCGGCCACGGCCCCCTGGCTGAGGGGTTCCTTGGCATCCAGCAGGGAACGGAGGATCTTGAGGCGGGACGGATCGCCCAGGGCGCTGAACAGACCGCTCACTTCGTCGATCATGGGATTGCTGAGCTGATGGGACATGTGTCTAACTCCATGCACAAACGATCATTCCGAAATATTATTTGTCAAGATACCTGTATGCTCTTGTAAGAAAATAGTGACCAAACCGAAGCTTTCACCGGGGTCCCTGCTTGATGCCGGTACCGACTCCAGAATCGTGCCAGTTTGTTGTGAATTTTAAATTACTAATTGGTTATTTAATTAATAGTGATCATAGTCACGAACGACTTGACCTGGTTGCCGACTCTTTCATCATCAATCCCGAGGTCCCATTCCGCCTGCCTCTGACGAGGTTCAGCGGATCAACAGATCCCCAGAATCCACCCGTTCACCGGGCTGGCGGAGCCTTGCCTCCGACGCCCAACCAGAAAGGATGTGCCATGCACAAAGCGTTGAAAACCATCGCAGTCCTTGCCGCCATCGCCTTGCCCCTTGCAGCTGAGGGCGGCAGCGACACCAAGGGCAAGTACTTCTTCAAGAAGAGCTGCAAGACCTGCCACGTGGCCGGGGGCACCGCCCAGGAAGTCACGCCGCTCTCCAAGACCCAGGCGCAATGGAAGGCCTACTTCGCCACGGGCAAGCACAAGAAAGGCGCCGAGAAGCTCGAATCCCTGGTGAAACCCGAGCAGGTCAAGGACATCCAGGCCTTCCTGACCAACCACGCCTCCGACTCCCCCCAGCCCATGACCTGCGGCGGGTGATCGGCGCATTTCTGAACTCCAACCCCACTCCCATTCCCCTTCCTCTGGAGGACACCCCATGAACTCCCGTATCACGCTCGCCCTCGTCGCCATGCTGGCGCCCGCGGCCCTGAGCGCCCAGTCCAACGAGGACCTGCAGAAGCAGATCCAGCAATTGAAAGTCCAGCTCAAGGCCATCGAGGAAAAGGCCGCGGCGGTGCAGGAAGTCGATGCCCGCCTGGTCAAGGTCGAGACCAAGGTCGCCGGCAACAACATCCAGTGGGGCGGCGACCTCCGCACCCGCTTTGACAGCACCCAGCAGCACTTCCAGCCCTACCAGCAATTCATGGGGTTCGCCAACAATCCCGGCTACACCCTGGGCGGCTTCAACCCGGCCAACCCCTACACCTATCCCTTCATGCCCGTGTCGCAGCAGATGCCCGCCCAGGACATGAGCAACTCGGTGCAATGGTCCACCCGGCTCCGCCTGAACATGGGCATCACCATCAACGAGAACGCCAAGGTCATGGGCCGGCTTGTGATGTACAAGACCCACGGCGGGGCGGACGTGCCCACTTTCAACGGCTCGCCCAACACCATCAGCACCTCCTTCACCGCCGGCCAGACCCCCGCCACGGATGCGCTCCTGGTGGAGCGCGCCAGCCTGGTCTACCACTTCCCGGCGGTGGCCAGCATCCTGTCCATCGGCCGCCAGAACACCTCTGATGGCCCGCCCTTCGAGGTCCGCGAAGGCAGTGAGCGCAACGCCACGCCGCAGGCCCTGGCCGTCAACGCCACCATCGACGGCATTGGCTGGAAATTCGAGCTCGAGAAGCTGGGCTTCCCCGAAGGCACCCTGCTCGGCTTCTGCTATGGCGTGGGCTACGAGAGCGGCTTCGGCGGCGGTGGCGCGGTCAAGCAGAACTCGACCATCGTCGGCATGAACTTCACCGGCTTCAACGGCACGAACCCGTCCGTCATCACCCCGGTGGTGGGCACCATCGGCCCCCTGAAGGACACCACGGTCCTCGGCGTCATGTACGACATGCCCCTGCTCTTCCAGCTCGGCGAGTCCGTCCACAGCGCGAACCTGTACCTGGGCTACAACCGCATGGGCAACATGACGGACATCCCCTACGGCAACACCATCAACTTCCCGATCCCTGGCCAGACGCCTTCGCCCCAGTACGTCACTGCCACCGCCAACCTCGGTGACATGGACCAGATGACCGCCACCTGGAAGCACAAGATCGGCGACACCTTCACCTACTTCCTCAGCGGCGGTTATCTCAAGAGCCATCCGAACGGACGGGTCTCCCAGTACGGCGCCTACTGGACCATGCCCGCGGCCCTGGGCGGCAACACCGTGCAGGTGACCGGCTTCGGCGGGCTGATGGGCGACCCCGTCAAGAGCGAGACCGCCACCGCCTACTACGTCGGCGTGCGCTATGACCCCACTCCGACCTTCGGGATGGGCGTGGAGTTCAACCACGGTTCGCCCCGCTGGTGGACCTACACCCCCGCCACCGGCGAGTACACCGACAAGCTCGGCGCCCGCGGCGATGTCTGGGAAGGCTACATCCACTATCGCTTCGCCCAGAATGCCGCCCTCCGGTTGGGCTACATCGACTACAAGTACACTACCGCCATGAGCGGCTGGCAGATCGGGCCCTCTCCGATGTCCGGCAGCTGGGAAGCCGCGAACGACCTGAGCAAGAACCCCCTGCTTCAGTACGGCTATCCGAGCACGATCAAGAATTTCTACGCCTCGATCGAAGTGAAGTTCTGAGTCTGCCGCCCCGCCTGCCGTCGTGGAGTCATTGCCTCCGCGACGGCAGGCGGTGGTCCCTGCGCCACCGCAGGACGACCCGCCAATCTGAGTTCAGGAGACCGCATGCCTCATCCATCCCCAAGAACATCCCCGCCGCGGATGAGGCGGCGGCTCCAGTTCCTCCTGGGCCTGCTGTTCCTGCTGCCTGTCCCCGCCAGCGCCCAGGCACCCGCCTCACCCGTACCCAGTGGACACGGCTCCTACACGGCGGCGCATGCGGCCAAGGCCCGCACTCAGACCGCCGACCACAGCAAGTTCAAGATCCTGCAGGGACCCTTCAAGGACGGGGACGGGCCCGCCGTGACGCGGGCCTGCCTGACCTGTCACACCAAGGCCGCCCAGCAGGTCATGGCCACCTCCCACTGGACCTGGAATGTCGCCAAGGATGGGGAGGACGGTTACGGCAAGTCCACCGCCCTGGTGAACAACTACTGTCTCACCATCGTGGGCGGCAATACCGAAGGCTGTACCCGGTGCCACGCCGGCTACGGTTTCAAGGACAAGAGTTTCGACTTCAGCCGCCAGGAAAACGTGGACTGTCTGGTCTGCCACGACACCACCGGAGACTATGAGAAGGAGAGGGCCGGCATGCCCAATCCCGGCGTTCCCCTGGCAGATGTGGCCCAGAAAGTGGGAACTCCCACCCTCAAGAACTGCGGGGCCTGCCACTTCTTCGGCGGCGGTGCCAATGCCACCAAGCACGGCGACCTTGACGACACCATCCTCAAGGCGCCCCGCACCGAGGACGTGCACATGTCGAAGCAGGGCGCGGGAATGGACTGCGTGGACTGCCACGCCTCCGACGCCCACCAGGTGGGGGGACCCAACTACGTCGTCCCCGCCGACCGGCGCGAGCAGCCGAAGTTCGCGGGCGAAAGCATCTCCCGGATGTCTTGCACGGCCTGCCACACGGATGCGCCCCACCAGTCCTACGTCCTCAACCGCCACTACCAGAAGGTCGCCTGCCAGACCTGCCACATTCCCGCCTTCGCCCGCGGGGAACGCCCCACCAACACCTTCTGGGACTGGGCCAGCTCTGGCCGCCTGAAGGAGGGCCGTCCCTACGAAGAGAAGGATGCCAACGGCTGGCCCACCTACACCAGCATGCGCGGCAAGATGGTCTGGGAGCGGAACGTTCAGCCCAGCTACATCTGGTACAACGGCAACCTGAAATTCACCCGCCTCACGGACCCCCTTCCGGCTTCCCGCCCGGTGGTGCTGAACCCGGCGGGAGGCTCGTACACTGATCCCAACGCCAAGATCTGGCCCTTCAAGTTCCACGAGGCGACCCAACCCTACGACCCAGTCCTCAACAGGCTCGTGGCTCCCTTCACCGACGGCCCTCCCGGGAGCGGCGCTTACTGGGGTGACTGGAACATGGACCTGGCCGTCAAGAAGGGCATGGAAATCGCCAGCCTGCCCTACAGCGGCAAGTTCGAGTACATCCGCACCACCATGCTCTGGCCCATCACCCACATGGTGGCCCCCAAGGAGCAGGCTCTGGCCTGCATCGAATGCCACAGCAAGCATGGCCGCCTGGACAAGGTGGAAGGCTTCTACATGCCCGGTCGTGACCGTGGCACCGGGGTCGATCTCCTGGGCTGGGGGCTGGTGCTCCTGACCACCTGCGCCGTGGCCATACATGGCATCTTCCGCGTCGTTTCCAGCCGTTCCCAGGGGCACTCATGAGCCGTCTCACCCTGTATCCCCTCTTCAACCGCATCTGGCACTGGAGCCAGGCCCTCCTGATCCTTCTGCTCATCCTCACGGGGCTGGAAGTACGTGGCACTTGGCACCTGTTCGGCTACCTGCGCGCGGTCAATCTCCACAACGGCTCGGCCGTGGCCCTGGTGGTGCTCATCCTCTTCGCCATCTTCTGGCACGTCACCACGGGCGAATGGCGCCAGTACATCCCGACCCGCGCCTTCCTCCATGAAATGGTGGCCTTCTACATCACGGGCATCTTCAAGAACGCCCCCCACCCCGTGCGGAAGGAGCGAACCGCCAAGCTGAATCCGCTCCAGCGCCTTGCCTACCTGGGCTTCAAGGTCCTGATCATTCCGGTCCAGGTCACCACGGGTGCGCTCTACTTCTTCTATCCCAACCTGCAGCACGCGCTGGGGTGGTCCCCCACCGCACTCTGGTTCATCGCGGTGATCCATGTCCTGGGCGCCTTTGGCTTGGTGGCCTTCCTGATCGGCCACGTCTACCTGACCACCACCGGCGAGACGCCCACGGCGAATCTCAAGGCCATGGTCGTGGGCTGGGAAGACCTTCCGGACGAGGAGGCCACCCACTGAAGGTTGCCGAAGGCTCCAGAAGGCTGCGTGCAACGTTTGTGATAGAGCGTGAAGCCAATAGCAGGGAGAGATCCCGGAGACCGTGATCAGGGTCACCCGATCTTCCAGACCTGGCCTTGCCTCACGAAGGTATAAGAGAAGAACCCGAGCCAAGCCCCCTGGGCTGGTTCGGGTCCTTTTCTGAATGGGTCGTTCCGTGACTGAGACCGCCATGCGCATGACCGAGTTCCTGGCCGCCGAATGGAGGCCTGCGCTGGGCTGCACCGAGCCGGCCGCCGTGGCCCATGCCGTGGCGCTGGCAGCGGCGCAGATGCCTGGCCAGGTGCGTTCCGTGCTCCTGCGCTGCGACGCCAGGACCTACAAGAACTGCTACGCGGTCGGGATTCCGAATTCCGGCCACCAGTCGGGCCTGCTCTGGGCCATGGCCATCGGTGCCTGCCTGCCCGGGCCTGAACTGGGCCTGGCGTGCTTCTCCGGCATCACCAGGGAAATTCTCGCCAGCGCCCGGCTGCTGCTGGATGGCGACCAACTGGTTGTCGAGGTCCTGGCGGATGAGGCCGACCTGCACATCGACTGCACGGTCAGGACAGTTTCAGGCAGTGGACGTGCGGTGATGGAGAAGGACCATACGCACCTGGTCCACCTGGAACGGAATGGCCAGGAACGCTTTCATGAAGCCGCCGACTCCGGCGGGCAGGAGCTTCTGTCACCCCGGGCCTGGGCCGCCAGCCACTCGGTAGCAGAGTTGATGGCATTGGCCCGGTCCCTAACCAATCCTGATCGAGCCCGTCTTCGGGAAGGGGCAGCTCTGAATCTCGCCATGGCCAAGCATGGCCTGGCGCTCCTGCCCACGGGTCTGGACCAGCAGGAGGCGGAGGACCTGCGCATCCGGCTCCCCCGCTGGGTCAGCGCTGGCGTCTTCGCGCGGATGTCCGGGGAACCCCTCATGGTGATGTCCCTGGCTGGATCAGGGAACAAGGGCATCACCGCCGCGGTGCCCATCACCGTCTGGGGCCGGGAGGGCGGCTACCCGGAAGAACGCATTGACGAGGCCCTCGCGCTCGCCTGCCTGCTGACTTCGGTCACCACCCAGCATCTCGGCACCCTGTCGGCCGTCTGCGGTGGCGCGAACGCGGCTGGGATCGGCCTGGCCTCGGCCCTGGTCATGCTGCAGGGCGGAACGCCTAAGCAGGTAGGCCTGGCCATCGGCACCATGATCGGCAACGTGGCGGGTATGATTTGCGATGGCGCCAAGATCGGCTGTGCCATGAAGACCATGACGGGCGTGCAAGCCGCCTTCCAGGCCTCAAGCCTCGCCTTGGTGGACGTGGGCATTCCCCCCACGGATGGCATCGTGGGAGCCGATGCCGAAGGGTCCCTCAGGAATCTTGGGCTGCTGGCCCGTTGCGGCATGTCCGAGGTGGACCGCCACGTGCTTCAGATCATGCAGGACAAGCTCAGTCCGTCAGTTCTTAAAAATGACTATCCAGGTTAAGAACCGTATGGCGGCTTTGAGCATGTTGGGTTGGCCGTGCTGCTTTACCCGTCACTGCTGAGCACGACATTCGTCTGCTCGCGCGTGTGGAGCAGTCCTCTGCTTCCTCCAGCACGCTCACTGTCTGCCGACAGACCCCGGGCCAACCGTGGACAAGGCGGTTGGCCCGGGGTTGATCTCTAGTGGAAGTAGGTCAGGGCATAACCTTTGATCGAACCGTCGGGCTGCGGGATGCCGTAGACCTTCACGGGCGTTCCATTGACCACGTTGGCCACCAGGGCGGCCTGGCCGGCGGGCGTGGTGATGTCAACGGGGGTGATGGTGATGGTGTTGACGGTGGGGGCGATGGTGACGTCGTAGACCAATGCTGCGGAGCCGACAATCGTGCTGAGGCTGACTGGAACAGTATTCGCGCCGCTGGGGATGGTCAGGCCGAAGCTGCCGCCATTGGCGGTGGCGACCCAGGAGGTGGCCACGGTGCCCCGGGGTAGCGTGGTGGGTTCCAGTACGGCCCACTTGGTGCTCCAGCCCGTCGCGTTCGCAGGGTCGCCCCAGGTGGCGAAGCTGGCGCCCCAGGCTTTCATGGCCCCGAAGGTGCCACCGAAGTTGGCCGAGCCGCCCACGGCCGCGACGAAGTCCGGGATGGCGTTGGCACCGGTGTCCGCCAGGGTCGGGAAGGTGAAATTCCACCACTTGAAGCCCAGGATCTGGTTGCCGAGGGCGTCCTTGCCGTTCTTGGTGGTGGCGGCGCAGTAGGGCAGCGTGACGGTATAGCCGTCGATGATGTTGTTGAAGAGGCGCGTGTACGTGAACTGGGTCGTATTGGCGCCGGTGATGATGCCTTCGTACTTGGCGTTCTCGATGTCGACGGTCTTGGCGACCAGGGGGCTGGCCAGCGGATCCACCACGCTGATGTGGACCTTGAAGCCCCGGACGATGTTGGGCAGGAAGGCCGTGCCCACCCCGATAGGCGTGGCGTCGGCAACGGCGTTGCCGGGAGTTCGGAAGAAGAAGTTGGTGCCAGCGTTCACCACGATGGGCGTGGAAAGGCCGTTCTCGTCATCGACGAAGATCTTGTTGGTGACGAGATTGACGCGGTTCACATGGCCTTCGGGGCTCAGCCAGACGGGGGCCCAGGTGCTGCTGGCCCAGACGCGCACGGCCACGAGGGTGCCGTTGGACTGGTAGCGGGCCGCCACGCGCACGTACTTGGTCGCCAGACTGGCGGCCTGGGCGGAGAAGTTCTGGATGACCGTCTTGGTGTGGGCGTCTTCGTCGTAGAAGAGGGTGCCGTTGGTCGCGTCGGCGAGGATCGTCAAGGACTGGAGGCCGGCGATGGGCGCCGGGCCACTGACGGGAATCGGATAAATCTCGTGCTCCTTGACCATGGTGAAGGAGGCGTTGTCGGAGGCTACGCTGCCCACCTGGCCGTAGGCGTGGCGCAGAATGGTGCCCGCCAGCTCGAAGTTCGGGCGGTGCCGCACAGGACCACTGAAATTCACGGCCCAGAGCGGAGTGGGGCTCCCGACGGGAACGCGCTCCACGATGAAGGCCGGATGGGCGAGATCGAACTCCAGATCCACGTTGGAAACCTGGCCGGCGGCCACCACGAGCGGAGTCACCAGGTTCACGGCGACGGTGGCGGTCAGGCTGCCGGCGGTGCCCGTCGCATGCTTGATCTGGATGGTGGCGGGATCCACCGTGGTGCCCGGGGCGAGGTCGAAGCCGGCGGAGGGATTGGAGGATGTCACCAGGGTGACGTCGCCGGGGTTGGCGGCGATGCTGAGAGTTGCCGAGGTGTAGGTCCCTACGGGCACCTGCAGGTTACCCATGAGCTCACTGAGCTGATCCAGGTGGACCAGGTTGAGCAGGGGAGCCGGCGTGGGGGCCGTGTAGACGGTCACGGGAGTACCGCCACCCTGGGGGGTGAGCGTGATGCTCATGACCTTGACCCCGATCTGGGCCCAGTCTTCATTGGAGGCATCACTCAGGCTCATGGCCACGGTGCCCGATGGCGGGGGCAGGGTGTTGGTCCCGGTGCTGGAACTTCCGCTGCACGCCAGGGAGAGGGCCAACAGGCTGAGGCCAGCGGCACCCAGCAGGAGTCGAATTTTCAGTTCGTGTCGCATCGAGGTTCTCCAGTCGTTCGGCAAGAGGCCGTTGCTGTAATTTCGACCAATCCACTCCGGCTGCGGAGGTACAGTTGAAATGATTCCCGGGAGTACAGACTGACCCATGCGAGCCAATCAGCTTCACCTGAGTCTAATCGCAGGCACTAAGGGCCCCTTGTACCTGCAAGTGGCCGCGGCCGTGCTGGACGCCATCCGGGACCAGCGGATCCTGCCTGGGGTGGCCCTGCCGGGAATTCGGGACCTGGCAGAACGCCTCGGCGTGACGGTCAACACCATCCTGGCGGCCCTGCGGGAACTGCAGGCCCAGGGCTGGATCGAGTCCCGGGAACGGAGCGGCTTCTTCATCGCCGATCCCCTGCCGGAAACGCCCCGACCCAAACCGGCAGAGGCCCCGGGCGGCGGCGGCCTTGGCTTCGAATTGCCTTCCCATCTCAGCCCCATGAGCAGCACGGCCAACGTGGTGATGGACTTGACCGAGGGCACCGCGGACCCCCGGCTGGCGCCAGCCCAGGCCCTGGGGCGGGCCTATCAGCGGGCGCTCAAGCTCAAGGGCCCAGAGCTGCTGGGAGCCTCCGATCTCAAGGGCCATCCCCGCCTGCGTGCAGCCCTCTGCGCGCACCTGCAGGTGCAACGGGCCATGGCGGTGGCCCCGGAGCAGATGCTGATCCTCAGCAGCTCGGTCATGGCCGTGAACGTGGTGGCCCAGGCCTTCCTGGGCGCCGAGGGGGGCGTGGTGCTGGTCGAGAACCCCGGTAACCCCGCGGTCTGGGAAACCCTGCGGCAGAACGCGCTGGCGGAACTCAGGCCGCTCGCCGTCGACCACCAGGGGGCCCAGCCCGAAGCCCTGCTGGAATGCCTCCAGCCGGGCCGGCCACCCGTGAAACTAGTGGTGCTGACTCCGCAGTGCCACTACCCCACCGGCTCAAGTCTTTCGGAAGAACGGCGGGCCCAGTTCCTAGAATTGTCCCGGCGGCACCGGTTCCCCATTCTCGAACTGGATTCGGAATTCGACTACCTTCCCGTGGGACGCCCCTCCCGCCCCCTCGCCGTGGATGCACCGGGCCAGGTGATCTACGTGGGCAACCTTTCTCGTATCATGGCGCCCGGAGTGCGGGCCTCGTACCTGATCGCCCCCGAGGCGCTCTCCAACCTGCTGGCGAGGGCCCGCCGGCACCTGGACTGGCAGGGCGATCCCATCCAGGAATGGGCGCTTTCCGAGCTGCTCCTGGATGGCGAGATCGAGCGCCAACTCCACCGTGTCCACAAGGCCGTCACCGAGCGCCGCGACGCCCTCGAGGACGCCTTGCAGCATGCCTTCGCGGGCCGGATCTCCTTCGATTCCGGGGCCATGGCGCTGTGGCTGCGCGGTGAAGGTCCGATCGCCGATCCAGGCGCCTTCTCGGCCTGGGTGAAGGGCTGCCAGAGCCGGGGCTTGAAGCTGCGCAGTGGCCGACACTACGACCTGCAGGCTCAGGAACGGGCCGCCACCCGGTTTGGCTATACCGCCTATACGCCGGAGGAGTTGCAGCGGGCCGTGGCGTCCATGGCGTGAGACCTCATCCAGCTCCCGACCCAGCTTCAGGGGTGCTCCTTCTTCAGATCTTCGAGGATGATCCGGGTCTCGCCATCTTCGGGCCTTTCGTCAGGTGACTTGGCGCATAGGCGCTGGATCAGACGAAGCAGCCGGGGCGGTACCTGGGGGCACTCGGCCGTCAGGTCCGGCAGTGGCGCAGAGCGCTGGGCCTCCAGGATCTGGAAGGGGGACTCCCCCGTGAAGGGAAGCTTGCCCGCCAGGAATTCGAACAGCATGATCCCCAGGGCGTAGCGGTCGGCGGGGGGTCCCACCCGCGTCGTGATGACGCATTCGGGGGCGCTGTACTGGGGCGTGCCGATGAACATGGTGGAGACAGTCATGGCGACGTCGAGCACCCGCGCGATCCCGAAATCCATGACGATGGCCCCGTCCGCCGTCATCATGATGTTGCCGGGCTTGAGGTCCCGGTGCACGATGCCCTTGCTGTGGGCGAAGCTGATGGCGTCATTGATATCGCAGGCGATGCTGATGGCCTCTGCGATCTGGAGCCGCCCCTGTTGCGCCAGGTACAGGTCCAGCGTCATGCCATGAATGAAGGGCATGGCCAGCCAGGGTTCGCCGTCCAGCGGTCCCGGATCGAGGATGGGCACGATGCGCGGATGGTGCAGCAGAGCGCCCAGCGAGGCCTCGCGGTGGAAGCGGGCCTTGAACTCCCCATCCTGAAGCAGGTGGCGGTGGGGCACCTTGATCGCGACTTCCGCGCCCGTCTCCCGGTGGTGCCCGAAGTAGGCCGTGGCGCAGCCGCCCTGGCCGAGGACCTTGACGGGAACGAAGGGGCCGAAGGAGCGGGTCAGGTTGGGATCCCCAGGGTGGCTGGCAGCGCTGGCATCATTGGCATCGCTGACATGGCTGAGCGGGCCGGGAGGGAACGGGGAGGACGGACTGGGCGCCTGCGCGAGAACGCGCAGCGTGGCGGGCGAGGTGCGCCGTTTTCGGCGTCGTCGAAGCAGCGCGGCACCGCCAATGACAAAGGCCAGACCGCCCCCCGCGAGCCACGCCCAGGTTGCCCTGGGCCTGGCTGGTGCTACTGCGCTCGACGCGGGCCCCTCAGGGACGGTCCGAGGGGGATGTCCAGGATCCGCACTCCCGATCGGCACGGGCGCAAATTCCGCTGGGGCCGGTTTGACTGGGGGGTTGGTCGGGGCAGGTCGCGCCAGACTCCTGGACGGCCCAGTCTGCGCATCCGCCTGCCGCGGCCCTGTAGACAGGCGCGGGAGTTCAGGTGCGGGAGAAGTGGTAGCCGGAACCGGGCTGGACCCGGCCAGCGGCATGGTCGCCGGAAGCCCTGCGCTCTTGTCAGCGGGCTTCTCCACGGGTGGCCGGTCCTGGGCCGCAGGGGCAGCTTTGGTGCGCGTCTCCCGCTGGGAGCGGAGCTTTCCGGCGAGGGCCTCACGTTCCGCCTGGGGCTCCCTACCCAGGGCAGCGGATTGTTTCAGGGCGGCTTCGGCCGCATCGAGGTCGCCCAGGGCGAGGTTGGCCTCGGCGAGATGGAGGTAGGGGTGATAGGCCGACAGGAAGTTGAGACCGTAGGTGCGGACGCCTTTCCCCGCATGGGGATTCAGGGCGATGGCCCGGGCGAAGGCCCGGGCGGCCAGGGCGTGCTCACCGCGCCCCTGCGCGGCCAGCCCATCTTCATAGGCCGAGAAGAAGGTCGGCCAGGCCTGGGCCGCGAGGGGCAGGCTTGCCAGCAAGGCCGCGATGGTTCCAGGGAAGTTCATGGATTCAACCGCCGACGAAAATCCACGAGAGGGCTCGTCGAATCTTCTCGGCATTGAATTGGTAGATCAGGGACAGGTAGTAGCGCTTCTCCTCCAGGGTCTCGGTCCCCACCGCGATGGACGCGACCCCGCCGATGGGCGTGTCGGTGTTGTAGCGGGAGGCGCGGCGATTGTCCTTCGCGTTCTTGAAGGCGAGGTCCAGCACCATGTCCTTGACCTTGATGCCGATGCCCAGAGTCCAGCCCTTGAGGATCCGCTGCTCCAGCGTGGTGGCATCCACGATGGGCTGGGGCTCCTTGAAGTAGCCGGCCCGCAGGGGCAGGATCACCCGCTCGCCCTGCCAGGCGATCCACTCCACGCCGGTGTGGAAATCCCGTACGTCTTTCGTGTTCGAAGCCTTCAGGAAATCGAACCAGTTGAGTCCGTCGTAGGTCTGGCTTGAACCCGAGTACCTGGCCTCGGACCAGTGGGTCTGGCTCCAGTCGGCGGTGTACAGCAGGCGCGGATGAAGGTGCAGGCCCACGCCCCACCCGAGCGTCGAGGGCCACTTAACGTCGATGGCGGTGGACGGTGAGCTCTGGCTGGTGGGCAGGCCCGTGGTGGTGGACACGGCATCGTAGCGATCGACGAAGGTGTAGGTCGCCGTGAAGGGGGAACGGTAGACCGCGCCCAGGTTTACCCAGTCTGAACGCCAGATGAGGCCCAGGTTGAAGTTGAAGCCCCGGAAGGCGCTGTCCTGAGTAAGGTTCGAATCGAAGGCTTCGCTCACGCCGGAGGTCTGGCGTTTGGAGAGGGAAGAAAAGCTCCAGTGCCCTTGCCAGGAGTTCACGGAGGCCCCCAGCAGGAGCCTCGGGGTGATCTCCGCCCCCAACCCCGCAGAATACAAATCGATGCCGCCGGTCTGGTGGACGGTCTGCGAGATCGCCTGGGTGGTGGACCCCCCGGAAGTGGTGGCCAGGTAGTTCAAGGCGCTGTCGAAGGCGAAATCGAAGACCCGCTGGTAGGAGAGGAGCAGGACGGTGTTGAGCCCATCGCGCTTCCAGGGAATCGCGATGGAAGCAAAGCTGGGGCGGGCATGCTGGTCCGAGTTTCGGGTGTCCTCGAAGGAAGTGGGGGAGGTGCCGCCCAGGCCCGTGGCTCCGGTGAAGGATTGATCACGGACGATCCCCTGCAGCACGATCGAACCTTCCCCCCGCAGCAGTTGGGCGAGCCCGGCCGGATTGTAGGAGACGGCGGTGGCATCGTCCGCGATGGCGATGAAGGCGCCCCCGGTGCCGATGGCGCGGGCGCCATCGCCTTGCACCGTGAAGGCGGTGCGGGACTGCTGGGCCAGCTGGAAGAAGGTGGCCGGATTGAGGCTCTGAGCCCCGAGCCTCTGAGAACCGAGCATGGTCCCCGCCACCACCAGGAAGAGCGGGACCAGGGGGACCTGCCGTTGTGATTGGAATGGGTGGTGGGGCTGCACTGGAGTTCTCCCAGAAGATGGTCCAGCCAATTCCCGCACTCCCGCAATGCTGCATTGGGCGGGAGGGACGGGTTCATCATGCGTGGTTCCCTCCTTGGATCGGCCCGCCTTGGGAAAGGTTGAAGGAGGTTCGAGAAATAGGCTCCGAAACAGCGCTTTGGGCATAAAAAAGGGGCCAACGGCCCCCTTTTCTGCTGACGTGTGGCCTACTTCTTCTTCGCGGCCTTGGCGGCGGGCTTCGCGGCCTTGGGCTTCGCACCCTTGGCGGCCTTCGAGGCCTTGAAGCTCAGGGACTTTGAAGCGGCGATCTTGATGGGCGCGCCGGTCTGGGGGTTGCGGCCCGTGCGAGCCTTGCGGCTCTTCTGACTGAAGGTGCCGAAGCCCACGAGCGTGACCTTGCCACCCTTGCCGACGTGAGCGGCAACGGTCGCGAGGATGCAGTTGAGGGCGGTGCCAGCGGCAACCTTGGTGATGTCGGCGGCCTTGGCGACCACGTCGACGATTTCAGCCTTGGAAAGATTTTCGGCCAAGTGAGGCCTCCTTTGAATGAAGCGCCAAAGGGCGCTGGTTGGGGTGCAGTCTGGCGCGAGCGCCGTGCCGCTTGGATATTGCCCCAATTCCGGAACAATTCAAGAAATTAGATTGCATGAACTTTTTTTTGGCCCACCCGCCAGAGGTCCAGGATTCCCGCGGCCTGGGGGGGACTGAGCCCCAGCGCCGAGGCGGCCTGGGCCAGGGTCCACCCGGCCTCCACCGCGCCGGAGATGAAGTCCCATCGGGCCTCTCGGAGGCCAGCCGACGTGTGGCCGTCCCCCTGCCCGTCCTCGGCCAGAAGGGCCCGGAACAGTCGTTTTTCCAGGACTGGCCTCAGTTCAGGAGGCCGTTCGGCCCCGGCCTTCCGGGGGGCCACCAGGGGCCGGACCATGCCGTCCTCCATGACCAGGAGCCCTCGGAGCTGGAGCTTGAGCAGCGTCCCGTAGAGGCGCCGGGCCAGGCGCCCCTTGGCGCCCCGGCTGGAGCGGCTGGAAACCAGAAGGGAGGCGAAATGATCGAGCAAGGCCCGGCGAACCACGCCTTCCGGATAGACCTCGGCCAGGACCTGGCGGATCCATGCCCCGCTGAGCCGCCCCACCGCCACGTGCACCCCCTGCCCGCATTGTCCTCGAACCATTTGTAATAACTTCCGACCATGCCCAACTTCTCCGATTTGATCCAGCACACCGCCGATCGGCTGTTCATGCCCTGGGTGCTGGTCCTGCCCATGGGGGCGACCTGATGAACGGCCTCCAGGTATTCCCCGAGATGATCGTCCTCATGGCCTCTCGGGCCTCGCCGCCATGTAGGCCAAGGGGAAGAAGCTGGACGGTCACCGGCCGGCCCCGGACTGAGGCATCCTTAGTAGCGTATCCAGCGGGTCCCCCCGGAGTCTCCCATGTTCCAGCCAACACCAGGCCCTTCGCGGAAAGAGGAAGGATTCACGGACCTGGTCGCTGCAATCGTGGCCAGCGACCTGGCTGAGCCCGTCACGCGCCACATCGACGCGGGCTCCCTGCCCAACCGGAACGCGGTCATCGACCTGGTGAAGAAGCTCCGGGAACTGCTGTTTCCGGGCTATTTCGGCAAGCAGAACCTCACCACCCAGACCCTGGAATACTACGTGGGCGAACTGCTGGGCGAGATCCGGAGCCAACTGTTCGAGCAGGTCCGCAACGTCATCCGGCATCAGGCCACCCGCCATGGCAACCCTCCCTGTGATTTCGACCGGACGGCAGCAGCGATCGTGCAGGCCTTCCTGGAAACGATTCCCCGACTGCGGACCACCCTGGCCACGGACGTGCAGGCCGCCTTCGAAGGTGATCCAGCGGCGGGTGACACCGACGAGGTGATCTTCTCCTACCCCGGGATCTTCGCCATCACGGTCCATCGCATCGCCCATGAGCTCTTCGGGCTGAAGGTGCCCCTGATTCCGAGGATCATGAGCGAGTACGCCCATGCCCTCACGGGCATCGACATCCATCCCGGCGCCACCATCGGGGAGTTCTTCTTCATCGACCATGGCACGGGCGTCGTCATCGGGGAGACCACCACCATCGGCCGCTACGTGAAGCTTTATCAAGGCGTGACCCTGGGTGCGCTGTCCACCCGGGGCGGCCAGTCGCTGAAGGGCGTGAAGCGCCACCCGACCCTGGAAGACGGCGTGACAGTCTATTCCGGCGCCTCGATCCTGGGCGGTGAGACGGTGATCGGCAGGGACGCGGTCATCAGCAGCAACGTGTTCGTCACCCAGTCCGTGCCGACCGATACCCGGGTCACCGTGAAGAACCCCGAGCTCCAGTACCGCAACCGGCAGCCCCAGGAGTTCAAGCAGGAGATCCCGTCTGACTGGATGATCTGAACAGGTCTAGCAGGGCTGTCCGCCGCGATCACCCCAGCAGCTTGTGCGGCAGGCTCTCCACCCTGCCCGCCGGGGACACCAGCATGTAGTTGAGCTTGCGCTGCAGTTCGCGGATGGTGTTCGAGCCCGCGTAGGTGAGGCCAGAGCGCAGGCCGCCCACGATGTCGGCGAGGATCTCCTCCTCATCCTCCCGGTAGGGCACCCGGGTAGCCACGCCTTCGGCGGTCTTCCAGCCAGTGAGCCCGCCCAGGTGATCATCGGCGACTTCCTTGCTGGCCATGCCCCGATACACCTTGTAGGCCGCTCCCGTCTTTTCGTCCGGGATGGGCGCCCCTGGCGTGGGTCGGGTGCCCGCAAACATGCCCCCCACCATCACAAAATCTGCGCCAAAGGCCAGGGCCTTCACGATGTCGCCGGGGGTGCGGATGCCGCCGTCGGCCACGATGGACCGGTCGGCCCGGGCGCAGTCCTGGATGGCCGTGAGTTGGGGCACCCCGAAGCCGGTCTTGATGCGGGTGGTGCAGACGCTGCCGGGCCCGATGCCCACTTTCACGATGTCGGCGTGGACCGAGGCGAGGTAGTCCGCCCCGGCGTAGGTGGCCACGTTGCCCGCCATGATGCACTCGTTGGGCAGCATCTGGCGCATGCGCTTGATCATCTTGCCCACGTACTTGGCGTGGCCATGGGCCACGTCCACGCAGAAGTACTGGGCGCCGGCGTCGCGCAGAGCCTCGATGCGCTCCATCTCGGCTTCCGCCGTGCCCACCGACACGAAGGCGGGAACGCGGCAACGCTTGAACATGGCCACGTTCTCCTCCACGGAGACGAAGCGGTGCAGCACGCCGATGCCGCCGCGTTCGCCCACGAAGTTGGCCATGGCGTCTTCGGTGACGGTATCCATGTTCGAGGTCAGGATGGGCAACCCGAGGGTGAGCTTGCCCGTCTTGTCGGTCATGCCGATGTCCACCACCCGGCGCGATTCATGGTGGTTGTACGCGGGGATCAGCAGGACGTCGTCGAAGGTGATGGCGGTCTCGGTCATGGCACCCCTTTCGGGCTGGAGCGAATCAGTTCAGGCCGCGTAGGTCTTGTAGAAGTACCAGGCCGACAGGATGAAGCCGATGCTGACCACGCCGACGCGAACGGTGGTCCGGCCCACGCGGTGGGCCATGTGGGAACCGAAGAGGCCACCCAGCCCTGCGGCCACGGCCATGGGCAGGATCAGCATCCACTTCGCGTTGCCGGGATGGCGCAGAAATTCCATGGCCATGAAGGCGAAGATGGCGATGCCGTTGATGCAGAGGGCCAGCAGGTTCTTCAGGCCGTTCATCTGGTGGATGTCCGTGAGGCCCAGCAGGCTCAACGCCGCCAGCATGAGGATGCCGATGCCCGCGCCGAAGAAGCCGCCGTAGATGCCCACGACGAACTGGAAGCAGATGGCGGCCAGCCACCAGCCCGGCGTCCGCTCGTGGCCATGGATCTTCTTCAGGAAGCGGTTGACGGGATCGTTGGCCGCCAGCAGCACCGAGGCCGTCAGGATGAGCCAGGGCACCAGCTGGTCGAAGAGCTTCTGCGGCGTCATCAGCATGAGCCAGGCACCCAGACCGCCGCCGATGAGCGAGGGCGGCATCAACCGCATGGCGAAGGCGCGGATGCCGGCCAGGTCTTCCCGATGGCCCCAGAAGCCGCCGATGGAGCCCGGCCACAGGGCGAGGGTGCTGGTGACATTGGCCTGCTGGCCCGTGAGGCCGATGCCCAGCAGGGCGGGGAACGACACCAGCGTGCCGCCCCCGGCGATGGAGTTGATGGCCCCGGCCACGAAGGCCGCGGCCATGACGGTGAGGAGCTGCCAGATGTGCATGGTCTTTACGATGACAGGCGCGGGGGCGGATCAAAAGGCCGCCTCTTCCGGCCGCATGGTAGGCTCACCGGGTTTGCGAAGTCTCCCATGCGCGCTTTCCTGGCACCCCTGTTCTCTCTTGGCCTCCTGGCGGCGCCCCCAGTTGCTGGTTTCCAAGCCCTGAAGACCCTGCCCGTCGGCGGCCCGGGCGGCTGGGATTATGTGACCCTCGACGCCTCGGCCAAGCGCCTCTACGTGCCGCGGTCCGATCGGGTGCTGGTCCTGGATCTGGATGGCAAGGCCTTGGGCGAGATCAAGGGCACGGACGGCGTCCATGGCGTGGCCCTGGCACCCGCCCTCGACCGGGGCTACGCCAGCAACGGCCGCGGCAACTCCATCACCGTCTTCAAGCTTTCGACCCTCGAAGTGCTGGCCCAGGTCAAGGCCACGGGCGAGGGGCCCGATGCCATTCTCTTCGATCCCTTCACGAATCGGGTGTTCAGCTTCAACGGCCGTGGGAAGAACGCCACCGTCATCGATGCCATCAAGGGCGAGGTGGTGGGCACCATTCCCTTCGGCCACAAGCCGGAATT
>JBBRZL010000042.1:0-23833 GCA_038236735.1 Holophagales bacterium | reverse complement strand
GCATCTATCCCAAGCCGTAGCCTTCCTCGAAGGCGGGTTGATGGATCAAGCGCGAGGTCTCGCGTATCGCCGCAGGCGATACCGAGAAAAAGTGGATCGGGATCCGCATCTATCCCAAGCCGTGAGCTATTCCACCCGCATGGCGAAGGGTTTGAAACCAGCTTTCTTCAGGCGTTCGGCGACCTTGTCCATGGCGGCGCGGGTGCCGGGTTTGGCGAGGCGCACCTTCATCTGGCCCTTGTCCTTTACGGTGGTGGTGGCGAAGCCCGTGGCCTTGGCCTTGTCGGCCATCAGCTTGGCTTCAGCCACCTCGGCGGTGGAGACCAATTGCAGCGTCCAGAGTTCCACTTCAGGAGCCTTCTCCGCCCTCGCGTCTGCCTTGGTGTCTGCCTTGATATCTGCCTTCGTCTCGGCCCTGGGCGCGGTGGCATCCACCTTCGGGGTGGGCACCAGCTTGTCGGGCCCTTCGCCCTCGAAGATCTTCAGCTGGTCCACCAGGGGCTCCGGCAGGTCGCGGAGTTCGTCCTCCATGCCCTTCTGCAGGGGCCGACGCAGCGCGGCGCCCTGCTTGCCCACCTGCACGCCCAGAACAAAGACCAGGGTGAGCAGGCCCACGCCCACGCCCGCCACCCAGAGGATGGACTGGCTGTGGATGCTGATCTGGTCGCGCTGGCTCATCGGGGGTCCAGCTTAACCTCTTCGAGCAGGGCCGCGAACTGGGCGCCACTGCTGGTGGGGGCGGTGACGAGGGCCCAGCCGCTGGGTTCCAGCAAAGCCGCCGCGAGCAACTGGCCGCCGGAGCCGCCGAATTCCCCCCACAGCTGCTTAGGGTGGAGGGTTGCGGGCCAGTCTGGGTGGGCCGCAGCCACGCTGGCTTCCAGGGTGTCGAGGCGGGCGAGGCCATTGCCGCCGCCGATGCGGCGGTCCACGGTGGGGTTGTCGACGGTGGGGTCGCCCAGGGTCGCGATGGCCTGGTTCAGAGCGCAGGCCCGGTCGGCCACTGCGGCACTGGCGGAGGAACGGGAGGCCAGCGCCTGGAGATGGGCTCGGCATCGCGCCCCGCGGGCTTCGGCGTGCGTACGGAGTTCGAGCAGGAAGGCCTGGGCACCCTCACCGGGCAGGAAGCCCCGGCCCGAGCCCACCTCGGGATCGCCGTGGCGGGCCAGCATCCGCGTGCCGCGGCAGAGGTCGAACAGCAGCGGGAAGAGCCCGTCCGTGCCCAGCACCAGCGCAGCGTCCACGAGCCCGGCCCGCAGCCAGCGGACGGCCTGCTCCAGGGCCACGAAGGTGGCGTTCTCCCGGTCCACGAAGGTGGCACTGGGGCCCTTCAGCCCAAAGGCCAGGGCCAGGTGGCCACTGGCGGCGTTGGCCACGCTGTTGGGGAACACCAGGGGCGAGGCCCCTTCGGGCCCGCGCAGGAGGTAGGGCCGCATGAAGGCCTCCGCCGCCTCGCTGCCACCAGACATGGTGCCCACGGCCACGGCGATGCGGTTGCCGAGAGCTTGGGGTTCGAGGCCGGCATCCTGGAAGGCCTGCTGGGCCGCGACCCAGGCAAAGCGTGAGGCTCGGTCCAGGCGCCGCAGCTGCATGGGTGGAATGATGCCCACCGGATTGAAGGCCGTGCAGACCGCGCCCCGACCCTGGCCCAGCGCCTCCGGCAGGTCTGTATAACAGGGTGTGCCTGAGGCCAGGCTGGCCCGGGCAGCCGCGATGCCATCCCCGCAGGGCAGCACCAGGCCCAGGCCCGTGATGACGATGGGCTCTGGGAAGGTCATGCGCCCTCCCAGCGTTTCAGCAGGAGGCTCGCGTTATTCCCTCCGAAGGCGAAGGCGTTCACCAGCGCCGCCCGCACCTGTCGTTCCTTCGCCCACAGCGGCGTGCAGTCCAGGTCGCAGAGCGGATCAGGCTCCTCCAGGCGCAGGGTGGGGCTCACCACCTGATCGCGCAGGGCCAGGATGCTGGTGGCGGTCCCGAAAGCGCCCGCAGCGCCCAGGGTATGGCCGAACTGGCTCTTGGTGCTGGTGACGGAGATGGCGTCCGCCGCGGCGCCCAGGGCCCGCCGGATGGCCAAGCATTCGGCGCCATCGTTGGCGGGCGTGGCCGTGGCGTGGGCGGAAATCAGATCCAGGTCGGCGGGCGCCAGACGGCCGACGCGCAGGGCCATGGCCATGGCCCGGGCGGCGCCCTCGCCCTCCGGGTGCGGGGCCGTGGGATGGTGGGCGTCCATGCTGGCGCCGTAGCCCAGCACCTCCGCGAAGATCACCGCACCCCGGGCCCGGGCCCGGTCCAGGGGTTCCAGCAGCAGCTGCACGGCGCCCTCGCCCAGGTTCAGACCCGCGCGATCCCGGCTGAAGGGGCGGCATTTGTGCGGGTCCACGGCCTTGAGGCAGGAGAAGCCTGAATAGGTCGTGCGGCAGAGGCTTTCGGCGCTGCCGGCCAGGGCCAGGTCCAGCTCGCCAGCGGCGAGGCGCTCCCAGGCCTGGCCCAGGGCGAGCAGGCTCGACGAGCAGGCGTTCATGACCGTGCTACGCGGACCGGTGGCCCCCAAGTGCCGGGCCAAAGCATCGGTGACGGTGCAGGGGCCTTGGAAGGCTGGTTCGGCGGCCCGGCCCCGGCGGCCCGCCAGGCGCTCCTCCAGGAAAGCCTCGGCCACGGGGAGGCCGCTGGTGCCAGCCCCCTGGAAGACGCCGATGCGGGCCGAGTCACCGCCGGGCTGGAAGCCGTCGAGTGCCTCCTCCAGGGCCTTGAGCGCCATGCGTTCGCAGAGGGTCTGGTGACGGGTGGGGTCCATGGCCACCTGGCCGGCAATCTGGGCCGGCTCCAAGGGCAGGGCAAGGCGGGTGAGGGGCCCCAGGCCATCCTGCCCGGCCAGCATGGCGGCCCAGGTGCCCTCCCGGTCCAGGGCCAGGGAAGACAGCATGCCGAGGCCCGTGACGACGACTCGGATATCACTCATAGCCGCTTCACCAGCAGGGTGGCGGTGCAGAGCTCACGGCCTTCGCAGCTCACCATGCCCTTGATCTTCAGCAGGCCCGCGAAGGCGCCCTCGGCCTGCACCTCCAGGCGCAGGCGGTCACCGGGGAGGGCGGGGGCCTTGAAGCGGGCGTCCTGCACCGCGGCCAGGAAGATGGCGGCTCCGTGCAGGGAGTCGGCCTCCAGGAAGCCCCCGGCCTGGGCCAGCATCTCCAGCAGCAGCACGCCGGGCACGATGGGACGGCCCTCGAAGTGGCCCTGCAGGTAGGGCTCGCCGTTGGTGACGAGCTTCTCCGCCACCACGCTCCGGCCGGGCTCCCGCTCCAGGACCCGGTCCACCAGCAGGAAGGGGTAGCGGTGCGGCAGGTGGGCCGGGATATCCGTCATCTTGGAATCAGACTTTCGCGTGCTCGGCAATGAAGTCCGTAAGGGCCTGCACCGACTTGAATGCCTTCATGCCCGCGGCCTCGTCCTCGATCTTGACGCCAAAGACCTGCTCGATGCCCAGCACCAGCTCCAGGGCATCGATGGAGTCGAGGCCCAGGCCGTCGCCAAAGAGGGGCGCGTCGTCCAGGATCTGCTCCGGGGCCATGCCCTCGAGCTTCAGGCGCTCGATGATCATCTCTTTGACGCGCAGCTTCAGGTCGCTCATGGGGTTCCCGGGAAAAGGGTGGGGGAGTCAATTCTAGCCCAGCGTAGCCGGTGGTCTAGCCCGGCGAGGCCAGTAGTCTAACCCAGCGGGGCCAGGGGGTCCTTGTGATCTTGACACGGACCCCCATGGTTCAAAGGCGCTAAGCTGGACGCTCGCGGAACCCTCCGCCCGAGAGCGCCATGGCCCATCCCGCATCGCCCTTCCTGTCGGTCCTCATCCTGCTGCTGGTTGCCGCCGTGACCGCCATCGCCATTCTCGTGCTGTCGGGCTGGGTGCTGCCCCTGCTGAAGCCGAACAATCCGCAGACGGCCAAGCTGCGGCCCTACGAGTGCGGCGTGGCCCCCCTGCAGGTGGGCGCCCGGCACAAATACTCCGTGAAGTTCTACCTGACGGCCATGCTCTTCATCCTGTTCGACGTGGAAGCGGCCTTCCTGCTGCCCTGGGCCGTGAACTACAGACACGCCCTGTGGACCTTCGGGGCCATGCTGAGCTTCATGGCCACCCTGCTGGTGGGCTTCATCTACGCCTGGGGCAAGGGCGCCTTCGAGTGGGAGCGCTGACATGGCCGAGCTGGACATCAACGACGCCGTGGTGACCACCCGCCTGGATGCGGTGGTCAACTGGGGCCGCAAGAACAGCCTCTGGCCGCTGCCCTTCGGCACCGCCTGCTGCGCCATCGAGTTCATGAGCATGGCGGCCTCCAAGTACGACCTGGCCCGCTTCGGCGCCGAGGCCATGCGCTTCAGCCCCCGGCAGAGCGACATGATGCTGATCCTTGGCACCATCACCAACAAGATGGCCCCGGTGCTCCGCACCATCTACGCCCAGATGGCCGAGCCCAAGTGGGTGGTGTCCGTGGGCGTCTGCGCCAGTTCTGGTGGCATCTACCGCACCTACGCCACCCTCCAGGGCGTGGACCGGGTGATCCCCGTGGACGTCTACGTGCCCGGCTGTCCGCCGCGGCCCGAGAGCATCCTCTACGGCATCATGAAGCTGCAGGAGAAGATCGAAAAAGAATCCATGTCCATGCGCAAGGACCACATCGCCCGGTTCTACGAGAGCCTGGCGCGGCAGGAGACCATCCAGGCGGAGCAGGGCCTCACGGGCCAGCAGGCCATCCGCACCATGCTGACCGGTGCCGCCGAACGCGGCGTCGGCACGATTTTCTAGGAGCATGGCCATGATCATCGAGCACATCGACGCCCAGCTCCCGGGCACCATTACCGACCGCCACGCCTTCCGGGGCGATCAGACCATCGTGGTGGCCAAGGCGACCTTCCTGGCCGTGGTGGAGCTGCTCCACCGCGAGGGCTTCCAGCTGCTGGTGGATATCACGGCCGTGGACTGGCCCGAGCGGGCCGAACAGGGGATCGGCCGCTTCGACGTGGTCTACCACTGGCTGAACCTGGCCAACCAGGAGCGCTTGCGGCTGAAGGTCACGGTGGCCGATGGCGAGACCATGCCCACCCTGACCGGCACCTTCAAGACCGCGAACTGGTTCGAGCGCGAAGTCTTCGACCTCTTCGGCATCCGGTTCGAGGGCCACCCGGATATGCGGCGCCTGGTCACCTGGGACGACTTCCCGGGCCATCCCCTGCGCAAGGACTTCCCCCTGGATGGCGGGGACGCCTTCTGCATGGAAGGCTGCACCGCCCCCTACAACCACGGCTCGAGGGAGTAGGCCATGACCATGGAAGCCACGGCCATGCCCCGGCAGCAGAACGACGGCGATCGCATGATCGTCAACATGGGGCCCTCCCACCCCACCACCCACGGCACCCTGCGCATTGTGCTCGAGCTCGAGGGCGAGACCATCGTCAAGGCCACGCCCGAGATGGGCTACCTCCACCGGGGTGTGGAAAAGCTGGGTGAGAGCCTCAGCTACACGCAGTTCATCCCCCTCACCGACCGCCTGAACTACTGCAGCGCCATCATGAACAACGTGGGCTACGCCGGCGCGGTGGAGAAGCTCCTGGGCATCGAGATCCCCAAGCGGGCGCAGCAGATCCGGGTGCTCATGTCCGAGCTGGCGCGGATCGCAGACCACATCGTCTGCGTGGGCGTGAACGCCGTGGACATCGGCGCCTTCACGGTCTTCCTCTACCTCTTCAAGCAGCGTGAGACGACCTACGACCTCTTCGAGATGGCCACGGGCCAGCGGCTGCACACCAGCTTCACCCGCATCGGTGGCGTCTTCCGGGATCTGCCCGAGGGCTTCGTGCCCATGGTCGAGCGCTTCCTGGTGGAGTGCGAAGCGGCCGTGGACGAGTGCGAACGGCTGCTCTCCCACAGTCCCATCTGGCATGGCCGCACCAAGGGCATCGGCGCCATCAGCGCCGAGGATGCGGTCAACTGGGGCTATACGGGCCCCTGCCTCCGCGCCGCGGGCGTGCCCCAGGACCTGCGGAAGTCGCAGCCCTATCTGGGCTACGAGACCTACGACTTCGACATCCCCGTGGGCACCACCGGCGACGTGTTCGACCGCTACCTGGTCCGGGTGGAGGAGATGCGCCAGAGCCTGCGCATCATCCGCCAGGTCCTGGACCGGCTGGAGCCGGGCCCCGTCATGGTGGACGATCCCAAGATCGCGCTGCCCTCCAAGGAGAAGGTCTACACCCGGATGGAAAGCCTCATCCACCACTTCAAGCTCATCATGCATGGCATGGAGATGCCTGTGGGCGAAGTCTACAGCGCCACCGAGGCCGCCAACGGCGAACTGGGTTTCTACCTCGTCAGCGACGGCGGCAAGAACCCCTACCGCATCCGCGTCCGCCCCCCCTGCCTCCCCATTTTCAGCAGCTTCGAAGACCAGGTGAAAGGCACCCTCATCGCCGATGCGGTAGCAGTCCTCGGCGCTATGAACATCATTGCAGGTGAGCTAGACCGATAACGCGCCGAGGACTGCCAGCCGGCGCAGCCCGATGGCGGGCTGGGGGCAATGAGCGCAAAGCAGGAGCGTAGCGCGACCGTGCGCGTTAGCGCATGACCCCGAAGGGGCGAGGCACAGGATGTGCCGAGTCAGCATCATTGCCGGCGAACTGGACCGATAACGCGCCGAGGACTGCCAGCGGGCGAAGCCCGATGGCGGGCTTGGTGCCATGAGGCCGAAGCAGGAGCGTAGGCCGACCGTGCGCGTTAGCGCATGACCCCGAAGGGGCGAGGCACAGGATGTGCCGAGTCATGAAGTAGCAGGGAGGCTCCAGCTCCGCGAGGCGCAGCCGAGTGGGAGCACGCGCAGCGTGCGATAGCTGGAGGTAGGCCGACCGCGCGCGCAGCGCATGACCCCGCAGGGGCGAGGCACAGGATGTGTCGAGTCCTGCCAGAGCAGGTAGCCGTGCAATTCTTCTGGAGCAGTGACCGCCAGGAATAGCGTCAGCCCAGGGTGCGACTACTCGGCCTATGGGTAAACAAGGACTCACGGGGGCGGTTATCCTCGCCGCCTCCGTGAGCCTTGGGCTTCAGACGGGGGTTCACTGCCCCCACCACTTCGACCTCATCAGTTGTTGAGCGCGCCGGCGGTGATCCAGGCGGAAATGAGGGACTGGTTCGCCGCTGAAACACTGCGGTGTCCACTCGCCAGCTGAGTCACCAGGGCGCTGGTGCTGGGACTGCCCGGCACGACGCGCATTCCCGGGAGGGTGGTAGCCGGTACGTTCACCAGGTTGGCGTAGGAATTGCCCGCGGTGAGGTTCATCCCCGCGCTGCCGCCCGCCGAGTGGCAGCCGATGCAGGACGCCGTGAAGATTGTCGTCTGCAGCTGGGTGAGGGTGGGTGCAGCTGGGCCGACGGCGGTCACAGTGATGGTCCGGGTGGGCGGGGCAGGGTCCTTCAGTCCCTTGGAATCGGTGGCCGTCAGGGTGACGGTGTAGGCTCCAGCCGCGGCGTAGGTGTGGTTGCCGGGCGTCAGCAGGGTGGAGGTGGCCCCATCCCCGAACGTCCAGAGCACGGTCACCGCATCCCCGTTGGGATCCGTGGCGGTGCCCGTGAAGGACACCGCTTGGCCCGCCGTGATGGTGACATTGGCGGCAGGAGCCGTGATCGTGGCGGTGGGCGGCAGGTTCACTGCCGCGGTCTGGACGGTGATGGTCCGGGTGGGCGGAGCGGGGTCCGCCAGCCCTTTGGAATCAGTGGCCGTGAAGTGCACCGTGTAGGTCCCGGCGGTGGTATAGACGTGATTGCCGGGCGCCAGCAGGGTAGACGTGCCACCGTCGCCAAAGGTCCAGAGCACGGTGACCGGATCACCATTGGGATCCGAGACGGTGCCGGAGAAGGAGACCGGCTGGCCGGCGACGATGGTGACATTGCCGAGCGGTGACGTGATGACGCCGGTGGGCGGCAGGTTCACCGTGGCTGCCTGGACGGTGATGGTCCGGGTGGGGGGGTTGGGGTCCACCAGTCCTTTGGAATCCGTGGCCGTGAGGCGCACGGTGTAGGTCCCGGCGACGGGATAGGTGTGGTTTCCCGGCGTCAGCAGGGGCGAACTGGTGCCGTCCCCGAAGGACCAAAGGACCGTCACGGCGTCGCCCTCAGGATCTGTGGCGGTGCCGGCGAAGCTGACGGATTGGCCAACCTGGATGGTGACGTTCGCCGCGGGCGCTGTGATGACGGCCGTGGGGGGATGGTTCGTGGGAGTGGTGACCGTGGAGGTGATCTGGCCTCGGATTTCGCCGGTAGGGTGGTCCTGGGTCAGCACGTTCAAGTAGAGGCCGCCGGCCGAAAGGGCCGCATTGAACCCCGCCCAGTCGCTCGCGAAGGGACCCTTGAGATTCCGGACGCGGATTTGGCCATAAGCTGCGAAACCGCTGCCATGGGCGTCGTCTTCTTCTTCACCGAAATCTTCGCCCCGGGAGAGGGTCGCTACCAGGGCGCCCGTCTTTCCATTGTCGCCCTGGTGGATCTCGATTTGACGCACGTGGGTGATCCCGGTGATTGAAATCCGGTACCGGAGGGCAGGACTAGAGGAAGCATGATCGTCGGATTCGTTGGTGGAAGTGGCCAGGCTGAAGGTCGCCTGTCCCTGGGCCGAGGTGGTCACGGGCGGGACCTCTTCGGCCCCGGTGAGCGTGGCCACGAACTGGGGCGTCACGGCCGCGGCCTGGGTGGGTACTGCCACCATGACAGTGCCCCGGCTGGTGCTGGTCCAGTACACGTTCCCGTTGGGCGCTACCGCCACACCTGTGGGCTGCGGGTCGCCGGTGTGGACCACCCTCCGGGCCAGGGTGGAGAGATCGAGGGCGTTCACGGTGTTGCGGCCGCCTGCGCTACCGTCCACTCCCGGCGTGGGGACCTCGGTGAAGTAGAGGACATTCTCAGACGCGTTGAGGGCCAGGCCCTGGGGGGCGTTCAGACCCGACACGAGCACATTGCCGGTGCCGTTGGGCGCGCGGTGGTAGAGGACGCCGGCCACGCTGCTGGTCCAGTAGAGATCCCCGGAAGTTCCCGCCACGAGGGTGGTTTTTGCAGGGCCCGAAGCATCTGGGATGGAAGAGATGGATCCGCCTCTCACGAGGACGGCGGCCGTACCGCCCGCCATGGGGGACACGTCGGCAACGTAAACCCGATCTGCGGAATCCACGGCAATGGTGGTGGCTGGCAGCAGGCCGCCCGAATGCAGAACGGTTGGCGACTCATCGGTGGTGCCCTGGGTCATCAGGGCGCCCTTCGATGCGTCCACCCAGTAGAGTCTTCCGGCATGGTTGGCCGCGAAACCCGACTGGACAGCGGGACCGGTGCCACGCAAATGGATGGCACCGGTGCTGAGGCTGATGGTGGCGATGGAAGCGTCCTGGGGGGCTGCAGGCTGCTGGGCCACCACGAGCGTGTTGGCCCCACCAAGGGTGATGCCCGTGGGCTTGGAAAGCCCCGTGGCAACTTCGTTATAGACGAACGGAGCCGGGCTGCTCGGTTGACCCGGGGCCGGGGTCTGGGTGGCTGTCTGGGACTGGCTCTTGCCGCAGTTGAGGGCCGGTAGCGCCAGCAGCGCAACCCCCAACAACGATGTGAACCTGAGGGACCTTGAGTTCATGCGGATTCTCCTTGATCAAAAACCACCCCCAGGCGCGCCCCGGGTTGAAACGGGAGGCTGGGCGAGGGAAAGATGAAGCGCTGATGGCCGATGAAGGTCTCAGCAGTGCTGTGAATCGCACCGATCGGGTGGGTGCGCCTAGCTCCCCCAGTTCTCACCACAACCACCCGCTCAGGGCCGGGTGGACGTACTGGGAATTTCGGTACCGATCGGAAGTTGAGGCTCCGGGCATCCATCTCCGGAGGTGAGCCGTGAATATGTGTCGCGATGTCGATCAGGTCAAGTCGTGATTTTCTAGCCATCTTTGTAGACCTAGCGGTGGTGCGGGTTTGCGGATTAAATTTTTCTGAATTGGTGCGATAATTGTCATCCCAAATGCGCATCGGCTTAACCCCAAAGGACTACGACAATCGCAACCAAATGCCGCACTGGCGGGGATCTTTCCCGTACGTTGCGACTCGTTCATTGGCGTCCTTCGCAGGCAAGATATTCTTGGCCGTGGTCAGCTGCCAGTTCCAAGGAATCCTCAGGCACAGTGATGGCGGGGTTATCGATATGGTTGTTAAGCCAATTCGTTTGGCGTCAACACGCCTAATTACGCCCCTGGAACAGACGATAAGCCCCTGTGAACATCGGCGTTCCAAGAAACCAAGAAATAGACAATTACTGTCGTATCGTCGCAACTACACACGAAATTACGCTTGGCTCTTCGATTCCAAATCCTTCGATTGCGGACGATTTGACACTCCGGTACAGCCGCAGCGGAGCGCTCTGAGCGGGAGTTCCGCCCCACGAAAGGGCCTATCTCTCAGCCTTCGCCCATACCAGGGCGAGCCCCGGGTCATTCCGGTTGCAGGTGGCCACGTTCATTCCGGCCTTCTCATTATCAACCCCAGGAACGGCTGTTCACGCCTTCTGCAGCGCCTCCAATTGCGCCCGGTGGTCGTTGCGCAGCCGTTCGAGCAGTCCCAGCAGGGTCTCGCATTCTTCTTTGGAGAGGCAGCGGTCCACCTGCTGGCAGAGGGCCTCGTGCCGGCCGTGCAACCGGGCCTCCAGGGCCAGGCCCTTGGCGATGATCTGCACGCGGCTGCCGCGGCGGTCAGCGGGGTTCTCGCAGCGCTTGACCAGGCCTCGGGCCTCCAGGCGGTTCACCAGGCGCGGTACGTCTGCAAAGCGGTAGATCATGCGGCAGCGGAGGTCCTTGACCAGGTAGCCTTCCTTGGGCCCGCCCTTGAGGATGCGCAGCACGTTGAACTGCTGGTCGGAGATGCCTTCTGGCTCATAGAGGCCCTCGTCGAAGAGCCGGGCCACGTACTCCCGGGTGAGGAGCAGCGACAGGGCCACTTCGTGCCCCGGTTCGATGGGCTTGGTGATCTGGAGTTCCTCACGGATGTGCATGGCTGATCCCTTCCCATCGAGGATGCCAGAATTTCACAAAAAAGGTGTTGCAACTCTCGAATTCCTGCCTACACTCGGTCGCATGGTGCAACACCCATTTCGAGGAGATCTCATGCGTCACCCCTTCCGCACTGTCCTTGCCGTTCTCGCTCTGGTGGCCTTGCCTGCCCTGGCCCAGGACACCTACAAGATCGACCCCGTCCACAGTGAGGTCAGCTTCAAGGTGCGCCACGCCCTAGCCAAGGTCAGCGGGCGCTTCGCGAAGTTCAGCGGCATCATCAAGGTGGATGCCGCTGACATCAGCAAGTCCAGTGTCGAAGTCACCATCGAGGCTGCCAGCATCAACACGGACAACGAAGGCCGCGACAAGCACCTGAAGAGTGCCGATTTCTTCGACGTGGAGAAGTTCCCCACCATCACCTTCAAGAGCACCGCCGTGAAGGAAGTAGCCAAGGGCAAGCTGGAAGTGACTGGCGCGTTCACCATGAAGGGCGTCACCAAGACCATCACTTTCCCCATCACCAACGCCGGCACCCAGCCGGGCATGAAGCCTGGCACCGTGATGGCCGGTTTCATCGATGGCGCCCTCACCCTCAACCGCAGTGACTATGGCGTGAAGTACGGCATTCCCCTCGTGGGCGACGAAGTGGCCATCAGCCTGAACGTCGAAGCCGGAAAGTAAGGCAAGCCCATGAGCGAAGGCCTCCCGAAAGTCGCGGCCAAGGTTCCGGCGGTGCTGGACCTGGAGCCCGGAACCTACTTCTGGTGCACCTGCGGTCTCAGCGCCAAACAGCCCTTTTGTGACGGCGCCCACAAGGCCTGCGAGCTGCGCCCCATGAAATTCGAAGTCCCGGAGGCCGCGAAGAAGGCGCTCTGCCAGTGCAAGCACACCAAGACTCCGCCCTACTGTGACGGGAGCCACTGCGACCTTTGAGTCAGGGGCCGCAAGTCGGGATGGGGGGCATCGGGTTAAAGCCGGTGTCCCCCAGCTGCTTTCAGCTAAACTGGCCCCTCATGCGAGTGCGCCTATGAACCATCCCCAGCCCCCCGAGACCTCGAACGAACCCCTGGCCCCGGGCCAACGGTTGCCGGTATCCGAGCGCCAGGAGTTGAGCCCCGAGGCCATCGCCGAGATCCAGGCGATCATGGCGCTGTATCCGGACAAGCTCGCCGCCACCTTGCCGGCCCTGCACATCGCCCAGCGCGAGTTCGGCTTCGTGAGCCTTGCCGCCATGAAGGCCGTGGCCAGGGCCATCGGCATCCCCGAAGGGCACGTATTCGGTGTGGCCACCTTCTACACGATGTACCAGAAGGCGCCGGTGGGTAAGTTCCACCTCTCGGTCTGCACCAACATCAGCTGCGCCCTGCGCGGTGCCGCCCAGCTGCTGGAGAAGGTCTGCGAAAAGACCGGCGTACAGCCCGGGAAAGGCCCCAGCGCCGATGGCCTGTGGAGCGTGGAAGAAGTGGAGTGCCTGGCCGGCTGCGGCATGTCGCCCTGCATCCAGGTGAACCAAGATGTCTACGACGAGCTGGTGGACGAGCAGAAGCTGATCGAAGTCATGGAAGCCTGCAAGCGGGGCGACTACCGCCCCTGGGCCTCGTAAGCGGAGGAACGACGATGGCCGCCATCCGCACCAAGCCTGATCCCCACGTCTACACCTTCCCCGGCTTCGGTTCGGAGAAATTCCCGAACCTGATGCTTCGTGGAGCGGGCGATCTGGACAACTGGCAGCTGAAGACCTACGAGCAGCGGCACGAGGGCTACGTGGCCATGAAGGCCGCGTTGAAGCTGGAGCCCGTAGCCGTCACCGAGGAAGTCAAGGCATCGGGCATCCGGGGCCGCGGCGGCGCAGGCTTCCCGGCGGGGCTCAAGTGGTCCTTCATGCCCAAGGACACGGCGGAGCGCAAGTTCACCCGCTACCTGGTCTGCAACGCGGACGAGGGCGAGCCGGGCACCTTCAAGGATCGCGTCATCCTGGAATACAACCCCCACCAGCTCATCGAGGGCATGATCATCGGCGGCTGGGCCATGCAGTGCACCATGGGCTACATCTATGTGCGCGGCGAGTTCCTCTGGCTCGTCGAGAAGCTGGAGGCCGCCATCCAGCAGGCGCGCGATGCGGGCTACCTGGGGAAGAACATCCTGGGCACCGGCTGGGACTACGACCTGCTGGTCTACCGCGGCGCCGGCGCCTACATCTGTGGTGAGGAGACGGCTCTGCTCAACTCCCTGGAGGGCCGTCGCGGCGAGCCCCGCGTCAAGCCGCCCTTCCCGGCAGCCAAGGGCGCCTTCGGCCAGCCCACCACCGTGAACAACGTGGAGACCCTGGCCGCCGTGCCGCCGATCCTGCGCATGGGTGGCGCCGAGTACGCTAAGTTGGGCACGCCCAAGAACACGGGCACCCGCATCTTCGGCGTGAGCGGCCACGTGAAGCGCCCGGGCATTTACGAGCTGCCCCTGGGCACGCCCATGAACTTCCTGGTGGAGGAATTGGCAGGCGGCTCCAGCACCGGAAAAAAGATCAAGGCCATCATCCCCGGTGGGGCCAGCGCGCCCATGTTCGACGACAAGGACTTCGACTGTCCGCTTGACTTCGACACCGTGAAGGCCCGGGGCTCCATGGCCGGCTCCGGCGGCCTCATCGTCATGGACGAGGGTGTCTGCATGGTGCAGGCCACACTGCGCCTCATCAAATTCTACGCCCACGAGAGCTGTGGCCAGTGCACCCCCTGCCGCGAAGGCTGCAACTGGCTGGAGATGATCCTCTACCGCATCGAACATGGCGAGGGGCGCATGGCGGATCTGGATCTGATTTCCAGTCTCACGCCGCGCATCAGCATGCGTACCCTGTGCCCGCTGGGTGACGCCGCCTGTGGCCCCATGGACTCCGCCCTGCAGAAGTTCCGCCACGAGTTCGAGCATCACATCACCCACAAGACCTGCTACGTCGCTGGCTCCAGACTGCTGTCCACGGTGGGAGTCCACTAGGGCGTGCCCATCACTGGAATCGGTCTGGCCTTCACCCTCGTCGGGGCCGTGTCCTGGGCCACCTTTGATGCCCTCAGGAAGCGGCTGTCCCGGGAAGTGTCGCCGGTTCACCTGGCCCTGCTCCTGCCCCTGGCCCAGGCGCCCCTGCTGGCCCTGTGGGCCGCGACCCGGGAACCCTTCGGCTTGCCCATGGCCTGTCTCCCGCCCCTGGCTGGCTCGGCCCTGCTGAACGCGCTGGCCCTGGTCCTGTTCCTGGATGCCCTGCGGCTCTCGCCCTTGAGCCTCATGATCCCGCTGCTGAGTTTCACGCCAGTGCTCTCCACCACCCTGGCCTGGCTCTTCCGCGGGCAGGCGCCGGGTGTCGCTCAGTACGCGGGCGCGGCGCTGGTGGTGCTGGGGGCCGTGGTGCTGGGGCGCAGCGGCGGCGCCTGGAAGGGCCTGGCGGTCACCGCCCGCGAACCAGGCGTGCGCCGCATGGCACTGGTGGCCCTGCTCTGGAGCTGCACCAGCGTGCTGGACCAGACCGCGGTGTCTCTGGGCGCGGGGTCCTGGTACGCGCCGGTGGTCACGGCGGCCGTGGCCCTGCTTCTGCTGCTGTGGACCTTGCTGCGCGGGCAAGGGCGCCCCTTTCTGCAGGCGCTGCGCCCCCTGGCCGCCCACCCGCTCCTGGTGGGCAGCGCCGTGGTCATCGGTGCCGCGGCCCTGGCAGTGCAGATCGAGGCCTTCCGCTGGGCGCCCATCGGCTTCATCGAAGTGGTCAAGCGCGGCCTCGGCATGGCCAGTGCCGTGCTACTGGGCTGGTTCCTGTTCGGCGAGCCCCTGAATCGCTGGAAGGCCGTGGCAGTGCTGGTGCTCACCCTGGGCGTGGCCCTGGTGGTGGGGTTGCGCTGAAGCCACCACGGTGGCCGTGCACGCGGCTGGCTCCGCCGCAGCTCGCATCCACTTTGAAAGCAGACCCTAGTGCTGGTCGGACGCGAAGGAGTAGGCGTGAATCCGGTGGCCCTTCATCTCGAAGATCCAGGTGTCGGTCCAGATGGCGTTGGTCTCGACCTTGACGCTGGCGCGGACGGTTGCCCGTATTTGCTTCAGGGGACCCACTTCGACCCGGAGGTTCGGATGCTTCTGGAAGGAAGTCTGGAAGAAAGTCCGGATCTGCGTTTTGGACAGGGCTCCGCCGGAGCTGCGGAAGACGGCATCCTCATCCAGTTGCCTCATCATGGCCTCCAGATCCCGGCGACCATAGGCGTTGAGAAAACCCAGGACCGCCTCCGCGTCCGCCACACTGGGGGCCGCATCGGAGCTGGGAACCGGGCGAGAGCCCGGGGCCTGATGGCACGAGGTCAGGAACAGGGCCAGGGCGAGGGCGAGGAAGCGAGTGACGGGTTTCATGGACTACCCCGACGGAACAGCAGCGCCCCGAAGGCCGGGCCCATCTGAGCCCCTACCGCCCGAAGGTGATGGCATAGGTCAGGGGCTTGGGCAGCTGGGGGCTTTTCACCGTGGCGTTCATGGTCAAGGTCTTGCCATCGGGGCTCAGCTTGAAGATGTTGGTGCGCTCGCCCTCGTCGTTCTTGAAGGTCTGGATCAGCTGATCCTTCGTGACCTGGGCGGCCACCACGAACTTGTCACCGTCCTCGCGGGTCCAGGGGCCGGGCTTGCCGCCCGCGGGCATGGGGATGGAGTCACGCTCGTCGAACTTCACGAAGACGCCCGTTTCAGAGATGGCGATGACGGCCTTCTTGTAGGCAGGGTTCAGCCGGGTGAGCTTCTTCCGGGCGATGCTGCTCTTGGGCCAGAACATGTCGGCCACCACCTTGTCGATGGCCCCCGCGATGTCATCCGCCTTGGTGGTGGTCCAGGTGCCGGACAGGGAGGGTTCCTGTGCCGCCAGGGACAGAACCGCGAGGACTGGAACGAGGAACAGCCGGGCTGCGCGCATGGGTACTCCAGGTGGGTTGGTGGTCCCAACAATAGCAGCAGTGACAAGGATCTCCACCAAGGGCACGGAGGAGCGCCAAGGGCAGCAAGAAGGAAAGATTGAACCGCAGAGAACGCAGAGGGCGCGGAGAAAAGATCAACAGCGCTTCAGCCAGGATGAACACCGTTGAAAAGCTGATAAAGACAGGAAGGGGCTGGTGGCCTCAGCTGCTGGTGGCGACCGGCTCTGCCTCGACGGAAGGCGCTTCCTGCTCGGCGTCGGTGAAGACGGTCCTGCGACAGCCCAATGCTCCCTACACTTGGCTGTGGCGGTGACCCATGAATTTGATCCGATCCCTGCTGGTTTTCGTTCTGTTTCTGTCTGCTGGCTTCAGTCCAGGGCTCAAGGCTGCGGCCCCGGCCGAGGTGGCCACCCTGGTGCGGAGCCTTGCGGATGTCGAGCCGAAGGTGCGGGAACGCGCCGCCGCGGAGTTGGGGCGACTGGGGCCTGCGGCGCATGAGGCCGTGGAGCCCCTGGTGGCGGCCCTTGGCCAGGAGGATCCGTACCTGCGCGGGGCGGCAGCCGCGGCCCTGGGCCGCATCGGCGAAGCCGCGGTGCCGGCGCTGGTGCGGGCCCTTGGGCAGAACAACGCCGAGCTGCGCTGGTCGGCCACCATCGCCCTCGGTCGTGTGGGCACTCCGGCGAGGAGGGCCTTGCCTGAACTGATCCACCTGCTCGCGGACCCCAGCGAGCACGTGCGGCAGGCGGCGGCGGTGGCGCTCGGCGGCCTCGGCGTGGCGGCCCAGGCGGCGGCGCCGGCGCTGACGCAGTGCCTCAGCGACCGGGACGAGGCCGTGCGCCGCAGTGCCACCCTGGCCCTGGGGCAGGTGGCACCCGCCGGCCGGGCCAGCCAGCTCACCGGGGAGGCGCTGATCGCCACCCTGGATCAGCTCGTGCCCGCCCTCCTGGCGGAGCACCACGTGCCCGGCCTGGCCATCACCCTGATCCGGGACCGGAAGGTCGCCTGGTCCAGGGGCTATGGCGTCCGCGCGGCTGGCTCCAAAGAGTCAGTCACCCCGGACACGGTGTTCGAGGCGGCTTCCATGAGCAAACCCATCTTCGCCCTCCTGGCCATGCAACTGATGGACGGCAAGCGCCTGGATCTGGACCGGCCCCTGGTGGAATACGGGCCGGAGCAGCTCGTACCGGACTCGCCCGACAAACGGCTGGTCACGGCGCGCATGGTGCTCTCCCACACCTCCGGCTATCCCAACTGGCGCCCCGGTGGCGAGGAGCGCGAAGGGCCGCTCCAGTTGCTGTTTCGGCCCGGGACGCGCTTCTCCTATTCCGGCGAGGGGTTCTTCTACCTCCAGCGGCGGATCGAGCTCATCACCGGGCTGCCCCTGGACCGCCTGGCCCAGCGGAACCTCTTTGGTCCCCTGGGGCTGCGGCACAGCGACTACGGGTGGACGCCGGACCTCGGGGTCCGGCAGGCCACGGGCCATGGCGATACTGGTGCGGCCCTGCCAAAGTCCAGGTACCTGCATCCCAATGCGGCCTACACGCTCTACACCACCGCCGACGACTACGCGCGCCTGCTGGTGGAGCTGCTGAAGGCCGAGCGGGGCGAATCGTCCCTGCTGTCCAAGGGTTCGGCGCAGGAGATGTTGCGGCACCAGGTGGCGGTGGGCGCCCGCGAGCCCCTGGAACGCCCGGGCGCTGCCCAGGGCCAGGGCGTCTACTGGGGCCTGGGCTGGTCGCTCAACGCCACCGTCCAGGGGGACATCGCCCACCACAGTGGGGCCAACCGCACCGGCTTCCGCTGCTTCTCACAGTTCTCACCCGCGCGCGGAACCGGGCTCGTCATCCTCACCAACGGCACCCAGGGTGGTGAGCTCTGGACCCGGCTCGTGGCGGCTATCGGGGACTTCTGAGCTGCGCGCTGGATTCGGATGGAAACAGAGTTAACCGCAGAGAACGCAGAGGGCGCAGAGAAAGGACCCAAACAAATTTTGCCACCGATGCACACCGATGAACACCGATGAAAAGCTGATAAAGATAAGTGCGCTGGTGAGGGTTGGGATCGTCTCAGCCAGGCGCGGGCTGGATCCCGGGGGCGCCGGGGCTGCGCTTTCTGGGACGCGGTCCCCGGCGCCCCCGGGATCCCTTCCGGCTGCGCCGGAAGCCGCCTTCGGCGGGCCCGTGCGCGTGCAGCCGAGCGCTTGAAGCTGCATTGCAGTTTTCATTCTTTTATCGGTGTGAATCGGTGTTCATCGGTGGTTAGAAATTCTTTTCCACCAGAAACTGGCCGAAGCCATGGCTGGTCCGAAAGGCCTCTGCGCCCTCTGTGTTCTCTGCGGTAAATGCAATGCCAGTGTGGATCGGTGGCCTCAGGCGATGGTGGCGACCATGACGGCCTTGATGGTGTGCATGCGGTTTTCGGCCTCGTCGAAGACCACGCTGTGCCTGGAACGGAAGACCTCGTCGGTGACTTCGCGGATGTCGAAGCCGAGGGCCTGCTGCTCCTTGGCCAGCTTGGTCTCGAAGTCGTGGAAGGCGGGCAGGCAGTGGAGGAACTTCAGGTCGGGGTTGCCGGTCTTCTGCACCATGTCCATGGTGACCTTGAAGGGCGTGAGCAGCTTCACCCGGGCGGGGATCTGGTCCTCCTCGCCCATGCTGGCCCAGACATCGGTGTAGAGCACGTCGGCGCCCTTCACCGCTTCCTCCACGTTGTCGGTCACTTCGATGGTGGCGCCGGTGAGCTTGGCGGCTTCGCGGGCGGCGGCCAGCACCTTGGGATCGGGGGCCAGGTCCTTGGGCCCGAGCGCCACCATGTGCATGCCGGTCTTGGCGGCACCGTACATGAGGGCGTAGCTCATGTTGTTGCGGATGTCACCGCAGAACACCAGCTTCACCTTGTGCAGGGGCTTGGCCACGTGCTCCTCAATGGTGAGGAAGTCCGCCAGGATCTGGGTGGGGTGGTCCGTGTCCGTGAGACCGTTCCAGACGGGCACGCCTGAGTGCTTGGCCAGGGCTTCGACCACCTCCTGCTTGTAGCCGCGATACTCGATGCCGTCGTAGAAGCGGCCCAGCACCTTGGCACTGTCCTCGATGGATTCCTTCTTGCCCACCTGGGAGCTGCTGGAATCCAGGAAAGTCACGTGGGCGCCCTCTTCCAACGCGCCCACCTCGAAGGCGCAGCGCGTGCGTGTGCTGGCCTTCTCGAAGAGCAGCACGATGTTCTTGCCCTTGAGCAGGTCGTTGTAGATGCCCATGCGCTTCTTTGCCTTCAGGTCCCGGGAGAGATCCAAGAGGTAGCGCACCTCCAGGGGCGTGAAGTCCATCAGCGTGAGAAAACTGCGACCTTTGAGATTGACGGCCATGACATCCTCCGGAACCTATGCTGGGCTCAGAGTAGCGCTGGGCCGGTAGATCAGTGATTTGAAAGGGGATAAATGAATGGTCGCTTTACACAGTGTTAATAAGCCATCGCCCGTCCCTGGCGGTCGGAGTTGGAACCAGCCCTGAGGCGCCCGGGCAGGCTGAAAGTTCAAGCCCGGGGTCACCGGCCCCGATGGGAAGGCCAAGGCTATGAACCCTTCCAATGGATATGCCAAGACTTCAGGCTCCTTCCATGTAATATGACCTCCAGGTCAGCACAAGCCACTTCTTCACGCTGGGAACCCCACCATGTTCCAGGCCGCCGCTCAGAAGATCCGGATCCAGGGCCACGACCTTGCCTATCGCCGGCAGGGGCTGGGTAGCCCGCTGCTGCTGGTGCATGGCATCACCACCTACTCGTTCATCTGGCGGAACCTGCTTCCTGAGTTGGCCCGGAACCACGATGTGGTCGCCGTGGATCTGCTGGGTTGTGGGGACTCCGACATGCCCCTGGACCAGAGCTACAGCATCGCCGCCCATGTCGAGCGCCTGGAGGCCTTCACTCAGGCCCTTGGCTTGGGGCCCTTTGGCTTCGTCGGCCATGACATCGGCGGCGGGATCGCCCAGCGCTTCGCGGTGAAGCATCCCGACCGGTTGACCCATGCGGTGGTGATGAACGGCGTGGCCTTCGACTATTGGCCCGTCCAGCCGATCATCACCATGCGGACTCCCATCATCCGGCAGCTGGCCATGGCCGCGCTGGACCTCGGTGCCTTCAAGCTGATCGTCCAGCGGGGGGTCTTCCACAAGGAGCGGGTCACGCCGGAGTTGATGTCCCTGTTCTGGAAGCCCATGCTGACGCGCCTGGGCCGCAAGGCCTTCTTGCATTTCGCGGAATCCCTGGACAACCATGACCTGACGGACATCACGGCAGAGCTCCGCCAGACCCGAATTCCCTTCCTGATCCTCAGGGGTACCGAAGACGTCTATCTCAGCGCCGAGATCGCCCATCGCCTCCACCAGGAGATCCCAGGCAGCCGCCTGGTGGAGATCCCCGAAGCAGGCCATTTCTTCCAGGAGGACCAGCCGCAACGACTGGTGAACGAGCTGGAAACCTTCCTCGGAGCCTGACTCATGACGCCAGATGCCGAGAATATGCAGGACCTGCAGGACCGCCTCCATGTGCTGGAGAAGGAAAACGAAGCGCTTGCTGAGCGCGCGGAGGACATCACCATGCTCGGTCTGGTGGCCGAGCAGACGGGTATCGGCACCGACCCGGTCGAAATGCTCGCTTCGGTCCTGGAGCGGGTCTGCATCCTCAAGGCCATCTCCTATGGGGCCTGCCTGGAACCGGCGGGCCCGCATCTGGTGGCCACCGCCCACTACCACATCCGGAGGGATGACGAGCTGGCGGCGGACCTGTTCAAGCTTCGCGATTCAGCGTCCTGGCCCCCGGCGGAAGCCGTGGTGCTGGATCCGGCAGACTGTGGCCGGATGTTCGAGCAGTTCTCGATTGAAGGTCAGGCCGCCGCCCCTCCGGCGGCGGCAGTGGTGCCTCTGCCCTACACGGATCACCCTGGAAGTTGCCTGCTGTTCGTCGACCATCAAAGGACTCCCGATGAATTTCGGGTCATGCTGCCCCTGATCAAACGGGTCGCTGATCTCATCCAGGCGCGACTGGATAACCTCCGGCTCGTCGCACGCCTGGAGCGCCTGAACCTGAACCTCGACCTGGAGGTGGCCGAGCGGATCGAGGATCTGCGGCGAAGCGAAGCCCGGTATCGGATCCTGTTCGACCACGTTCCCGATGCCGTGCTGCTGGTGGATGCCGATGCCGAGGGCAGCCTGGGGCGCATCGAGGATGCCAACGAAGCTGCCGCAGCCATGTACGGCTACAGCCGGGAGGATCTGGAACGGCTGGATATCGAAGCCCTGAGCGCGCCTGGTCTTGGTCCTCGCCTGGAATCCTTTGAGGCCCGGGTCTGGCGCCTACAGCCCGGGGAAACGGTCCATGAGGAACTGCAGCACCGCCGGAAGGATGGTTCCGTCTTTCCGGTGGAGGCCATCGGGACCCTAGTGAATCTTCATGGGCGCCAGTACCTTCTCGCCTTTGCCAGGGACATCACGGAACGGAAGCAGACCGAGCAGGCCATGCTGAAGGTTCAGCGCACCGAGAGCGTGGGCGTGCTGGCGGGCGGCATTGCCCACGACTTCAACAACCTGTTGACGGCCATCATGGGGCAGACCGGCATCGCCCTGGAGCTGCTGGGCGACCAGGCCCCAGGCCGGGACAATCTGGTGAAGGCGCAGAGCGCGGCCACCAAGGCAGCCACCCTCACCCAGCAGATGCTGGCCTACTCGGGGCGTGGGAAGTTCGACATCCAGCCCCTCCTGCTCAACGATCTCATCCGGGAGAACCTGCAGTTCCTGGAATCAGCCATTCCGAAGCAGGTAAGCTTCGTGCAGGATCTGGACGAGAACCTTCCCCCAGTCACCGGGGACCCCAGCCAACTGCAACAGGTGGTCATGAACCTGGTCATCAATGGCGCCGAATCGATCGGTGAGGCCCCGGGGATTCTGTCGATCCGGACGCGTCGCCTTCAGCTGGAGCAGGTGGACAACCGGGAGTGGCCCCTGAGCGGGAACACCCTCGTCCCCGGGGAATTCGTGCTGGTCGAGGTACAGGACACGGGCTGCGGGATGACCGAGGAGGTTCGCACCCGGGTGTTCGATCCCTTCTTCAGCACCAAGCCAAAGGGGCATGGCCTTGGGCTTTCAGCAGTGCAGGGGATCATCCGGGCCCACCGGGGCGGGCTGGCCGTGCAGAGCGAAGTGGGCGTGGGCAGCACCTTCAGGATCCTACTGCCCGTCGGCTATCCCGAGTCCCCGGCCCGGCGGCCTGTACCGCGGAGCCTGGCTCAGGGCTCCCGGCGAACCGTCCTGGTCATCGATGACGAGGACTACATGCTGGAAGTGGTCCGGGACGTCTTGGAAAGCCACGGTCATGCCTCCCTGCTCGCCTTGAGCGGTGAGCAGGGCATCGAGATGTTGGGCCGTGAGCCGGAACGCATTGACCTGGTGCTGCTGGACCTCACCATGCCGGGGCTGGGGGGCGTCGAGACTCTGCGGCGCCTGCGGAAAGTGACCCCGGGGATTCCAGTGGTCCTCAGTTCCGGCTTCGCTGCCGAGGAGGCCTTGGGGCAGCTGAAGGGCTTGAACCTGGATGGGTTCCTGCAGAAACCGTACTTGGCGGCCGATCTGTTGCGCATGGTGGAAACCCTGGCGCCTCAGGTTCGACCAGAGAATGGCTGAACGTCGGAATTCCGGGCCCGGCGGCTCAGGCCTTCTATTCGAACTCCACCAGTAGCTGCCCCTTGGTGACCATGTCTCCCACCGCCACGTGGAGGGCCTTGACGGTGCCCTGGTCGTGGTTGGCGATGTGATTCTGCATCTTCATGGCCTCCAGGATGAGGAGGCTCTGGCCGCTGCGGACCCGCTCCCCGGGTGCCACCAGCAGCTCCAGGATGAGACCAGGAATGATAGCCAGGAGGCGCCTGGCATCCTTTGGCTGGAAGGGTTTCCGGTTGAGGAAGTTCCGCGTGAAGGTGGTGTCGTAGACCGTACCGTCGAGGGTGAGCGTCTGGCGGGGGAGTTTTCTTGCAGCGGGCATTGGGCCTCGGGCGTCGGGCGGTGCGGTGGTGCGGCGGAGCGGCGGTGGTCAGAACGGCGGTACGCCGTGCTTCCGGGTGGGCCGCAGCTCGCACTTGTCCTCGGAGATCTCCAGGGCATGCAGCAGGAAGTCGCGGGTCTGGTGGGGCGCGATGACGGCATCCACGTGGCCATTGGCGGCGGCCACGTAGGGGCTGGCGAACTTCTCGGTGTACTCGCGGACCTTCTCCCGGCGGAAGGCATCGGGGTCCGCCGCGGCGGCGATCTCACCCTTGAAGATGATGTTGGCGGCACCCTCAGGGCCCATGACCGCGATCTCGGCGCAGGGCCAGGCGAACACGAAGTCGGCGCCCAGGTGCCGGGAGCACATGGCGATGTAGCCGCCGCCGTAGGCTTTCCGGAGGATCACGGTGATCTTGGGGACCGAGGCCTCGCTGTAGGCGTAGAGCAGTTTGGCTCCATGGCGGATGACGCCGGCGTGCTCCTGGTCCACGCCCGGCAGATAGCCGGGCAGGTCCACGAAGGTCACCAGCGGGATGTTGAAGGCGTCGCAGAAGCGGATGAAGCGGGCGGCCTTGTCGGAGCTGTCCACGTCCAGCACGCCCGCCAGCACCATGGGCTGGTTGGCCACCATGCCCACGGTGCGGCCATCCATGCGGGCGAAGCCCACCACGATGTTGGCGGCCCACATGGCCTGGACTTCCATGAAGTCCGAGCCGTCCGCCACGGCCCGCAGCACATCCCGCACGTCGTAGGGCTTGTTGGACTCGGCGGGGATGATCTGCTCGAGGCCGAGCTGGGTCCGGGGCGGGATGGGATTGACGGGAT
>JBBRZL010000041.1:0-23834 GCA_038236735.1 Holophagales bacterium | reverse complement strand
GACGGCATCGAGATCCTCCAGGGGCGGCTGGGGCAGGGTGCGGCCCTCGCGAAGGATGAGCCCCGGCGTCCGCCGCCACAGCTCCGAGCCCGGTGCGGTCTGCAGACGCTCCAGAAGGCCCAGCAGCACCGCCTCGCCTTCGCCCTGCACGATGGCGTCCAGGGCCGGACAGTCCTCGAAGACCTCCTCGGCCAGGTGGGTGGGGTGGGGCCCCCCAGCCAGGAGGATGGCCTGGGGGCAGGCCTGCCGGGCCCAGGCCAGCAGTTCGTAGGAGCGCTTCCGGTTGAAGGTGAACATGGAGACGCCCAGCACCGCCGGGTTCTGGGCCTTCAGGTAGGCCAGGATCTCCTGTCTGCCGCGGCCACTCAGGTTTGCCAACCGGCAGGGAAACGAACGGGATTTGAGCATCGCCTGGAGGTAGCCGAGACCAATGGGGAGAAAGGTCATCCATTCATCCCCGAAACCGCTCCGGGGGGCACTGTAGGCGAGCAGGGTCCGGGGTGGGTTCATGGGGTCCAGGCTTTCCAGTGTAAAGAACCCCGTCCATGATGGGTGAACGCATTCCAAACGCAGTGGAGGTCGATTGGCGGGCAACCTGATCCGGAACCCAGAGACCATCCTGGAAATCTTCAAGCGCGCCTGCGACCGGCGCGAGCTGCTGATCCTGGTGACGCCCTACCTCCGCTTTGAATCCTCCTTCCTGCGGCTGGATGGGGCTGAGATCCACGTGGCGGCCACCATGGGGCGTGAGGACGCCATGTACGGGCTGCGCAGCCCCAGCCTGAAGATGCGGTTTCCGCACAGCATCAGCTTCCTGGAGGCCCCCACGGAGCTGAAAGGTTTCGGCATGGCCGATGGCCGCCGCACCCTGCGCCTGGCACTGCCCTCACTCCTGAACGAGGAGGACCACCGCGGTTCGTACCGCGTGGACCACGTGGGGCGGGTTCCCGTCACCTTCAGTACGCCCAAGTTCGATCTCGTCACGGGCACCCTGGTGGACATCAGCACCACGGGCGCCCGGGTCTTCAGCACCCGCGATTTCCTGGAGGGTGAATTGGAGCCCGGGGAGGACATGGCCATCACCATCCAACTCACCGACGACATCCGCATCAACACCAAGGTGAAGCTTCGCCATGTGAAGGGTCGCACCTTTGGCGTGGAGTTCCGGCCCCAGCTGGAAGACTACCTCCTGGATCCTCTGTCCCGTTGGGTCTTCGAGAAGCGGGAAGAGGATCTCGGGCGGCTCTCCCGCCGGGGCGTGGAGACCTCCGGCCAGGCCCAGGCGGTGGCGGGCCGCAGCCTCCCGGCCGTTCCCAGCGGGCTGGTGCTGGTGTCCCCGGATGCCGCACTGGAAGCCTCGCTGCAGGAGCTGCTGGGCGGGTTCCAGCCCGTGAAACGCATCGGCCTAAACATGTCGGCCATCAAGGAGGCCATCACCCAGAATCCAGCCCTGGTGTTCTTCCACGTGTCCAACCTGGGCCTGGACGACCGACGGCGCCTGAAGCCTATGGCCGAAATGGTCCAGGGGCGGATTCCCTTCGTCCTGCTGGGCACCGGCGTGGAAGGCGGGCCGCTGCTGGAGTTGGGTTCGGAACTGAAGGCGGCCGTCTCCATCGTCTTCAACCCGGAACGGGCTACATTCTTCCAGCGGCTGATCCAGGGCGTCCTGCGCCGGACCTATGAAGGCGGCGAGTCGCCCATGGTGCCCCTGGAGCCCGAAGAACCCTGAAGCGGGCGCACTGTCAAGGCTCGTTAGTAGGTGTCGGAACCGCTAGAATCAAGGCTTCCGGAGCCTCCATGCCTGCTGCCCACGAACCGGCCGTCACCGAAGCCCTGGCCCTGGCCTTGGGCCTGTCCAGGGACGAGTGGCAGGTCATCCTGCGCCTTCTCGAAGGGCGTCTGCCCACCTATTCCGAACTGGGCGTGTTCAGCGCCATGTGGAGCGAGCACTGCTCGTACAAGTCCAGCCGCATTCATCTGAAGAACCTGCCCACGGAGGGGCCCCGCGTCATCGAGGGCCCCGGCGAGAACGCTGGCGTGGTGGACATCGGCGATGGCTGGGCCGTCTGCTTCAAGATGGAGAGCCACAACCACCCCAGCTTCATCGAGCCCTACCAGGGCGCGGCCACGGGTGTGGGCGGCATCCTGCGCGACGTGTTCACCATGGGTGCGCGCCCCCTGGCCAACCTGAACAGCCTGCGCTTCGGCGAACTCGACGCGCCGCGCATGAAAGGCCTGGTCAAGGGCGTGGCCGCGGGCATCTCGGGCTACGGCAACTGCATGGGCATCCCCATGCTGGGTGGTGACGCGGGCTTCGACGCCAGCTACAACGGCAACATCCTGGTGAACGCCTTCACCCTGGGCGTGCTGCGCAGCGACCGGATCTTCAAGGGCTTCGCCTCGGGCGTGGGCAACAAGGTGATGTACATCGGGTCGAAGACCGGCCGCGATGGCATCCACGGTGCCAGCATGGCCTCGGCGGAGTTCGGCGAGGGCAGCGAGGAGAAGCGGCCCACGGTGCAGGTGGGTGATCCCTTCACCGAGAAGCTGCTGCTGGAGGCCTGCCTCGAAATCTTCCAGACCGACTGGGTCATCGGCATCCAGGACATGGGTGCCGCGGGCCTCACCTCCAGCAGCTTCGAGATGGCCAGCCGCGCGGGCACGGGCCTGGAGATCCGCCTGGACCAGGTGCCCCAGCGCGAGGAGGGCATGACGCCCTTCGAACTCATGCTCAGCGAAAGCCAGGAGCGCATGCTGCTCGTCGCGCGGCCCGGCTGCGAGCCGAACATCATCGGCGTCCTGCACAAGTGGGGCCTCGACGCCTGCGTGGTGGGCGAAGTCACCGACAGTGGCCGCTTCATCGGCAGCTGGCACGGCGCCCCCGTGATCAACCTGCCCATCCAGCCCCTGGTGGATGCGGCACCCAAGTACGACCGGCCTCGCCAACGCCCGGGCTACCTGGACGCGGTGAACGCAGCGCCCCTGCCCGCGGACCTCAAGCCCACGGAGCTGGAGCGCACCCTGCGGCAGCTCCTCCAGGCGCCCACGGTGGCAAGCAAGCGCTGGATCTTCGAGCAGTACGACGGCACCGTGCGGAGCAACACGCTGCTGGGTATGGGCCGCGGGGATGCTGGCATCATCCGGGTGAAGGACGAGGCGGGCCAGGACACGGGCAAGGCCGTGGCCATGAGCAGCGATTGCAACAGCCGCTTCTGCTACCTGGATCCTTTCTGGGGTGCGGCCCACGCCGTGGCCGAGGCCTGCCGCAACCTGGCCTGTGTGGGCGCTGAGCCCATTGGCCTCACGGACTGCCTCAACTACGGCAATCCCGAAAAGCCCGAGAACATGTGGACTTTCGAGCAGGGCTGCCTGGGCATCCGCCAGGCCTGCCTGGCCCTCGACGTGCCCATCGTCAGCGGCAACGTGAGCCTCTACAACGACACCGAAGGCCAGAGCATCTTCCCCACACCCATGATCGCGGCCGTGGGTCTGGTGGAGGACTGCGCGGGCCAAGTGGCCATCGCCGCGCCGGACGCCACGGCCCTCTCCAAGGTGGGCAACCGCATCTGCGGCTCTGGCTTCCGGGCCGCCCACGATGGCATTTTTCTCCTGGGCGAGAGCCGGGACGAGCTGGGTGGCAGCGAGTACCTGAAGCTGCGTACGGGCAGGGTGGAGGGCGCCTGCCCCGAGCTGCGCCTGGACGAGGAACTACGGCTCCAGGCCTGCGTCCGCGAAGGCGTCCGCCTGGGCCTCATCCGCAGCGCCCACGACACCAGCGAGGGCGGCCTGCTCATCACGGTGCTGGAGAGCGCCTTCGGGGGCGACATGGGCTGTCAACTGATGTTGAACAAGGGCGCCCTGCGCCTGGACAGCCTGCTCTTCGGCGAGACCGCAGGCCGCATCGTGGTGTCGGTGAGTCCGGAGGGCGAAGGCAGCCTGGCCACCCTTTGCGCCACCCATCGGGTGCCCTGCGCCAAGATCGGCACCACGGGCGGGGCGCGGATCACCCTAGCTGTGGATGGCCAGCCCTTGCTCGATGCGGCGGCTGCCGAGTTGAAAAGCCTCTACGCCCATGCCCTGGAAGCGGCGCTGGGCTGACGTCCCACCTGACCCGGAGGCCCTCCCTGTCGACATCCGGGAAATCCCCCCAGCCACCCCTCCTGATGTTCTCCTGCCTGCTGGTGGGTTGGGGGCTCGGCTTCATCCACCCCCTGGCCACGGGCCTCTCGATGACCCTCAGGTTTGCTCTGGCTGGGTTGCTGCTCCTGCTGATCGTGGGCGTAGGCCCATGGGGGTTGCTCACCTTCAAGCGCATGGGCACCACCCCGGCCCCGAACGGGACGGCCTCAGCCCTGCTGACCACCGGGCCCTTCCGCTTCTCGCGGAATCCGCTTTATGTGGCTCTCTCGGCCTTTCTCGCCGGGTTCGGGCTGGTGCTGGATTCCGCCTGGGTACTGGGCCTGGTGCCCGTGCTGATGCTGCTGCTGGACCGGCTTGTCATCGCCCGGGAGGAAGTCCGTCTGCGCGCGCAGTTCGGTGACGATTATGTGGCCTACATGCGGCGTGTCCGGCGCTGGCTCTAGGCCCGGTCTGCCAGACCCCCTCCCGTCACCAGGCGAGGTGCCCCCTGTTCCTAAAGCCCATCCACCATGGCCTGCTGGCCGCGTCCACCCTGGTGGCGCTTGCCCAGCAGCCGCAGATCGAGAACCGGCGGCTGACCTGGGAGGATTTCCGGGGCCAGCCCGCCGCCGGCAGCCCGTTCGACGCCTATACCTATTGGACAGTGCGCTACCGCTATGAGGCCCCACGACGGGAAGCCGACGGCCTGCACATCGTGTTCCGGGTCTGGAACCAGCTGGGGGAGCGCTCCTGGGTGAAGGCCCATACGCCCAGGGAACACGTGAAGGCCGATTTGCTGAACCACGAGCAGGGACACTACACCATCGGGGTGCTCTGTGCCCTGGAGTTCAAGCAGACCGCCTCAGCGCGGCGCTTCGGCGAGAACTATGACGCCGAGATCCGGGGCCTTTTCGACGAGATTCTGAAGAAGTATTTGACCCTGGAGAAGGCCTACGATGCCGAAACCCGGCACATGCAGGACCGCGAACGCCAGAAGGCCTGGGACCTGCGTCTGGCCCGGATGGTGGAAGAGCGGTGGGGGGACCGTTAGGCGCCGCTAGATGCCCATGGCGGCCGGGGTCTTGAGCTTCTTCAGGACGCCCTCCAGCAGCGCCTCATCCGCCTTCAGCTCGGCTTTGAAGGCCCGGCTGTCCGTGTGATGGATCTCCCGCCGGAGGTCTTCCAACCGGAAGGTGAGGGTGCCCATCACGAGATCCACTTCCTTGGTGTCCAGAAAGACATCCATGGTGACCTCCTGCATGACTTCAGAAAATATCGAGTCTTCAGGTCGGACGTGCAACCTGGTTCGCCGCTGGTCTCAGGCCTCGAAGTAGAGGGCCATCTCGTAGGGATGGGGCCTATTGCGCACGGCGGCCTCCTGAGCGCGGAGGTGCAGCAGGTAGTCTTCCAGCTGGAGCCGTTCGAAGACCTCTCCCGCCAGCAGGAAATCCATGTCGCCTTCCAGGGCGTCGCAGGCTTCCGTGAGGCTGGTGGGCAGGCTCTTGACCTTCTTCCGCTGTTCTTCGCTCCAAGTGAAAATATTCTGATCGATGGGGCCGAAGCCCAGGGCCGTGGGGTCCAGCTTCTTCTGGATGCCGTCGATGCCCGCCAGCAGCTGGGCCGCCAACGCGAGGTAGACATTGCAGGTGGCATCGGGCGGGCGGAACTCGAAGCGGGCGGTCTCGGGCTGGTCCGCGTACTTGGGCACGCGGATGGCCGCGGAGCGGTTGCCCAGGGAGAAGAAGGCACTGACGGGGGCCTCGAAGCCCGGCACCAGGCGGCGATAGCTGTTGGTGCTGGGGTTCGTGAGAGCCAGCAGGGCGGGGCCGTGAGCCAGGATGCCGCCGATGTACCAGAGGGCTTCCTGGCTCATGCGGCCATAGCCCTGCTCATCGTAGAAGAGGTTCTTCCCGCCCTTCATGAGCATCTGGTGGAAGTGCATGCCACTGCCAGCCTCGCCGTAGAGGGGCTTGGGCATGAAGGTGGCGGTCTGACCCCGGCGGTGGGCCACCATTTTCACCACGTACTTCACGATCTGGGTGGCGTCCCCGGCCTTCAGCAACGGAAAGAGCGGCGTCTCGATTTCGCACTGGCCAGGGCCGCCCACTTCGTGGTGGTGGTACTTCACGTCGACGCCCATGCGCTCCAGTTCCAGGCACATTTCGGCGCGCAGGTTGTAGAGCTGGTCCTTGGGGGCCATGGCGTGGTACCCACCGTGCAGGGGAATGAAGTGGCCGTGGCCGCCCTCGCCGCTGTGCCAATCGGCCTCGCGGCTGTCCACCCGGTAGGAGGCGGTGTTGACACCGTTCTCGTAGCTCACCTTGTCGAAGACGTAGAATTCGTACTCCGGCCCCCAGATGCTGGCATCGGCGATGCCCGTCTCCTGCAGGTAGGCTTCGGCGCGGATGGCGATGTTGCGGGGATCCACCGAGAAGGGCGCCTTGGTATCGGCCTCGAAGGCGGAGCAGATGAAACTGAGGGTGGGCGAGTCCCAGAAGGGATCCATGTAGCCCGTCGCCAGGTCCGGGATCAGCACCATGTCGCCGGACTTCACGGATTTCAGGCCCACGCTGGAGCCGTCGAAGCCCACGCCGTCACGCATGAGGGATTCCGTGAACTGCGAGGCGGGGATGCTGACATGGTGCCAGCGGCCCCAGAGGTCGCTGAAGATGAGGTCGATCATGCGCACTGCATGCGTCTGGACGAACTGCCTGGCCTGCTCGAAACCGGTGAACACGGGGCCTCCACGGGACCCGATCATTCTAGATCCAAGCATCAACAAACATTGTGATCTGCCTCAAGCCTTGTTCAGGGGCGCAGCAGCCGCCCCGGCAGCAGAAACAGCCCCCGCACCAGCCCGAAGGCGCCCTCCACCGCAAACCCCAGGATGCGAAAGGGCAGGAGCAGCAGCCAGATCAGCGGGTAGAGGAGCAGCGCCACCAGGGCCAGGGGCCAGCAGAGGATCAGCAGGATGAGCCAGAGCAGGAATGCGGCCATGGAAGCCTCCGTGGGCCAGGATCGCTCTGCCCAGGAAGCAAGAAGGGGGCAGATCGGCGAATGCCCGCCAGCCATCGGCGGGTGCTCATTGGTATGATCCTTTCACCGTGCGGAGACATGCCCATGTCCGATGAACAGATCATGCCAGGCCTGAACCGCCGTGCTTTCCTTGGTGCAGGGCTGGCCACGGGTGCCTCGGCACTGATGGGCGACGGCCTGAAAACGACCGCGCCAGCCAAGGGACCTGTGCTGGAGGAAGCCACCGTGGCTGGCCTCCAGGCGGGCATGGCCGCCGGCCACTGGACGGCCGTGGACCTGGTGCGGAGATACCAGGCCCGCATCGGCGCCCTCGATCAGGCTGGGCCGAAGCTGAACGCCGTGATCGAACTGAATCCCGAGGCCCTAGCCATCGCGAGGAGCCTGGATGCGGAGCGGAAGGACGGCAAGGTGCGCGGGCCTCTGCACGGTATTCCCGTGCTCATCAAGGACAACATCGACACGGCCGATGGCTTGAAGACCACGGCGGGCTCGCTGGCCCTGGTCGATGCCCCGCGACCTCGGGAGGACGCCTTCATCGTGCGGCGCCTGCGCGAGGCGGGTGCGGTGCTCCTGGGCAAGACCAACCTCAGCGAGTGGGCCAACCTGCGTTCCACGCGCAGCAGCAGCGGCTGGAGTGCACGGGGCGGGCAGACCCGAAACCCCTATGCCCTGGACCGCAGTCCCAGTGGTTCGAGCTCCGGTTCCGGCGCGGCGGTGGCAGCTAGCCTTTGTGCCATTGCCGTGGGCACGGAGACGGATGGTTCCATCGTGAGCCCCGCCAACTCGAACGGCCTGGTGGGGCTGAAACCAACGGTGGGTCTGGTGAGTCGCAGGGGCATCATTCCCATCTCGCACACCCAGGACACGGCCGGCCCCATGGCTCGCACCGTGCGCGATGCGGCGATCCTGCTGGATGTGCTGGCGGGCAGCGACCCCGGGGATCCCGCCACCCGCGAGGCGGACGCGAAGCGCGACTCCGACTACACTCGGTTCCTGGTTAAGGACGGACTGAAGGGCGCCCGCCTGGGCCTCGTGAAGAACCTGCTCGGCGTTCATGCCCACGTGGACGCGGTGCTCCTGCCGGCCCTGGAGGTGTTGAAGGCCCAGGGCGCGGTGCTGGTGGACGTGGAGCTGAAATCCTCGGCCTACGACGACGCGGAACTCGAGGTGCTGCTCTATGAATTCAAGGCGGACCTGAACGCCTACTTCGCGGGCCGGGGCGGTGCAGTGAAGGACCTGGTTGGACTGCTGGCCTTCAACGAGGCGCGGCGTGCCGAGGAGCTGCCCTTCTTCGGCCAGGAACTGCTGCAGCAGGCCCAGGCCAAGGGAGCGCTGACGGAGCCCGCCTACCTGAAGGCGCTCGACACCTGCGCCCAGGCCCGCCGGGACATCACAGGCCTGCTGGAACAGCATCGGCTGCAGGCCCTGGTGGGCCCCACGGGTGGGCCGGCCTGGTTCATCGACCATGTGAACGGCGATAGCTCCGGGCCCAGCTTCTCCAGCCCCGCGGCCGTGGCTGGATGTCCCCACCTCACCGTGCCAGCCGGTTTCGCCTTCGGCCTGCCCGTGGGCCTCTCCTTCGTGGGCGCGCCCTGGCAGGAGGGCCTGCTGTTGCAACTGGCCTATGGCTTCGAGCAGGCCACTCACGCGCGCCGGACCCCGGGGTTCGCCCAGACAGCCGCGGTTCCCCGTTGACACGCGCGGCGATGTTCCTGCACTCTGGGCGCTTCCCAACCGGAGCAACCATGAACCGCGCCCTGCTTACCCTCCTCCTTGCCGCCTCCGTGGCTGCCTTCGCCCAGGATGCCAAGGCCAAGCCCACCCCTGCTGCGCCAAAGCCCGCCGCCGCGCCTGCTGCGAAGGTTGCGCCGGCTCCCGTTGCAGCCATCGTGGCCAACAAGGACTCCAAGACCTTCCACAAGGCCGACTGCAAGTTGGCCGCGAAGATCAAGGACAGCAACAAGACCACCTTCCCCACCGCCGCCGAGGCCACCAAGGCCGGCTACAAGGCCTGCAAGGTCTGCAAGCCCTGACCGACCGCCGGATCGCGAAGTGGCCTGCTGGGCAGGCCGCGAAGCGAGGATCCGGCGCGGGCGAAGCCCAGGCGGGTGGCAAGGGACGCTGCACGGGCAGCGTTCCGAGCCGGGCACCCGCCGGGCTGAGCATCACACCCAGGTTGGCCTCAACCTCCGCGTTCCAAGCTGGGCACCCGTCGGGCTGAGCCTCCTCTCCGAAGGGTGGCCATCCTGACCCACTTTTCTCATTGTTGATTCCATCCTTTCTCCCGGAGATTCCCATGAAGCTCGTTTCCGCACTGTTACTGGGTACCAGCCTCGTCCTTTCCGCCCAGATCCCCTCCAAGGAGGATCTGAAGGCCAAGGCCGACGCGGCCGTGGATGCCGGCAAAGCCAAGGCTGATGCCAAGGCCGAGGACGCCAAGGTCAAGGCAGACCAGAAGGCCGCTGAAGCCAGGACCAAGGTGGACGCCAAGGCCGAAGCCAAGGCCGGCAAGGTGCCCGGCGGCGCCGACAAGGTGAAGGCGGCCACGGCCAAGGGCGAGGGCGCCGCGAAAACCGGCACGGCCAAGGCCAAGGTCAAGACCAAGAAGGGCGCCGAGAAGGGCGCCACCAAGGCCAAGGCAGCCACCGAAAAGGCAGCCAAGTAGGTCTTTTCCTACCTCCAAAAACGGGCGCCGAAAGGCGCCCGTTTTTGGAGCAAGCGCTACGCGCTATCTCTTCGGGAACTGCCGCTCGTAGGCTTCCTGCGCGTACTCACTGGGTGGCACGCTGAAGCGGCGCTTGAAGGCGCGGGTGAAGGCGCTGGCATCGTAGAAACCGAGGATCTTGGCCACGTCGCTGGGCCGCTCGCCGTTGGCCAGCAGGGTCACGGCGCGCTGGAGCCGCCGCTCGATGAGGTACTGGTGCGGTGTGGTGCTGGTGGCTTCGCGGAACAGGCGGATGAAGTGGTCCGGCGTGCAGCGGGCCATGGTGGCCAGTTCGGGCACGCTGTTCTTCGCGCCGAGATGGACCTCCATGTGATCCAGGACGAGTTGGAGGGTGGAGCGGTTCAGGCGGTAGGGGAAGCGGCCCCGGTCCTCCTTCTCGGTCAGGCGAGACAACTCCGCGCCCAGCAGGATGAGGAAGAGCTCCCGGGTCATGAGCTGCACACCCTCGGGATTGGCCAACTCCTGGCTGAAGATGCTGAACAGCTGCTTGAGGCTGAGGCTGCGGAGCACGGCGAAACTGGATTCCTGCCATTTGCGGGGAGGGTTCTGGAGGGCCGACAGCAGCGGCTCCGGGAAGGGACCTTCCATGAACAGTGCCGTGAAACCAAAGGGCGTGTTGGAGTGGTGGCGCTTGAGGGTGTGCCCGAAGCCTGGCAGCAGCAGGGCGAGATCGCCGGAGCGGATGACGCCTTCCTCCCGGTCCTCGCCCGTGCAGACTCGCACGGCGTGAGTGGGCTGGAGCAGGGTCCAGGCGTCCCGGGCCGGCAACAGCTTGGTGGGGACGGGGTCGCGCTTCAGCAGGGCCAAGCGGAGCGGTCCGCTGGTGAACATCTGGAGGTTTTTGGTTTCAGGGTCGCTCATGGCTCAGTAATAAAAAGAGATGCCTACCGAGGCATTGCGGGAAGGATGACAGGAAAAACACCCCTGCGGCATGGAATTTTCACACCCACGGATTTTGTGACTGCCGTCAGACCCTCGTGAAGGCCTGGGCCAGACTCCGGAACATCCCCAAACCGCCCGCGGGACCCAGTTTCGGATCCACCGCCCGCTCGGGATGAGGCATCATTCCCAGCACGTTGCCACGGGCATTCACGATGCCGGCAATGCCGTTCATGGCGCCGTTGGGCACGTGTTCCGCCCCGATCTCGCCCCGCGGCGAGCAGTAGCGGAGGGCCACGCCGCCCCGGGCTTCCAGCTCCACCAGATCGGCGGGATCCAGGGTGAAGTTGCCCTCGGCATGGGCGATGGGCACCTGGAACACTTCGCCGGCCTTCATGGCCTGGGTGAAGGGCAGGTCGGCCCGCTCCACCCGCAGGTGGACGTCCGCATGGATGAAGCGCAGGGACTCATTGCGCAGCAGGGCACCGGGCAGTAGGTGGGCTTCACAGAGGATCTGGAAGCCGTTGCAGATGCCCAGGACCAGGCCGCCATTGTCGGCGTGGCGCTTAATGTCGGCCATGATCGGGGCCAGGGCCGCAATGGCGCCACAGCGCAGGTAATCGCCATAGCTGAAACCACCGGGCACGATGACCAGGTCTGTGTGCTCGGGCAGCCAGGTCTCCTGGTGCCAGACAGGAATGGCCTCCCAGCCCATGATGGTGCCGCAGGCATGGAGGGCATCGTGATCGCAGTTGGAGCCCGGGAAGACCGGAACGGCCACACGCATCACAACACCTCGATGGAGGCCTTCTCCATCACGGGATTGACCAGCAGCTTCTCGCACATGGCCAAGGCCTTGGCCTTCACTTCAACGGGGTCGGTCCCGGGAATGTCCAGGTCGATGAGGCGACCGATGCGGACGTGCTCCACCTCGAAGCCGAACCCGTGGAGGCCCTGTTCCACCGCCTTGCCCTGGGGATCCAGGATTCCGGGCTTCAACTGCACCGAGACGCGCACCTTCATGGGGCCCTCCGATATCTAGTCTACCTGATGGCGCCTGGGTTCAGACCGGTGTCGCGGCACCCATACTTCGTGGTTTCGATTTTTCTAACGGTGATACTTACTTCTTGGATACGGAGCCGCATCCAAGCCCCCGCCACCTGAACGCTCCGAAAGCTTCAGCTTTTCTCGGTCTTTTTGGCGGCTTGGCGGTGAACCGTTCTGTTCTTGGGTATTCTCTCGTTCCCATCCCACCGATGGGCTTCGAGGTCGAGGTTGCCCAGGTCATCCACGTCGATGCCCTCGTCGCGCAGGCGGCCGATCTGCTCGAAAGCACCCCACCAGCGGCCCCGGCTGGGCACGTAGCCCCGGTTGTTGACGACCCGATGCCAGGGCAACGGGGTGCCCTCTGGCAGACCCGACAGCACCATGCCCACCTGCCGGGGACGGCGTGGAAAGCCCGTCAGGGCCGCCACCTGTCCGTAGGAGGCCAGCTTCCCCTTGGGGATTCGCTTCACCACGGCCAGCACCAGCGCGCGGAAAGCCGGAGGGGGGGCCTCAAGCTCAATGCCTTCGGTGGCCTTGGGCTTCACCAACATCCGGGAACTCCTGGAAAAATGGGACGGATGAGAAGCCACAGATGTCGCAAGAAACAGAGCAGTGGCCAGAAAGAAAGGGTGGCCAGTCTTTCTAGGCCTGCACTCCAGGCCGCTGATTGGCGGGCACGCGGGAACGGAAGCCGCCTTCGTAACTGTGCCAGTGGCCCAGGGCTTCTTCGGGATAGGCCCAGCACCAGTAGCCGTCGCCGGAATCAAAATCCACCAGCCAAAGGCCCTTCACCTCAGCCTCGAGATCCTGCATGCTCTGCTGCCAGCTTTGGACCAGCGCCTGCAGGCGCTCCCGCAGGACCTCAGCCCGGGCCTCGTCACTGGCGTCTTCAGCCTGGCTCAGTTCCTCGGCGAGGCTCGCGGCCAGTGAGAACACGGGCTCGGTGATGGCCTTCACCTGGGGCATCATGGCCCGCGCTTCGTCCAGGGTGAAAATGCGGCCCATGGTGCCTCCCTTACCCCATGATAAGCCCATGCGGTTCATTCCCCTGCTCCCGTCCAGCTTTGACCCCGCGCCCTGGCTGGCCTTGGCACCCGTGATGCTCCGTTGGGACGGCACGCTGCACCGGGCCTGGCCATTGGCCACGCGGCGGGGGCTGGCCGTCCACGCGGTACACCTGTCAGGCGTCGGCCCCGTGGAAGAGGCTCTGGAAGTGTTGCGCCTCGACCTCGGATTGGATTTTCTGGTGCTGCCGGTTGCGCCCCCGGAAAACCGCGAGGCGGGTTTCAAGTTCCTTGGAAAACTAGAAATCTTGCTGGAAGCGACCTCCGGACGAGGCGTCAAGCTGGCGCTGCACCTGGAGCCTGGCGCTGAAACGCCCGTGCTGGACCTGCTTCGGCAGGCTCATGGCGAGGCCGTGGGGTTCTGCTGGCATCCTGGCATCCAGGACGCCGAGCCCTTGGCGGATCGTCTCTGGTGCGGCATCTGCGAACCCGGAACTGACCTGCGGCCGCTGCAGGCCCTGGGCTATCGCTGGGACATGGCCTTGGTCGCCCACGACCCTCATTCCTTCCGTACCCAGGCCGACCTGCTCCAAGCCGCCCATCCACCGGTGCTGTTCCCGGCCGAACCACCCACCATGCCCCTCGGTCGGCCCGTGGTGCCCGATGACAGCCTGGTCTTCGGCCGGCATCTGCTGGCCGACCTCCATCGGGACCAGTCATGACGCAGACGCTGCTGGTCATCGCGGGTGAGGATTCCGGCGACCTCCACGGTGCGGAACTGCTGCGCGAACTGAAGGCCCGCTGCCCGGAGTTGCGCATCATTGGTGTGGGCGGGCCCCGCATGACGCCCTTCCTGGATCGCAAGCTGGCGGACGTCAAGGATCTGGCCGTGGTGGGTTTCATCGAGGTGATCAAGCACCTGCCGCGCCTGAACCGACTCTTCAAGCAGATCCTCGCGGCGGCCCGGGAAGAGGACATCGCCGCCGCCCTGCTCATCGACTACCCGGGCTTCAACCTGCGGCTGGCCAAGGCGCTTCGCAAGCAGCTGCCCGGCGTCAAGTTGCACCAGTATGTCTGCCCCCAGGTGTGGGCCTGGAAGAAGGGACGCATTCCCGAGCTGGGCAGAGTCCTGGACACGCTCTACTGCCTGTTCGATTTCGAACCGGAATTATTCAGGGGCTTGCCGGTCGATGCCCGCTTCGTGGGCCACCCTCTGGTGGAAGTGGTGAAGCCGGAGTGCGATCGCGCGACCTTCTTCACGGAGACCGGCCTCGATCCCGCGCGGCCCCTGGTGGCCCTGTTACCGGGTAGCCGCCGGGGCGAGATTGAGCGCCTGCTGCCGCCCATGGCGAAGCTGGCGCGGCGCTGGCGGACCCTGCGGCCAGAGGTGCAGTGGGTGCTCCCGGTGGCGCCGACGCTCGAACCCGCCTTCGTGCGGGCCCACCTGGGCGACGCGCCCGTGCTGCTGGTGCAGGACCGCACCTATGCCGCCCGTGCTTATGCGGACGGGGCCCTGGTGGCCTCGGGCACAGCCACCCTGGAGACGGCCCTACTGGGCACTCCCTTCACCATCGTCTACAAGCTGAACCCCCTCACCTACCAGATCGCCAGGCACCTGGTGAAGGTGCCCTTTTTCGGCCTCGCCAACGTGGTGGCTCAGCGGGAAGTGGCTGTCGAGCTGCTGCAGGATGAAGTGAATGCCGAGCGCATGGGGCTGGAGTTGGCTCGGCTGTTGGAGCCAGAGGTGGCCTTTCGCACTCGCCAGGAACTGGGGGAAGTGCGCAGGCACCTGGGGCAGCCGGGGGCCGCAGGGCGCGTGGCGGAGGATCTGCTGGCGAAGCTCAACAACTAAGGGCAACCACAGGGGACCGCAGAAGAAAAGAAGATCGGCCACAAAGCACACAAAGAAGGCCATGGAAAGCGCCTAGCCGATTCAAGTTCAAGTCATCCCGCCCAGATCCGCTGAGAGAATCCCCCGACACTCCGGGCAGCCAATGACTTGGCCTCGCCGGGGGAGGGTGGAGATGAAATGGACCTTGGCGCGAAGCAGGCGAACCACATGAACGCAGCTGATTTTCTTAAGGCAATGGTGCCATTTCAACGGTGTTTCCAGGGCCTGCTCCGCCAACTCCAGTGACGGCTTCAAGGGCCCGTTTCCGGTCATGGGATCCACTCCATGGGATGCGGTATCCTGAGTTTGCAATCGGAAAATGTGCAAGCATACCTGCCTTCGATCCCGGTTCCTGCCCGTCCGGCCTCGCTATTCGTGCCGCAGCAGACAGGAATGACCGGCTTGCCCCAGCAGGTCTCCAGCGAGGTTCCCCATGAACAAGCCAGCTGCCATCGCCACCCTGGTTGTCCTCACGTTCCTTGGCTGCAGCAAGGATGCGAAGTTGCCACCCAAGGTCTTCGAGGCGGCGCTGGCGCGGACCACGAACCTTGCCGAGGGCCAGCAGGCCCATTTGAGCGGGTTCCAGCGCTCGCTCTACGGTTCCGCCAAGTACGAGCGCTACTACTGCGTGGATTTCCTGGCCAAGAAGTCCTTGAACGACCTGATCATCGTCACGGTCTATGACGACACCACGGGCGTCTTCCGGCCTGTGGACGGGGGGCGCGTCGTCAGTGGCCTCGGTCTGGAGATCAGTGGCGAGGTGCTGAAGCCCCAAAAAACGTTCGTGCTGCTGGCGGTGCAGCAGGCGCCCCAGCCCAACGCTCCAAAACAATGAGGCGCCAGCCGGCAACCATTTGACCCGGATCCGCATCTCATGGGTGGAGGTGAACATGAATCCCCTGTTCCTCGTGATTCCCGTGCTCGCCCTGCAAGCCCCCCAGGCCCCTTTCCCGGAGGTGGAGGCCAAGGATCTTCCGCCAGCGCCCAGGGGGCCCATGCCCCCGAAGGTCGCCGACCAGGGGGCCGAAGCTGGCATCACGGGTCAGATCCGTCGCTCAGCCCGACAGGGACCTTCCATTCCGGCCCTTCAGTTGCCGGCCGGCAGCGTGCGCGTGAAGGACAAGATCCCGGACATGAGCGGTTGGCGGGCCTATGCCATCGAGGTGCCCGGTGGCGGGACCGTCAAGGTCCACGTGGTAGAGGGCCGGAAGGGGTGGTTCCGGGTACTGGGCGTGAACGCCTGGGGCCGGGACGAAGAGGGGTTGCTCCAGAACCGGATTCATACCGGCGAACCCCAGGCCACCTACAAGAACCCCACCAAGGAGACGCGAACGGTCTATTTCATCGTCGACTCGCTGGACGTGAACATGGTCGGCGATGCCTACACGGTGGAGATCACCCGGGGCTAGGCACCCTTGTACTTGGACCTATGGGGCCGTCGGGCAGGCGCTGCGGCAGCGCATCCTGGAAAGCCTTGCGCAGGGTTTCCGGAGCGCTTCGCCAGGCTTTCCGGGCGGCGGTCTGGCTGGGGAATGTACCGTAGCAGGCTTGCCAGTAGCGAAAGCCGTCTCGGCGCAGGAAGGGCAGCACCAGGATCTCGGCGGCCTTGGGACCGGCCGCCCGGGCCACCTGGCGCAGGCCATCGGCGCGGCCCGACACCACCAGGCGCAGGGTCCAGGAACCAGCCGGCGCCGAGGCGCGCTGGGCATCGCCCCGGCGCAGGGCTTCGGGCAGATCCATGCGGTCCAGGGGTTTGAGGGCTTCTCCGGGGCTCTCCAGGTCCTTTTCGGTGAGCAGGAGCCGGGGCGCCTCCACCCGTACTTCCACGCTGCGTGAGGAGCCGCCCAGGATGTTGCTCACGCTGAGGGTGTAGACCGTGGTCTTGTCGGGCACGACGGCGATGCTGGACTGGCCGTCCAGCTCGAGGCCGCCGGGCTCCAGCCGCACCTTGGCCTCGCCCTGGCAGAGCCAGCGCAGGTCCACCTGCTCGCCCGGCTTGATGACCGTCCGGCTCGCCTCGAAGGTGCACACGGCCGCGGCCACGGGGGAGGCGCCCGGGAGATGACCCAGCACGGCCACCTCCACTGTGCGGCTCTGGCCCCCGGCCGCATTGTTGGCGGTGATGGTATAGCGGGTGCTCTCCAGAGGCGTGACAGTCACTTCACTTTTGCCGTCCAGTTCGAGGCCACCGGGTTCCAGGTGGACCTTGGCGCTGCCGGCGCATTCCCACTTCAGCACCACGGGTTCGCCCGGCAGCACGGCCTTGGCGCTGGCATCGAAGGCGCAGATCCGGGCCGGATCGCCCAGGGCCAGGCCCGGGGTGACCCGCACCAGGGTCTGGCCCAGCTCCGGTCCGCCGGGCCGGGCGTCGAAGACGCGGTAGGTGGTGGTGTAGGCTGGCCGCAGTGTGACCTGGTATTTGCCCGGAAGCACCATACCGCCCGGCTCCAGGCGGATCTGAGGTGCCTGCGGGCAGGTCCAGGCCAGCAGCGTGGAATCGCCGGGGCGCACCTCGCGGGGTTCAACCGTCAAGGTGCAGGGGGAGGCCGGAGCCTGAGCGTAGAGGGCCACCAGGGGAAGGAAAGGCATCATGGCCGAAGTGTACTTCAGCGGGCGGGGTGCCGGGCCCTGCTCCTGCGGGCCGTCGCCCAGTGGCGGCGGCCGGCCCGAAGGGGCCGTCAGCCTGCCTGGGTCCTCCCCCGAGACAGCACGGCCCAAGCCGTCAGGAAGTAGACCGCGCTCAGGCCCCAGAGGAGCAGGAAGGGGACCTGCACCTCGCGGAGGGAGGCATCCATCTGAAAGATGCGCAGGGCCCCGGCGATGCCGTCCGTACTGGGAAGCAGGTGGGCTCCCCACTGCAACCAGAGCGGCATGGCCTCCTTGGGGAAGGAGAAGCCGGAGATGAAAATGGCGGGAAGGCTGGTGAACATCAGACCCTGCAGTGCGGATTCGCGTCGTCGGAAGAGGCCCGAGAGGGTCAGGCCGAGGAAGGAGACGGCCAGGAGGAAGGGGAACAGGAAGACCAGCACCCGGAGCAGGGAACCCCGGTGAGGCAGGTCGAACACCCGGAACACCACGGTGAAAAACAAGGCGGCGTGAACGATGTAAATCGACACGTAGGCCAGGGCCTTGCCGAGGCATTGGGCAAGGGAATGCTTCTTGATCGAGCCCTGGCTTTCGTGCCGGGTTCCCGCCAGGGTTCCGATCCCGATCAGCAGGGTTTGCTGCAGGATCAGGACGAGCACCGCGGGAATGATGTAGTTGCCGTAGCCCCCGCTGGGATTGTAGAGCGGGTGCAACGCAATGGGCAGGGGATCCCGGGCCTTACGGGCATGGGCCTCGTCCGAGCCCGAGGCTTGCAGGCGGCGGATCTCGATGCCCGCCGAGAGGGTCCCCGACGCCTGGGCGATGCCACTGGCCACCTGGCTGTAGATCATGAAGTAGCTCGCGTCCCCGAAGACGCCCAGGACCACCTGCTCCCCCCGCTGGATGGACCTCTCGAAAGTCTCCGGGATCACCACCGCGCCCCGGGCGGCCTCTGAATGCACCAGCACTTCGGCCTCAGCCATGGTGGGGACGACCCAGCCGACCGCCACCTGCTCGGTGGCGTCCACCATGCGGACCAGGCGTCGGCTCGTGGCGGAGCCGTCCAGATCCACGGCCACGATGGGGATCTCCCGGGCCAGCTGGTTCTTGTAGGGAATGGGGTAGATGGCCGCATAGAAGAGGGCTGCGAACACCAGGATGGTCAGTGCCGCCTTGTCCTGACGGATCGCCCGCAGCTCGTCCAGGGCGGCGGTTCCAATCTCCCGGAGCAGCCCAGTCATGAGCGCATCCAGTACGAGGCATCCCGCATCAACCGGCCCAGGCGTGGCAGGCAGAGCAGGGGGAGGACCACCGAGAAGGCCAGCAGGGCGAGTAGTCCGGGTGCGGACACGGCCAGGAGCGCCCCGGTGGTGGTCTGCTGGGTCTGCACCGCAAGGTAGTGGCTGAGGGGCAGCAGGGCCGCCCAGATCCGCCCCGCCAGGGGCATGGCGAACAGGGGGTACGTGACCCCGGCCAAGGCGAAGGCTGGCCCGGCGATAACCCCCGCCAAACTGAGGGACAGGCGGAGGTTCGCGTTGAGAGCGATGAGCAGGAGGCCGATCCCCTGGTAGGCGAGGGTGTACAAGGCCATGCCCAGATAGAGCGCGGCTCGGCTCCCTTCCACGGCAAGCCCCAGCCACCCTAGCGTGAATTCGGTCAACCCGATTTGGAGGACCGTATACCAAAGGGCGTATGGAAGCAGCTTGCCGGCCACCGCGCGCAGCACGCTTCCTCCGGCGGAGGCCAGCCAGAGGTCCGCGGTGCCCTCCCGGAACTCAATGCCGACCACCTGCACGGCCATCACCAGGACGAAGACCTGTAACAGCGTGGGGATGAGGGCGAGGAGCAGGAACGCGGCATAGTCCAGGGCGGGGTTGAAGAGGGGATGAAGCTCGGTGCGAATGGGATCGGCCAGCGCCTTGGCGCGTTCCCGGGAGGCCCCGCGGGCGACCTGACCACTGGCGTCCAGATCGCTGGAGATGGCTCCCACCGCGGCCCGCAGATCCCGCGTGATGAGACTGCCCGGAAGCATCCACTGGGCGTTGTAGAACACGGAGATCGGCATGGCCTCGCCCCGGAGCGCCTGGCGTTCGAGGCCTTTGGCCAGCACCACCACGGCGTAGGCCTCTCCCCGGCGAAGGATGCCTTCGGCCCCGGTCGCATCGGGTGCCCGCAGCACCACTTCGGCGGCCGGGGTGGCATCGATCGCCCGCACCACGCGCCGGGACAGGGCGCTGTTGTCCAGGTCGATCACGGCGACGGGCAGGTTCCGGGGCACACGGTTCTTGAAGACGTTGAGCAGGATGAACCAACCCGCGAGGGGGAGGATCAGGGCCATGAGGAGGTAGGACGGCCTTGACCGCGCTCGCTCGAACTCGCGACTCGCGGTCTGGCGCAGGCCAGACCGGGGCAGAGGGGAACCCGTCACCGATTCCTCTGCATCACTTCGCCCGGCTGGGCGCCTTGCCCCGGCTTCTTGACAGGAGGACGGTCATACCGGGACGCAGCCCCTCTTCCGGGTGAACGGGCTTGGCGCGGACCTCGAAGGTGCGCAGATCGAACCCGCCCGATTCCCCTGTGGAGCGCCAGGTGGCATAGTCGCCCGCCGGGGCGATGTAGCTCACCCGCAAGGGGACCGTGCGGTTGTCGAGGGCTGGCACCCGGACGTCCACCACTTGGTTGAGGGCCAACCCGTTAAGGCGGTCCTCCCGCAGGTTAAAGGTCACCCAGGCATCGCTCAGGTCCAGGATCGTGAGAATCGGGAGACCCGCGGAGACGATCTCCCCTGGTTCCGCGGTGCGCTGGGAAATCTCCCCGGAGATCGGCGCGGTCATGCGCGTCTCCTTGCGGTAGGCCTCGACCTCCGCGCGCCCGCCTTTCGCCTGGCGGACCATGGCGCCCGCCGTGGCCCGGTCTTCCACCCGGGCCCCTTCCATGACCATGTCGTACTGAGCTCGGGCGGCCCCCGCGGCTAGTCCAGCGCTGCGGAGTTGCATCGCGGCCTCGTCCTTTTTCTGCAGGGAGACAACACCATCGGCATAGAGATTCTCGATGCGCTTGAAAGTGGTCTCCATCAGGGCGCGCGCTTCCACTGCCCGCTCCCAGTTGGCGCGTGCGGCCACGATTTCCTGCTGGCGGGCGCCGTGCTGGGCCTTCGCATTCTGGGACGAGGCGGCGTCGACCGAGGCCTCCGCCTGCTGGGCCTTGGCTTCGAGCTCGGGGCTGAGAAGGACGGCGACAACTTGTCCGGCCCTTACCTCATCGCCTTCCCTGACCAGCACCGACTCCAGCCGGCCCGGGATCTTGGCGGCCACATTCACCTTGCGGGCCTCCACCTGACCCTGGAAGACCTCCGAAGACGGCTTTGCGGCGATCCACAGCCCCAGTGCGATGGCCCCCAGGAGAAGGCCCAAGGCCACCCAGCTGGCTCGTTTGAGCATGTCGGGCTTCATGGGCCCACCTCCGATTTCCCCGCGATGAATCCGGGCAGCCGTTCGCTTTGTCCGGTGGCTTCCAGCAGGCCAGCCAGGGCCACATCCCCGTCATACATGGCCTTGAGGATCCCCAGCCGCACCCGGGCGAGGGCCTGCTCGGCATCCGTGACGTCCAGGGACGTCGCCAGCCCCGCAGCAAAGGCCAGCTGCTGGGCGCGCAGGCTTTCTTCCGCCAAGGTCTGGGTGGTTTCCAGGGAGGCCAGTTGGCTCTGCGCCTCTTCCACCTGCCGGTACCTCTGCTCAATGAGCAGCCCCACGTCCCGCCGGGCCCGCTGGAAGAGGTATCCGAGCTGCTGTTCCTGGCTCCGGGCGGCGTTGACCCGCTGAAGGCGCTGGCCCCCCTGGAAGATCGGGACGTTCAAGGCAATTCCCACGGCCCAGGTGGGCTGGAGCATGGTGAGGTCCCGGGTGTAAAGCTCCCTGACCGCAAACAGCCCGAGGCTGGGAAAGAGATCCCCCCGGGCGGCCCGCAGGCCCTCGTGGGCCCGTTGGCGCTCGGCCTCGAGCCTGCCCAGCCCCGGGTTGGCCTTGGCGCCCTGGGCACGGAAGCTTTCGATGGGGGGCAGTCCGGCCACCCGGAACAGGGGCGTGGTGGCCGAAACGGGCTCGTCCATGGCCAGCGTGCTCGAGAGGGCGAGGCGGGCGAGTTGCTCATCCCGCACAGCCTGGGCCAGTTCCCGCTCGGCCTCGGCCAGAGAGACCTCCGCGCGCAGGCGCTCGGCCCGGGCGATCTGACCGTTGCGCTCAAGGCTCCCCGCGCGCTCGGCGTGGAGGCGGATGCTGTCCCGGATGCCCTGGCGGGTACCCCGGTTTTCGGTGGCCAACTGCAGGCCGAAATAGCGCTGGGCAAGCTCGGTGGTCAGCTCCCCCGCCAGGCCTCGGTGCTGTTCCGCGGCCGAGTTCACGCCCGCCCGTGCCGCCCGCACCCCAGCCTGGATCCGGCCGCCCATGAACAGGGGCAGCGTGGCATTCAGGGTCACATTGTTGAAATGGTCGTCCTGGACCTGGCTCTGGAAAGGCGGTATGGCGGCGGGTGGAACCCCGGGGTGGAGCTTGAGCATCGCCTGCCGGATGGGATCCAGATCGATGACGATCGGCTGGTCGATGCGCGTGCTCCTCGCGGTGAGGCTGATATCAGGCCACCGGCGTCCCCGTGCCACCGCTGCTTCCGCCCCCGTGCGCTCCACGACCGATTGTGCGGCCAGGACACGCTCATTGGTGGCGAGCGCCTTGGCCAGGGCCGATGGGAAACTCAAAGCGACCGGCAGGGGCTCCGAAGACCTCAAGGTCATTCCGAACGCGAGGAAGGCCCCGAGGGTCGTGAGCTTGGATCGCCGCATTGAGAACCCGCCTATCATTTAGGATATCAGCCCCACTTGGCTCAGTTCCCCAGATAGGTGAACCAGAAGCGCACACCCAGGTATTGGCCTTCGTAGCCCTCGGGCAGGCGCTGGAGCGGCGTGGAACGCAGGACAGCCATGCGGGCGCTTTCGTCCATGGCGGCGTTGCCGCTGGGGATCTCCACGCGCACGCGGTCGAGGCTGCCGTCCTTGGCGATGCGGAAGTAGATCTGCACCCGGCCCTGGGTGCTCGAGACCCGGTTCCAGTTCGTGGTGATGCGGGTCTGCACCTGCTGCAGGTACCAGGTGAAGGGGAAGTCGCCGTCGACACCACCCACGAGACCAACGCCGCCCTGCACGCCAGAGGTGGGGTTCAGGCCCGGAATGCCGCTGCCTGCGCCGAAGGCCGCGCCGTTGCCCGTGCCCACAGCCCCCGCCACCGGGTTGGGGGTGGCTGTTTTGCCCTTGGCCGCGGTGGTGCCAGTGCCCTGGCTGATGGGGTCCTTGTTGCTGCCCTTGGCGGCGGATTGCGTGGTCTTGGTGGCGAAGGGATCCGGGGCCGTGGCCGAGGGCGAGGTATCGCGCACCGGCGCGACCTCCTCCACCCGTCGCAGACGCTCACCCTCTTTGCCCACCTCCATGGCCTCGGAGCCGCCCGAGGCACCAGCCCTGGCCGCGGGCAGGTTCACCCACGTGACCTTCACGTCCTCGGCCTTGTCCGCGGAACTGCTCCGGGGCCAGAAAAAGGCCACGCCCAGAACCAGGTGCAGGGCGAAGCTGAGGGCCAGACCCGCGGACCAGCCCAACTCACCCAAGTGGCTGCGACTGCGGAGATAAACTTGCAGATCCTGGCTCATTTTGATTCGAGAGGGGTGGTGGCGGGCGCGGCGGCGGTGACGAAGCCCACCTGGGTGAAGCCGGCTTCGCGGATGGCATCCACCACCTGGATGACCCGGCCATAGGGCACGTTGTGATCGGCCCGCACCAGCACGGGGCGCTTGCCGCCGCTCTGGGCCTTGGCCTTGAGCTGGTTGGCCAGCACCGGCAAGGCCATGAAGGCCTTGTCGAACTGGAGGCGGCCATCGAAGGTGACGGTCACGGTGAGGGCCTCGCTTTCGAGATTCCGGCCCGTGCGGCTTTCCGGCAGCTTCACGTCCACGCCGGTGGTCATCATGGGTGCCGCGATCATGAAGATGATCAGCAGCACCAGCATCACGTCGATGAGCGGGGTCATGTTGATGTCGGCCATGGCGCCGCGCCTGGATCCTGGGGTGAAGGCCATGCTGCTCCCGGAGCTGTAAGTTCCAGTCTAGCGCGGAGAGCCCTGGAGATCGGCGCTGCAGGATCCCGGGACCTGCGGCCCCGGTCTCCGGCCGACCGCCCCCCGCGATCGGACGCGACATCTAGTCGCATCCTCCCGTTTCGATCCCGCGGCGCGGGCTCTCAACGGAGCGCGGGTCCCATGGCGCCGCGCCTGCTGCCTGGAGTGAATGCCACGGGTACCTCGATCTGGTGACCTTCAGTCTAGCGCGGAGAGCCCTGGAGATCGGCGCTGCTGGAGCCCGGGACCTGCGGCCCCGGTCTCCGGCCGACCGCCCCTCGCGATCGGACGCGACCTCCAGTCGCGTCCTCCCGTTTCGATCCCGCTTCGCGGGCTCTCAACGGAGCGGGGGTCCCATCGCGCCGCGCCTGCTGCCTGGAGTGAATGCCACG
>JBBRZL010000040.1:0-24211 GCA_038236735.1 Holophagales bacterium | reverse complement strand
AGGGCCACGCGATCCGCGATGGTGGCCGCGCTGTGGATCTCGTGGGTGACCACGATGGACGACATCGCCCGGTCCTTCTGGAGCATCAGGATCAGGTCGTTGATCTCGCTGGAAGTGATGGGGTCAAGCCCCGCCGTGGGTTCGTCGTACAGCATGATGTCCGGCTCCAGCGCCAGCGCGCGGGCCAGGCCGACGCGCTTCTTCATGCCCCCGGAGATGTCGGTGGGCAGCTTGGCCGCGGCCTCCTCCATGCCGACCCGGGCCAGCATCTCCAGGGCGCGGTCGCGGCGCTGGTTTCCCGTCAACTGGGTGTGGTACTTGAGCGGGAAGGCCACGTTCTCGGCGACGGTGAGGGAATCGTACAGCGCCGAGTTCTGGAAGACGAAGCCGACCTTCTTCCGGACGGTGTACAGGTCCTGCTCGGCAAGCCCCGTGATCTCCTGGCCCAGCAGTTGGATGGAGCCGGAATCCGGCCACTGCAGTCCGATCAGCAGCCGGAGCAGGACGCTCTTGCCGGTGCCGCTGCGGCCCAGCACCACCAGGGTCTCGCCGGTCCGCACCTGGAGGTTCACACGGTCGAGAACGATCTGGCCGTCGAAGGCCATGCACAGGTCCGTGATCTGGATGGCGAGGCCGTCCTTGCTGAGTTGGCTCATGGCGCGAACAGGATCTGGATCAGCCGGACAAGCCCCACGTCGGCCACGATGACGAACAGCGAGGCCAGCACCACCGCACTGGTGGCCGAGCGCGCCACGCCTTCGGTGCCACCGGTCGTGCGCATCCCCTGAAAGCAGCCCAGCAGGCCGATGATGAACCCGAAGATGGCCGTGCGCGCCGTGGATGGGAGCAGGTCCTGGAATGTGACCTGCTTGAAGCCATCCGCGAGGAAGGGCAGCAGTGCCACGTGCTCGATCAAGGTGTTGGCCAGCCAGCCCACCAGGATCCCCGAGCAGTCGGCCACGATGGTGAGCAGCGGCAGCATCAGGACGCAGGCCACGACGCGCGTGACCACCAACAGCTTGAAAGAGTCGACGGCCGACGCCTCGATGGCGTCGATCTGTTCGGTGACTTTCATGGAACCGAGCTGGGCCCCGATGCCAGCACCCACCCGGCCGCAGACAACCAGCGCGGTGATGATGGGGCCGCTCTCCTTGATGATCGTCAGGACGATGACCACGGGCAGAAGCGATTTGGCCCCGAATCGCACCAGGCTTTCCCGGGTCTGCAGGCTGAGGACGACGCCAGTGGCGGCGCTGGCCAGCACCACCAGCGGCAGGGAGCGGGTGCCGACCTCGTGCATTTGCTGGAACAGTTCCTGGAGGTGGAACGGGGCCGAAAAGGTCGACCGCGCCAACTTGGCGGTGAAGACGCCCAACTCACCGATCCATTCCAGGAACGATGGGCCCTGGAACCCATTTCTGGATCCTGCCAACTCTGGTTGTTTGGGCATGGATTCGACTTCCTCGTCAGGAGCCGACAGGCTGGATTCCGTCGGACATTCAAAGTGGCACTTCCTGGGGCGCAGTTTCGGTCTCCAGGTGAGGCAATAGATGCGCCCGAGGAGAGGGTGCATGTCCAAAGTGCATCTTGTATGCCACTGTATAAGTTATATTAAATATAATAATTTAACCAACTTCAAAGCATTTGGAATAGGCGCACTTTCAATCAAATTGAAGTTGAAGCAACTTCAATTCGAAGGAGGTGTGAAGAGCACTCCAGGCACGGCAGCCAAGAGACTTAGGGCTCGACCTTCTGGTTCCGTAACCGGCTCACCGCCAGCTTGCGAATGTCCGCGTCCGCATCGTTCGTCGCGACCTGGGTCAGCGCCGCAACGTCCGTCAACAGGCTTACGGCAGCCCGGCGTACGCTCCAGTCCTTGTCGCTCCGGGCCACCCGGGCCAGAGCCGCCTGGCCCGTCAGCCGGCTCACCGCCCGCCTGCGGTTGTCCACATCCTCATCATTCAGTGCGATGCCCGCCAGCACGCTCTGGTCCGTCAGCATGGCTATGGCCGTCTGCCGCACGCTCCAGTCCTTGTCGCCAGTGGCCACCCTGGCCAGGGCGGCCTGCACTGTCAGCCGGCTCACCGCGAGCTTGCGGATGTCCGCGTCCTCATCCGTGGTGGCGATCTGCGCCAGGACCTCCTGGTTGCCCAGTCCTTCCACCGCAGCCCTGCGGACACTCCAGTCTTTGTCCTTGCGAGCAACCCGAGCCAGGGCCGCCTGTTCCGCCGCCATCTCAGCGGGGCTCCGCAGGACCGCCGGGCCCGGGGCGGCTTTGACGGCACCACCAGCCTTGCTGGCGTTGGCCGCTTCGCCTGGCGGCGTCGCGGCCACCCCGGCCTTGGATCCAGCGGTGCCGAGCGAGGGTTGCTCCTGGTCGATCCCGGCGGTCTTCGCCAAGGTCGCCTGTTCCACCGCCGGCGCAGGCGCGGTCGAGGAATCCAGCCCCTCGGCAGCCTTGGTTGGGTTGCCGGCGTCACCGGTGTTGCCAGTGCTGCCAGGGTTGGTGGCGCTGCCGGTGTTGCCAGTGTTCTCCGTATTGCCAGGGTTGCCTGCCTTGCCAGCGACAGCGGGCTCAGCTACCTGGACGGGCGGAACTGGGGTCGCCGCCTTGGACTCGGGGGTCCCGGGCGCAACCTTCTCCGGGCTGCCCTTGGCCACGAGCTCCGGGCTGCCCTTGGCCACGGGCTCCGGGCTGCCCTTGGCTGCTGGATCGGCTGGTTTCTTCACCACCTTGCCGGCCTTCGCCGGGGCCGCAACGGCCTGGTCCGGGGCCGCCGCCACCGGCTTTGCAGCGGGTCCGCGGCTGATGACCGTAGCCCGGGAGGCCCTGGCGAGCTTGGGCTTGGCGGCCTGCTCGGCGGATTTCTTGGGCGCCTCATCGGGTTTCTGACAGGCCAAGCCCAGGCAGCCCAGCGCCACCGCGGTCGTGAACCCCGAAACGGCCTTCCTGAACATGAAGCTCCTCTGGGACTGGGAGGCGGGACCGAAGCCCCGGCTTCCACTCTAACGGTTCATGGTTCAACGAACGGGTATCCTCGGGTATTCCTTGAAGGGGGAACCATGGGATTGGGCGCAAAGATCGCGTTGGGGTGCGGCGGGCTGCTGGTGCTGCTGCTGGTGGTGCTGGGCCTGGGAGCGATGGGCTCCTACAACGGGTTGAACAGCCTCAGCCAGGCGGTGGACGCCCAGTGGGGGCAGGTGGAGAACGTCTATCAGCGGCGCTCCGACCTGGTGCCGAACCTGGTGGCCACGGTGAAGGGCGCCGCGGCCTTCGAGAAGGACACCTTCACGGCCGTCACCGAGGCCCGGGCCAAGGTGGGCCAGGTAACCACTGGCGGCAAGGCCCCGGCTTCGCCGGAAGCCATGGCGAATTTCCAGAAGGCCCAGGAAGGCCTGGGTTCGGCGTTGTCGCGGCTGCTGGTGGTGGTGGAAAAATATCCCGACCTCAAGGCCACCCAGAATTTCCGGGACCTGCAGGCCCAGCTGGAGGGCACCGAGAACCGCATCACGGTGGAACGCATGCGTTTCAACCAGGCGGCCCAGGCCTTCAACACCCGGCGCAACAGCTTTCCGACGGTCATGGTGGCGGGGTTCTTCGGCGACCGGTTCCGGGAACGGGCCTACTTCAAGGCCCAACCCGGGGCTGATGTGGCGCCCAAAGTCGCCTTCTAGCCACCCACAGCCATGCGGCGCCTTCTCGTCCTGATCAGTCTGCTCGTGGGTCTTTGGGGCGGGCCGCGCCTGGAGGCCCAGGCAGCTCCGCCCCCTGCACCCACGCGTTGGGTGACTGACGGATCGAACCTGCTCTCCCCCGAGATGCGGGAGAACCTGGACCAGCGCCTGAGGGCCTATCAAGCGGGCACCGGTCACCAGGTGCTGGTCTGGATCGGGGGCACCACCGGTGCGGACCCCCTCGAGGACTGGACTGTGCGGACCTTCGCCGCCTGGAAGGTGGGCCGCAAGGGGCTGGATGATGGCCTGGTACTCTTCGTCTTCACGGGGGATCAAAAGGTCCGCGTGGAAGTGGGCTACGGCCTGGAGGGCCAGGTGCCCGACATCCTGGCGTCGCAGATCATCCGCGAAACGATCCTGCCCCGGCTCAAGGCCGGCGACGCCGATGGGGCCCTCACCGAAGGCGTGGACCGCATCCTGACCGTGGTGGGTGGCGAGGCCGCTGCCCAGGCACCCAGGGACCACGGTCGGCGCCAAGGCCAACCCCTCAGCAAGGGGAGCTGGATTCTCCTCGGCATCGTGGGTCTGGCCTTCCTGCTGCTGGCCATCACCCATCCGGGCCTGGCCATCTGGCTGCTGTTCAACATCCTCTCCGGCGGCCGCGGTGGCGGTGGCGGTGGTGACGGCGGCTTCTCCGGGGGCGGTGGCCGTTCCGGTGGCGGGGGAGCTTCGGGATCATGGTGAGCAAGGGAGGGCGCGCATGGTGGGCATGAGCCGCAGAAGCCTGAAGAAGTGCGTGGACCAGGAGCAGGTGGTGGCGGCCATCCGGGCGGCGGAGCGGGTCACCTCCGGGGAAATCCGGGTGTCGGTGGCGTCCTTCTTCTGGGGGGACGTTGAGAAAGCGGCGGGGAAGGCCTTCCGCCGGCTCGGCATGGAGCACACCGCGGACCGCAATGGGGTGCTCATCTTCCTGGTGCCCAGCCGGAAGCGCTTCGCCATCCTGGGCGACAGCGGCATCCACGCACAGGTGGGACAGGCCTTCTGGCACGATGCCTCGGCCTGCCTGTCGGCCCATTTCCGCCGGGGGGACTTCACGGAAGGACTGGTGGCCACGGTGCGCATGGTGGGCGAGCGCCTGACCACCCACTTCCCTTCGGCGGGGGCGGCGGATCGCAACGAGCTTCCGGATGAGGTGGATTTCCAGTGAAATGAGCGGCGGTGCAGAGTTCCGTTAGGAGCCCTCAGAGGAACACCTTGAAGGCGGTGTCGATCACCAGGTTCATGAGGCTGGTGCGGAAGGCATCCAGCCTGGCGGCCGCCAGCCCCGCCTGCTTGAGGGCCACCAGCTCGGCCAGGTCCTGGATGCCCTGCACCAGGTCCGTGAAGTCGGCCTTGCTCAAGTCCCCGCTGACCAGTTGCTTGGTCCACTGGTTGAGGTTGGCCTTCTGCGTGTCCACGAAGGCCTGGCCATCGGTGGTGGCCTGCTTGGCGTAGGCATCGAGGGTGTCCTTCGCCAGGCTCTGGAGGGCGGGCTTGAGGGCGTCGAGGAAGTCCTGATAGGTAGCCATGTCAGCCTCCCGTGCCGGCGAGGTCGGCCGGTTTCAGCTTGCCGCTCTCGAGCCCGATGATCTGGTCGAAGGCCGTTCCCACCTGGCCCTTCTTCTCCTGGATGTAGGCGTGGCCCAGGGTGGCATCGGTCTTCCAGCGGGCCAGGAAGCCCCCCAGCAGGTGCCGCTGCGGGTCCTTGAGAATCTGCCACTGGCGGGCGCTGAGTTCGTTCCTGGGCTTGCCCTGGGCGTACTCGAAGGCCTTGTCCAGCTTCACGGCCAGGGCCTTGGCCTCGCCTTCGTGCTGCGCATAGGGTTCCGCCGCGCTGTCCATGAGCGCCAGGGCGTCCACCTTCAGGGAGACCGCCTGGCTGTAGGCCTGGGTGTCGAAGCGGGCGATGAGGGGGGCGCAGGCGGCCGTGGCTGCCAGCAGCGCGGCCGCGAACAGGCCGGGTAGAAGGCGGAACAGCCGGGCCTTGAGGCCAGGTTGCTGGCGTTCCGGGCTCGAGCGAGGAGAGCTCGTCATGTTGCCTCCGATCCGGGTATAGCGGGACGGTTCACTGCAAGGTCGTTCTGCATGATCGTTCAGGATTGAGTGCGTCGACTATAGCTCGGGAGAGAGAACCGGGGACCGCGAAAATGTCCTGGCGGGCAACGCTCGACCCATGGTTCGAGCAGCCTCTGCCACGATGATCAGGTCCCGAGGCCAGTGAATGAGTTACGACCCCTTTGATGGCGTCCTGTTGAACGATGCGAGGCCGCCGGTGCCGGGGGCCTTCGGCCGCATGCTGCACCTGCGGGTGGCGCGGCGCCTGGCCAAGGCGAACCACTGGCCACCGCCCAGCCTGGATGCCCTGACGGCCCGGGCCCAGGCCTGCCAGGAGCTGCTGGCCCAGGGCCTGTTCCCGGCCACGCTGCGCGGCCTCCGCAGCCATGGCCTGGATCTCGGCAGCCCCAAGGCTCCGCACAGCCTGGCCAGCCTCCTGGCCCACCTGGAGGCCTACCTCGTCGAAGTGGACCGGGCTGGCTACCTGGAACCGGATGCGGCCCTCTGGCGCGCCGTGGACCTGGAGTTGCGGGGCGAGCGGGGCCTCTGGATCGAACGCACGGCCGCCGATGGCCCCATCGCCGCGGGTCTGCGCGACCTGCTGCCCGCGCGCCTGCGGGCCCTGGCCTGCGTGCCGGCCCTGAACGGGGCCACCTTCAGTCTCGCCACGCGCAAGGTCGGCGGCAACGCGGGCCTCTTCGGCACGGCGCTGCCCCTCACGGAATGGTTCCTGGATGGTCTGGAGCAGCATGGCCAGAGCCTGCCCAATGACCTGGAGCTCGCCGAGCCCGAAGGCTGGGGCGCCGCGCCCTGGGGCGCCGCGCTGGAGGGACTCTTCGAGGGGCCCCTGGAACTCGACGCCTTCCAGGATTCCTTCCAGCGGGGCCTGGTGGAGGGCCCCGTGGAGCTGCTGCGCCAGGCCACCGAGCAGGTCTGCGCCTGGCTGGAGGCGGGCCTGGCCCCGCAGGACATCACCCTCATCCATCCCGAGCCGCACAAGGCGGGCGCCTTCCTGGCCCCCCTTCTGGCCGCCGAGGGCGTGGCTCTACACGTGCGCGGCGGCCTGCTGCCCCTCCTGGCCAGCGAAGCCTGGAGTCCCCTCTGGACGCTGCTGGCGGGTGTGCAGCGCCTGGATCCCTGTGCGGTCTCGGCGGGCCTCCGGGCCTCGCGCCGGGAGGATCTGCGGCGCTGGGCCGACCTGCTGGCGGTGGCCGACCAGGACGGGCCCCTCTCCTTCGCCAGCAGCTTCATGCACCTGCACGACTGGGCCAAGCCGGGCGCCCAGGAGGCTTGGCGGGAGCTCACCCTTTTGCGCGACGCGACCCTCCCCGCCCGCGAGTGGGCCGCCCGCCTGGAGGCGCTGGCCGGCCACCTGCGTCTGCCCATGGAGCCCGATGATTTCTTCGCGCCCCTGGGCCTCATGAAGGAGGCCTGGGGCAGCGATGTCTGGACCTTCCCGGAGCTGCTGCTGGCGCTGGAGGCCTTCCTGGGCGAAGCCCGCAGCAGCCGCGTACCCAGGGCTCCCGAAGGCCTGCGCCTGGTGGCCCCGGACACACTGCTGGAGGACTGGTCTGGTTCTCGGGCCACCCTGATCCTGGATCTATCCGAAGGTGCCTGGCCAGGCCGCGCCGCCGACAACGCCGACCTGGACTGGAACCGGAAAGCGGCCCTCAACCGCGCCCTGCTGGCGGCCTCCGCGGCTGCTCCCGAAGCAGCCTTCCCGCCGGCGCTGCAGCGCTTCTGGCTACCCCGCAGCGAACACGGCGACCAGATCCCCCGCACCTTCCAGCGGGAGGCCTACCTCTTCAACAAGGTGCTGGCCATGACGCGGGAACGACTGCTGGTGCTGAGCCCCGCCCAGGATGCCGAAGGCCGCCTGAAGGCCCAGGGCCCCTTCTGGAATGCGCTGGAGGGCGCGGGCTCCTGGACACCTTCTGCCACGACGAGCCACAGCCGCCTGCGCTGGCTGTGGGAGGGCCGCGAGCCCGAGCCCCAGGCCGAGGCGCGGGCCAGCGCCGCCCAGGCGCGCCTTGAACCGGAGGCCCTCCTGACGCACGCGCCCCTGGCGGATCGCGTGAGCGATGTGCGCGGCGCCTGGCTCAAGGGCCGTCCCGGCGCCAGTCCCACCGCCCTGGAAGGCCTTGCCAAGTGTCCCTTCCGCTCCGTGGCGGAGCGGGTCTGGGGCCTGGCCACCTTCGATGCGGCCAGCCGATTCTCCATGGCCGTGGGCACCCTCGTGCACCACGTCATGGAACACAGCCTGCAGCCCTTCGTGGCCATCCGCGACTGGCCTGCCGCCTTTCTCGCCGCGCACGGCCTCGTCCCGACGAGCGGCGTGGAGACCCTGCTGCCGGCCCTGCGCAGCCTCTGGGAGGCCAACCGGGAGGACTGGCTGGCCGGGTTGCAGGACATTCCCCAGGAGCAGTGGCCCCAGCTGGTCCTGGAGTTAGAATCGCTGCTGCCGAACCTGGCCGCGGCCCTGCTGCTGGACGCCTCCGCGCCCGGTCTCACCCCGTCAGAGCTTGCGTTCCTCTATCCTGAGCGCCTGCCCGCGGCGGGGGCCAAGGGATCGAAGATCGCCCCTCTGCAGGAGGGCTGGACGCGGACGCTGGTCGCGCTCGAAGGCAAGCTGGGGCCGGTGGAGCTGGCTCTTGGCCAGGGCCGCACCCTGGCCGTGGCCGGCAAGCTGGATCGCATCGAGCGCTGGGAACACACCGAAGGCCTCAGCTTCCTGCGCGTCATGGACTACAAGACCTCCAAGGCCAAGAGCCTCGACGCCTACGCCGAGGAGGGCGCGCCCTTCGCGTCCCACCTGCAGACGCCCCTGTACATGCTCATCGCCGAGGCCGCCCTGCCGGGCAACCTCACCACGGCGGCCCTGCTGCCGCTGCGCGAGGAGGAACCCGAGCCCTTCACCAAACATCTGGGCACCCTGGCGGCGGTCGAGGGTGAACCCGGCGCCTGGCGCCAGCACCTGCTCGCCAACCTCGCGCTGTTCGATGCGCGCCTGGACGCCGGGGACTTCCCGCCCACGCCCGGCGACCATTGCCGGCGCTGCCAGCTGAGCGCCCTCTGCGGCCGCCCCGTGGACGTATCCGTGGCCGCCGACGAAGGGGAGGACTGATGCGCAGCCTCGATCTGGGCGATCCCCTTCTGCTCGAGCAGTCCCTGGTGGTCAGCGCCAGTGCCGGATCCGGCAAGACCTTCACGCTGACCGTCATCGTCACCGCCAACCTGGGCCGCGAGGATCTGCGCCCCTACGAGGTGCTGGCCACCACCTTCAGCGAAGCCTCCGCGGCGGATCTGCGTGAACGCCTGCTCCGTCCCCTGGACCTGCTGGCCACCCTGGACGAGCCCGCCTGGCGCGGCTTCCTGCCCCTGCTGGCCGTGCCGGAACCGAAAGCCATGGAGGCCTTCCTGAAGGCCTTGCCCCTCGCCAAACGGCCGCGGCAATCCGCCGGTGAAGTGGCCCAGGCCGCCCAGCACTGGCGCGGCGTGGCCTGGGCCGGCTCCCCCGCCAAGGCCCGGGCCTTCTGGCGCCGCACCCGCCGGGAGGCGGAGCTGTTGCAGGTCTCGACCATCCACAGCCTGGCCATGCGGCTGCTGAGCCGTGGCGCCGGCGCGCCGGACACCATCCGCGACGTGACCCATCCCGCCCTGCTGCGGTTGCTGCGGCAGACCCTGCGCGAGGCCCTGACGCTGCCTGCGGAGCATCCCGATCAGGTGCCTGCGCGGCTGCTGCTGGCCTGGGCGGAGCGGAACTGGGAGGAGCTGTCGCGAGGCCACGACAATCACCGGGATGCCCTGGGGCACCTGGAGCCCGAGGACCCGGCGCCGCTGCGCGAACAGCTACTGGCTGCGTTGACCCTGGCCGAGCGGGGCCTGGCCCCCTTCGCCGCGAACCCAGCCAGCGCGCAGGAGCCGACCAGTTCCCAGCGGCGCCACTTCAAGGCGTCGAACATCCTGCCGGTGCCCGCCGCCGGTGCGGACCTGGCCGCGCGGCTGCGCTGGGCCGAAGGCCAGAGCCGGCGCGTGGCGGCGGACAAGGGCTACTACGCGGACTCCTTCCGCGCGGCCATGGCCGCCTTCCAGCCCGTGACCGATGCCCTGGAGGCCTGGCTGCGCTGCCTGCTGGTCGATGCCCTGCAACGCTTCGAGCTGCGGAAAGATGAGCAGGCCCAGGCCACCTTTGGCGACCTCGTGCGCCGGGCCCTGCAGGGCCTGCGGGACGGCGTCATGGAAGGGCTGGCGCCGAAGCTGCTCCTGGTGGACGAGTACCAGGACACGTCGCGCTCCCAGGATGCCTTCCTGGCCGCGCTCGGGGCTGCGCGCGTGGTCCGCGTGGGCGACGTTAAACAGGCCATCTACGGCTTCCGCGGCGGTGATCCCGACCTGCTGCGCGATCACCTGCTCGCGGCGGGGGACCGCGCCTTCCGCCTGCCCACCAACTTCCGCTCCACGCCCCCGGTGGTGGCCCTGGCCAATCGCTACGTGGACGAGGTGTGGCCCCGGCTGGCGCCGGACCTGGGCGAGCTCGACGGCCGGCAGGAGGCCGCGAGTACTGAGAGCATGCCCGTGGGGCTGGTGCGCACCCAGGCCCCGGGTTCCCGCGCGGATCTGCCCGCGCTGTCGGGCTGGATCGCGGGGCTCTCCCGGGAAGCGGGCTGGCAGCAGTGTCTGGGCAGCCCTGCGCAGCCCGGCGCCCGCCGCCGCACCCTGCTGCTGAAGCAGCGCACGCGGCTGCCCGCCCTGCTGCAGCGCCTGAAGCAGCAGGGCATCCAGCCCTATGTGGTGGCGAACTCGGGTTTCTGGGACAGTCCCGGCGTGCGCCTGGTCATGGCGGCCCTGGAGGCCGTGGCTCATCCCGAACGGCCGCTGCCCTGCGTGGCGCTGCTGCGTCAGCTCGTCGGCCTCAGCGATGGCGAGCTCACGCGCCTCGCCACGTCGAAGGAGGGCCGCCCGGGTCTGCCGGGTCTGGGCCAATTGGATCCTGAAGGGTTGCCGGAAGCCCAGCGCGCAGCCGCCCGGTGGCTGGTGGCGCTGCGGCAAGCCTCCACCCAGGAACTGGCGGGCCGCCTGTTGGACCAGGGCAGCGTGCTCGCTGCGCTCGCGGCCCTGCGCGTGCATGGGGCCATGGAGCCCCTGCGCGCGCGGCGGAATCTTGCGGCCCTGCTGGCCATGCTCCTCGATCTGCCCGCCAGCCCCGCCGTGGCCTACGCGCTGCTGGAGGATGAACGGGCCGGGCTGGAGCGGGGCGACCTGCCCGCCGCCGCCGAGGCGGACCTCCTCATCCAGACGGTGCATGGCAGCAAGGGCCTGGAGTACGACGACGTCCTCCTGCCCCTGCTCCACGCCCAGCCCCGGCCCTTCCGCCGCGGCGATCTGCGCACGCGGCCCGGCACCGGGGAGCTGCTGCTGGCCTGGAAGCTGGGCAACACCCAGGGCCGGGCCTACCGCGAACTCAAGCCCCTGGTGGAAGCCCGCCAGCGCCGCGACGACCTGAACCTGCTCTACGTGGCCCTCACCCGCGCCCGGGAACGCCTCTGCCTGCTGCTGCAGGAACCCAAAGACACGAAGCCCCCGGCCGAGGCCAAGACCTGGGCCCAGTTCGGCCAGCACCTGGCAGACGCGCACCCGGCACTGGAACTGCTGCTGGCAGCACCGCAGCCCGCAACGCCCGCCGCCGTGGCGCCGACGCTACTGGCAGCGCCCCCGCTCCGCGCGGCCCTGCCGCCCCTGGAACCGCTGGACGGCCAGGCCCAGCCTTCGGAGGCCGGCACCAAGGCCCGGCTGGAGGGCGAAGCCGTCCACGCCTTTCTGCGCGATCTGCTGGTGCGCTGGGAAGATCCCCAGGCGTTGGCGGCCTGCCTGGCCGCCGCGCCCAAGGTGGCGCAGGCCCGCGAGAACGCGTTGCGCTTCCTGGCGCAGTTCGAGGCCCGGGGCTGGCGCCACCTGCGCCGCCGCACGGAGCTGCCCCTGGCCGGGGCCGCCGCCAGCGGCGCCACCGGCCGCGCCGACCTGGTGGTGTGGGATGGGGGCTGCCTCCGCCTCCTGGACTTCAAGCACTCCCGGACCTTTGGCGAGGAAGAGCTGGCCGAGTACCGGCAGCAGCTCAGCCGCTACGCGGCCGTACTGAGCGCCCGCGAGGGCCTGCCCGTGGAGGCCTGGCTGGTGGCGCTGCGGAGCGGGGAGTGGGTGCGGGTCTCCCCGGTTTGAAGCTGAAAGCCTTCCTCAGAACACGCCCCTCGCCTTGAGCTCCAGGTGGCGGTTCACGAGAGAGGTGGGGAGTCGGGCGGGGCTGAGTCCAGCATGCTGACCCCACCCTGCCGGATGTGCTGGAAGACGACGCCGCGCCGGGCCAGGTAGTCGTGGCTCGGTTCAGGCTTAGCAGCGCCGATCACCGGGGAAATTAATTGAGACACATTCGCCATGTAGTGGGCATGATCTTGGCACCTCTAAGGCCATTCCATGCCCACGGATCCGAACCGCGCCCGCGCTTTGTTCCTCTCTGCGAGGGCGCTGCCGCCTGGCCGACTCAGGCCCTTCCTGGACGAGGCCTGCGGCGCCGACGCCGACCTGCGCGCGGAGGTGGAGCGGCTGCTGGCGGCCCCGTTGACCGCTGGCACTGAACCCGGTGAGCCGGGACCGCCCTTCCAGCGAGACACCCGCGCCGACCTCCTCTCGGAACGGCCTACCCTGTCGCTGCCTCCGGGTTCCGCGGGCGGGGATGGGGCTTTTGGGGGCGCTGGTGGGGTGGGGCCCGGCACGGTCCTGGCGGGGCGGTACACCCTGACCGTGCCGATCGGCGAAGGTGGCATGGGCTCCGTGTGGGCCGCCCAGCAGTCGGAACCAGTGAAGCGCGCCGTGGCGGTGAAGCTGGTGAAGGCGGGCATGGATTCCAAGTCCGTCCTGGCCCGCTTTGAGCAGGAGCGACAGGCCCTGGCGCTCATGGAGCACCCCAACATCGCCAAGGTGTTCGATGCAGGACTCACCCCCACGGGCCAGCCCTTCTTCGTGATGGAGCTGGTGGATGGCCAGCCCCTCACCACCTTCTGCGACGAGGCCCGGCTCACGCCCAGGCAGCGGCTGGAACTCTTCGTACCCATCTGCCAGGCCGTGCAGCACGCGCACCAGAAGGGCATCGTCCACCGGGACCTGAAGCCCGCCAACATCCTGGTCACCCTGGTGGATGGCCGCCCCATGCCCAAGGTCATCGACTTCGGGGTGGCCAAGGCCGCCGAGGGGAGCCTGCTGGACATGTCCATGGCCACCCAGCTGGGGGCGGTCATCGGCACCCTGGAGTACATGGCCCCGGAGCAGGCGGGCTTCCTGGGCACGGACATCGACACCCGGGCGGATATCTACTCCCTGGGCGTGATCCTCTACGAGCTGCTGACGGGCCGCCGCCCCATCGAGGCCCAGCGCTTGAAGAAGGCGGCCCTGGCGGAAATGATCCGCATGATCCAGGAGGACGAGCCGCCCCGGCCCTCCCGGCGTCTCTCCGGAGAAGCCACGTTGAACGAGCTGGCCGCTGTGCGGCGGACCGAGCCCGGGCGGCTGCTGACCCTGTTGCGGGGCGACCTCGACTGGGTGGTGATGAAGTGCCTGGAGAAGCAGCGGGAGCGTCGCTACGAGACGGCCAACGGGCTGGCCAGGGATATCCAGCGGTTCCTCGCCGACGAGGTGGTGGAGGCGCGCCCGCCGAGCACCGGCTACCGGCTGGGGAAATTCCTGCGGCGCAACCGGGGCAGCGCGGTGGCCGTGGCTGCCGTGGCCCTGTCGCTGGTGGTGGGCCTGGTGGCCTTCGCCTGGCAGGCCCGGGTGGCGCGGCAGCAGCGCGACCTCGCTCGGGTGGCAGGGCAAAGGGAAGCCACGCAGCGGCGCCTGGCCACCCAGGAGCGCGACCGGGCCCTGGCGGCAGAACAGGGCGAAATCGCCCAGCGGCACCTGGCGGACGCGCAACGGGACCTGGCCCGTTCGGCGGAGCAGGCCCAGGCCGCGTCGCGCCTGCGGTCCGAGGAGGCGCGGAAGCGGGCCGAGCTGATCGCGGAGTTCATGGGCGACACGCTCAAGGGTGCGGGGCCCAGCCTGGCTGTCGGCCGCGACGCCACCATGCTGCGCGAGATGATGGATGGGGCCGCGGCCCGCATCGTGAAGGGCGACCTGAAGACCGCTCCGGAGGCCGAACTGCGCCTGCGCCTGACCATCGGGGATGCCTACCGGGATCTGGCGGCCTTTGACCCGGCCATAACCATGCTGGAGCCCGCCCTGGCCCTGGCCCGCACCACCCAGCCCGGCGACTCGGCCAACACCGCCGATGCCCTCAACGCCTTGGCCTACCTGCGCCTGGAGCGCGGCGAGCTGCCGGGGGCCGAGGCCCTCTTCCGCGAGTCCCTGGCCATGCGCCGGCGGCTCGTCAAGGGCGACCACCCGGAGCTGGCCAGTTCCATGGACCTCCTGGGGCGGACCCTCCAGGTCCGGGGCGATGTCCAGGGCGCCGAGCTGCTCTTCCGCGACTCCCTGGCCATGCGGAAGCGCCTGTACCCGGGCGATCACCCGGACCTGGCGCTGTCCCTCAACAGCCTGGGGGTTCTGCTTCAACTGCGCGGTGACCTGGCCGGGGCTGAGCCGCTGCTGCGGGAGGCGCTGGCCATGGACAAGCGCCTCTACCCGGGCGATCACCCCTATGTGGCCATCGCTCTGGGCACCCTCGCCCAGTTACTGGCGACCCGGGGCGACCTGGCGGGTGCGGAGCAGCTGTCCCGCGAGGGGCTGGCCATGCAGAAGCGCCTCCACAAAGGGGACCACCAGGATGTGGCCACCGCCACCAGCGAGCTGGGCTCGATGCTGCAGGCCCAAGGCGATCTGGCCAGCGCCGAACCCTTGTTCCGCGAGGCCCTGGCCATCTTCCGGCGGGTGTTCCCGGGCGATCACGAATACATCACGCGAGCGCTCTTCAACCTGGGTTCGGTCCTCCGGGCCCGCGGTGACCTGGCCGGAGCTGAGGCCCTCTACCGGGATTCCCTCGCCATGCAGAAGCGGTTGTTTCCGGGCGACCACATTCTTGTCTCCCAATCCCTCAATGACCTGGGGATCCTGCTCCAGAACCGGGGGGACGCAGCGGGCGCCGAGGCCCACTACCGCGAGGCGTTGGCCATGCTGCGGCGGCTGTTCCCGGGCGATCAGCAGGAGGTGGCGAACACCACGCTCAACCTGGCCAGGTTCCTGCGCAGCCAGGGCAACCAGGCCGGGGCCGAACCGCTGTTCCGGGAGGGCGCCGCCATGTCCGAGCGGGTCCTGGGCAAGGATCACTGGAAGACGGTGGTGGGGTGGATCGGGCTGGGCCAGACCCTCATGGCCCAGAAGCGGTTCCCGGAGGCCGAGCCCCTGCTGCTGAGGGGTCAGAGTGGGCTGGCCACCGCCCAGGGTGTCCCCACTGGCTACCGGGAGAAGTCTGTGGAGTTCCTGGTGTCCCTCTATGAAGCCTGGGACAAGGCCGAACCGGGTCAGGGCCACGGCGCCAAGGCGGTCTCCTGGCGGGCCAGGCTGGCGCTCCTGAAGGCGGCGCCCGCTGCCAAGTGACCTGGTGCACCATGGCAACCAGGGGCAAGCGGAGAACCCTCAGCCCAAAACCATGCTTGGGAGGAGAGACAAATCCTTGATGATTCCATCCGGCGTTGCGGGTAGTCGTTCGGCAGCCTGATCAAAACGGTTACACCACAACACCCGCAAGCCGAATGCTTTGGCGGAGTAGGCATCCCAGCTGTTGGATGAGAGGAAGCAGAGCTCCGATCCCTGGATGCCTAGACGGTCCAGGAGCAGCCGATACACGGATGGGTGGGGTTTGAAGACACCCACTTCCTCCACTGAGAGCACTGCGTCGAACAGGCCCGTAATTCCATAGTTGCCGACGGCAGACGCCAGCATGGTCGGTGTTCCATTGGACAGGATCGCCAGTTTCATGCCCCCAGCTTTGAGGACTCGGAGCGTCTCTGGCACCTCTGGGAAAGCCGACAGGCTGAGATAGAGGTTCATCAGTCGGTTCCGCAGGGCCTGATCCTCAATCCGCAGCGTGGCCATGGCGAAATCCAGCGCATCGCCGGTCACCTGCCAGAAGTCCGCGTGCTGGCCCGATAGACCGCGCAGCCAGGTGTATTGAAGCTGTTTGCTTCGCCACAGATCTGACAGCTGCTCCCATTGCTCGCCGAGCGTTCCCCGGGCGGTCCGGGCGGCGCTGTTCACGTCGAACAAGGTGCCGTACGCATCAAAGACACAGGCTTTGATACCGTTGAGTCGTTGAGAACTCATGTGATCCCCCTGGTTGTAAGCGGTAGGCTCAGCTCTGGCCCAGCGTGCAATTACTCCCAACAGCAGTTCCGACTGAGTATGCGTCCATCAACCCTGTGGGGTAGGGTGCCTTTGGCGTCACTATTAACAGAGACCACTCCTGCGCCCCGGGTTGTCCTTCCTCCTGGTCTCTCAACCGCAGAATCGCGTGCCTCACACCCCTTCGATCCAGCCGCCTCGTCTTGAGCCTGAACGTCATCGGTCGCCGCAACCAGCGGGCGCCCGCGCCCAGCGTTGGTGGCTCGCGCTCGGCGGGGCGCTGGCCCTGGGAGCGTGCCTTTATCTTGGGACCCTGGCGCTGCTCCGCTCCGCCCCCGTCCGCCGCGCTCTCCGCGAACGCGCCGTCGCCGAGCTCGCCGCCCGGCTCCCAGGCGCGCGCCTGGAGGGAACGGTCAGCGTCGATGCAGCGTTTCGACTCGTCCTGGGACCGGTCGTGCTCGGCCCGCCCGCTGAGGGGACGCCACTCCTCGTGGTCGACCGAGTCACCGTTCAACCGCGTCTGTGGCGCCTCGTCAGCGGCCACCTGGAGGCTGGGGCGGTCGCCCTGCAAGGCGTGCACGTCCTGGCGGGTTGGCGGGGGGAGCGTTTCAAGGACCTCGCGCGTGCCCTCCGCCCAGACAAGTGGAGCGCGACCCGCTCGGGGCCGGGACACGCTGCGCCTGCGCCGCCGGTGGTCACTTTCTCCGGGCTGGAGGTGCGTTTCGAGGGCGCGCAGTCCACGCAGCCGGCCATCGTCTGGGGCCCGCTGGGCGGACGCATGTTCCTTGCTCGTGACCGGGGCACGGCCGAGCGCACCCACGCCTCGATCGCGATCGCGGGTCCTGGGCGTGCAGAGGGCGCGATCGAGGGCGCGTGGGGCGGCGGGCCTGGCGCATTGCAGCTCCGACTCCACGGGCTGGGCGCCGAGGCGCTCCCAGCAAGCCTGCGCGCGGACCTGCCCTTCGAGCTCCGAGCTGGTGCGGTGGACCTCTTGCTCGAAGCACCACACCTTGAGGCACTGTCCCGTGGCGAGGGCCAGCTCACGCTCGCCACGCGTGACCTCTCGGTGTTCGCGGAATGGCTCGCTGCCGAGCCAGTGGGGCCACTTTCGGTCCACCTCGCGGGTCGCGTGCGTTGGGACGCTGCCGCGCAGACTGCGGCCCTGGTGGATGGAACGGTGGCCCTGGACGACGTGGGCCAGGCCGCGCTGAAGGTTGCGCTCTCGGTCGGGGCCCGCCCCGGGCCTCACTTGGAACTCGGGCCTCATTTCGAGCTCTCGCTTCACGCGACCGCGGTGGACTGGACGGTTCTCGCCGCAGCACTCCCCCCGGCGCTCGCCCCTCCGCGCGGGGCCCCAGGGCTCACGGGCCTGCTCGCCGGCTCCCTCACCCTGGCCGGGCCGCTTCGTCAGCCCGCCGCCTGGCGGCTCGCGGGCGAGGTAGACCCGAGCCACCTCGCGCCAGCGCCGGCCGCCGGCGAACCCGATCTGACCCGCCCCTTCGTCTACGAGGCGCTCCTCACTCATGGTGGTACGCGACGGGTGATCATCGGCCCGGAGAACCCCGCGTTCGTGCCGCTGGGCGAGCTTCCAAACCACCTTGTACGCGCGGTGCTCGAAAGCGAGGATGCCGGTTTCTACGGCCACAAGGGGTTCGATCTGTCCGAAGTCCAGAAGGCCCTGTCCAACGGGGGCCGACTGCGCGGCGCTTCCACCCTCACCCAGCAGCTCGCAAAGAATCTCTTCCTGTCGCGCGACCGAACGCTCTCGCGCAAGGTTCGTGAGGCCCTCGCCACCATCGCGCTCGAGGTCGTGGTGGGGAAGCACCGGATCCTTGAGGTTTATCTCAACCTGGCGGAGTGGGGCGACGGTGTGGTCGGGATCGGCGAGGCAGCCCGGCACTGGTTCGGCAAGGACGCACGCGCCCTGAGCCCCAAGGAGGCGGCCATGCTTGCCACCGTGATCCCGAACCCGGTGCGCTACGAGATGTACCTCCGGCGAGGCGCGCTCACACCCGCCTGGGAAGCGCGGGTGGACGACCTGCTCGTGAAGCTCCATGCCACCGGAGTGCTCGACGACGAAGGTCTGCGCGCCGCGAGGGCGGAGACGCTCGCCTTCACTGCAATTCCACAAATCAATCGAGGCCAACCTGACCGGCGGTCTGGACGGGTGCTTCCGGCAGGCCGGGCCGACCTGAGCCCGGGGAACTAACACCCAATTTGGAGCCACTTGACCGGCACCTGACGCCATCCAATTCGCCTGTGTTTGAGTTAGGCAAAGCGAAAGAATCCAGGCACAACTCCTGAGTCGGATTGAGCACTAATTACGAACGGCGGATCCAGCCATACAGAACCCATATTCCTAGGAGCAGCAGGGATGCAGCAACAGCACTCCAGAGAAGGTTCCGCCCAGGGTTGGTTTTCACCGGGGTGTTTCTAGGCTCTTTATCTTGGGGTGATTGCATGAACGATGTCCTTTGAAATAGGCGTGAATTGCAAAATTCTGTCCCAATCGCCAAGGCCAGGTACCTCAACTGTTCTTGGTCTCTTTGCTGGCCAGTTGGGCAGCGTGATGTGCCACAGCAAAGGCCTTGCGTTCGCCGCCACCATATTCCCCGCAGGCGTTGTTGAATGCTTCAAGAAATGCCTTCTTCCGGCGCGCAGAGTATTTCTTCACCTGCGCCTTTCGTAAATCATTGATCGTCTCGCAAGGCATGGACTCTGCCCTCCTCAACCTTGCCTGCAGCGCGCGAACATCTGCGGTCATCCGCTAGAACCAAGTGGATCTGAATTCACGTTACTATGATATTTTGCAAGTTAAATGTAATAATAATTAAAACCAGACCCTAGAGCAATGCGGATTCAGATCGCATCAGTTGATCAGGCCGTTCGCCACTTCACCTTCACTAATGTAATTGGAGAATGCTGTAGCTTCCGCCCCTAGATTCATCAGCAGTAGAACTCAGATTCGGTTTCTCCCGCTGGACCGATCCCCTTCGAAGTTCACCGAGCCCCCATGGGCCAGAACCTTAGCCATGCCTGGGTTGCGAACCCCGGAGTGTCATTCCTGGCCAGAGAGGTAGGATGATGACGGGAACTGTGACCGAGTCGGGAACCGCCCGGCGGATCAAGAGGTGATGCCATGCCCACGACCACTGTGTTCACCCTGAACGGCCAGCGGGTCCAGTCCGCCAGCGACCCGACGCGGATGCTGGCCTGGGTGCTGCGCCAGGAACTGGCCCTCACCGGCACCAAGGTGGGCTGCGGCGAGGGCCTCTGCGGCGCCTGCACCGTGCTGGTGGACCTGGAGCCGACGCGGTCTTGCGTCACGCCTCTGGAGGCGGTGGCCGGAAAGGCTGTGGTCACCATCGAGGGCCTGGCCAAGGGGACCACGCTCAACCCCATGCAGCAGGCCTTCGAGGATCACCACGCCTTCCAGTGCGGCTTCTGCACGCCGGGCATGATCCTCACCGCCTGCTCGCTGGTGCAGAAGAACCCGGGGGCCAGCCGGGCCCAGATCATCGAGCACCTGGACGGCAACCTGTGCCGCTGCGGAGCCCACGTGCGGATTCTGGACGCGGTGGAAGCCGCCGCCAAGACCACGGGAGGTGCGCTGTGAAACGCCGGGAATTCATCCAGGCCACGGGCCTCACGGGGTTGTTCCTGTTCTTCCACGGCCGCGCCGAGGCCGCGCCACTGGTGGCCCCCCGGCCCGGGGACTATCCCAAGGATTTCAACGCCTACCTGCGCATCGGCGAGGATGGCCGGGTGGGCTGCTTCGTGGGCAAGGTGGAGCTGGGGCAGGGGGCCATGACCGCCCTGGCCATGCTGGTGGCCGAGGAGTTGGAGCTGGGCCTGGATCAGGTAGACATGCTCATGGGTGACACGGACCTGTGCCCCTGGGACGGCGGCACCGGCGGCTCCCTCAGCATCTGGCAGTTCGGCCCCGTGCTTCGGGGTGCCGCGGCCGAGGCCCGGGCGGTGCTGCTGGCCATGGCCGCCGAGCGCCTCCAGGCACCCGTGGGGGATCTGGTCATGAAAGGCGGTCTGATTTCCGTCCAGGGCCGGCCGGAGCGGAAAGTCAGCCTCGGCCAGCTGGTCCAGGGCAAGCGCATTGAGCGCCACCTGCAGGGGGTGCGGCCCAAGCCCCTCGCCGCCTGCACCCTCATCGGCAAGTCCGCCCCGCGCAAGGACGCCCGGGTCAAGGTCACGGGCCAAGCGCAGTTCACGGCCGACCTGCGTCTGCCGGGCACCCTGCACGCCTGCGTTCTCCGTCCCCCGGCCCACGGCCTGACCCTCCAGAGCGCCGATACCGCGGCGGCGGAGCGGATTCCCGGGGTGAAGGTGCTGCGAGACGGCACCCTGGTGGCGGTGCTGCACGCCGAACCGGATGAGGCCCGACGGGCCCTGGAAGAAGTCAAGGCGGACTGGACCGGCACGGAGCCGGACGTGGACAGTCAGAGCATTTTCCAGCACCTGGTAACTAAGCACACGGGCCTCACGGAGGCCTCCCGCCGGGGCGACCTGAAGGCCGCCGAGGCCCGGAGCGCCAGCGTGGTGGAGGGGGAGTACCGCATGGCCTACGTGGCCCATGGGCAGATGGAGCCCCACACCTCCGTGGCCCAGTGGAACGACGGCCGGATGACCGTCTGGACTTCCACCCAGTCCCCCTTCCGCATCCGCACCCAGGTGGCCCAGACCCTGAAACTGGCGGAGCGTGAGGTGCGCATCATCACGCCCTTCGTGGGCGGGGGCTTCGGCGGCAAGCTGGTGGGCCCCAGTGCCCTGGAGGCGGCGCGGCTGGCCAAGCTGGTGCCCGGGCGGCCGGTGCAGGTGGCCTGGGGGCGTCCAGAGGATTTCTTCATGGACACCTTCCGCCCGGCGGCGGTGATGAAGATCCGCTCGGGGCTGGACAAGGATGGCAACGTCTCCTTCTGGGACTACCAGGTGTTCGGCATCAGCCCGAACGAGGCCGAGTTCCTCTACGATTTCCGGGCCAGCCGCTACCAGTCCACTGGCAGCCCCAGCGGCCTGCACCCACTCCCCACCGGCGCCTGGCGTGCCCCGGGCTCCAACACCAACACCTTCGGCCGGGAATGCCATGTGGACCGTATGGCCACCAAGGCCGGGATCGACCCCCTGAGCTTCCGCCAGCGCCACGCCACCGACCAGCGCCTGCTCCGCCTGCTGGACCAGGCTGCCGAGAAGTTCGGCTATTTGCCCGCTGCGGGCCCCTCTGGGCATGGGGTGGGCCTGGCCTGCGGCGCCTGGCGCGGGGGCCTGGTGGCCACCATCGCGCAGGTAGCGGTGGACAAGGCCACGGGCCGCATTCGGGTGCTACGGGTGGTGACGGCCCTGGATGTGGGCCTGGTGGTGAACCCCGACGGCGCCCGCCAGCAGGTGGAGGGGGCCACCACCCAGGGCCTGGGCTTCTCCCTCACCGAGGAGGTGCAGTTCAAGGGTGGGCGAGTCCTGGACCGCAACTTCGATACCTACCAGCTCCCCCGCTTCTCCTGGCTGCCCAGCATCGAGGTGGTTCTGGTGCACAACCCGGACCTGGCTCCCCAGGGCATTGGCGAACCCGCCATCGTGGCGATCGGCCCAGCCCTGGCCAACGCCGTGTTCGACGCCGTCGGCGTGCGGCTGGACCAGCTGCCCATGACCCCCGCGCGGGTGCTGGAGGCGCTGAAGGGGGTGGCCCAATCACGAACGGGCGTGGCGGGGTAGCCTCGACCTTCAGATGAACTCCGTCAAGCCCAGGATGAGCTTCCACAAGTTGGAGCACGGGCGGGATCTTCGGTTCTGGTCGGTGGGGGCCAGCAGCGACATTCGCATGATCGTCCACCGCACCGCCCCCGGCATCATTGCCCAGGAGATCATGGATGACTTGGCGGCCGCCCTGGAGCAGTTCGCGGCGATTGCGGAGGATCTGAAGTAGGCCCCCATTCGTCAAGTAGCACGGAGTCTAGTTCCCAAGCTCCATCATGCGCCGTGGCAAATCATCGGGTGCCTGGAACACAAAGGCCCGGCCTTCTTTGGTCTTCTCCAGGAGGCCGAGGCTGACCAGCGCGAGCAGGTCCGCTCTGGCCGTTTCGTAGACCACGGAGTGAGTTCGTTGATGGCCATCCACCCGGTAATTCGCCCCGGGGTGTTTCAGTGCGTGGGTCAGCAAGGCTTTCTGACGATGGTTCAAACGGCCCTTCAGGACGGGGGATTCTGACAGCAGGCGTTCCAATCCCCGCTGTTCCTTCGCCTTCCGGGCCAGGTAGTCATGCAGGCTGGTGATCGCCTTCCGGATGGTCATAAGCTGATGGATCAGGAAGTAGGTGGTATCGCCACCATCGGATTCTGTGAACAGGTAGGCCCTCCCGTACTGGGCTGGCGCTCGGCGTAGGATCTGCGAAATCGAGATGAACTCCGTCAACCAGTAGCCGCTTCGGAGCATCGACCAATAGAACACTGCCCGGGCCGTCCGGCCGTTGCCATCGGCGAACGGGTGGTCGTACCCGATCATGAAATGCAGGAGGATGGCCCCAAGGACGGGATGGACAAAGGGTCTTTGGTCCTCCCCTGCGTTGGCAAAGGCACATAGCTGCTTCAGGCGGCCCGGCAGTTCGCGATGGGTCGGTGGCTGGTGAAGGGTGGTTCCATCCTCTGTGTTGATCACTCGAATATCATCCGACTGCCGAAGTTTGCCGACGTCGTTGGGATCGTCCAGGGTGTTCTCAGTGACCAATCGGTGGATTTCCAGCAGCCGCTTGGGTGTGAGCGGCTCGTCCTTGAACCCTTGGATGGCCCGCATGGTGCGGAAGTTGTTGAAGATCATCCGCTCGCTGCGGTCCCGGGGAGGCCGCCCTTCCCGGAGCATGGCCGCGGCGACTTTTCGGGTCGTGGAAGCCCCTTCAAGTTGGCTGGACGTAATGGCTTCCTCAATCAAGGAGCGGAGGAGGTAGTCATCTCTATGCGCAGGTGTAGCCGGTTGCGTCGCCGAGAGAATTTTCCCCGCTGCGTCCTGGTCAATGTGGTGCAATTCGATCTGCACGGGCTCTGGCGAGCCGAACACGAAGGCCTGCCCCTTCTTGTCTCGCAGGGGCAGGGGCTGCATCAAGCCTTGCCGCCCCCACTTGATGCCCTGCCACCACTGCTCGTGGGTCAGACCTTCAGGTGGATCGCGGTGCCTCAGCTCGTCCCAGTGCAGGTAGGCGTCTTTGACCAAAGGGCCCGATTGTCGCTCCAGAATTCGGTGGATCGCTTCTGGCGAAAGCATTGCCAACAGATCGGATGCATTTGGTGGAGGGTGGGGGAGCTTCATGATTTCCTACTAAAATTAGTTCTGGTTAGGAGTTGATTGGTAGCTTAGGCGAAGGGGTGCTACTTGTCCATGAAATACCAAAATTCGTTTCGAATAGTAGTTAATTGGTAGTTCAGACGCCATCGCGGGATTGCCTCCGCGTCACACCTCCGCCTGCGGCTGCGGGGTGACGCTCCGGCCGCGCGCTCCACCTATTGGGCCAGCCGCGCTGGCCCTCCCACTCGCCTGATGGCTCGTGGAGGTGGAGCCTCTCCTGGCACGGGCCTCCGCCTGCGGCGGACCGGCACGCACAACCCCCCGGGCTGTCCGCGCCTGGCCCTACGTGAAGCAGGGCGTGGACGAACTCGAACAGGAGAAACTCTCGCCACTGCTCAAGCTGAAGTACCACAATGCCATTTCTGACGCCGTGGCTGGGTGAGATGGAGGTGCCATTGCCTCCGTGGATCGCATTCCGTGCTATTTCAGCCTTAGGAAGGATTTGAACTTATCCTTAGCTGAGGAGGTCTTCCCATGGGTCTTGAAATGCTCGTAAAGGCCCGCCAGTTCTCGCAATGTATCGTAATAGACCGCAGGACATTTGGAGTGAGTTTGGAGCGAGTTGTGTCCTTTGAGGGTGCTTGGTGGGCGTCCAAACAAACGAAAAGGCCTGATTTCTCAGGCCTTAGCACTGGTAGGGCTAACGGGATTTGAACCCGTGTTACCGCCGTGAAAGGGCGGTGTCCTGACCCCTAGACGATAGCCCCATGGGGTGGAACTTGGTGGGCCCTGCGGGATTTGAACCCGCGGCCAACGGCTTAAAAGGCCGCT
>JBBRZL010000039.1:0-24642 GCA_038236735.1 Holophagales bacterium | reverse complement strand
TGAACACCAGGTCGGGATTCTTGGACTTGATCTGAGCCAGGGTGGAACGATAGTCTGCGGAACCCTTGGGATAGGACACATCCGCCACGACCTGGATGCCTTTGGCGGCTACATAGTCCTTGGCCGTCTTGGAGGTGGAGGTGCCGAAATCGGTGTTCTCGTAGATGAAGGCGATGGTCTTGGGCTTGCCCAGGGCCATGGCCGCGTCAATGAGGCTGGAGGCGTACTTGTCCGCGGGTGCGTTCATGCGGAAGACGTGCTGAAGGCCCTGCCGGGTGATCTCCTCCTTGGCGGCGGCGGGAATCAGCAGGGACACCTTGTACTTCTCGGCGAGCTTGGCCACGGCATTGGAGCAGGCGGAGGTGTAGGGGCCCACCACGCCCACCACATTGTCGCGGGTGGCCAGCTTCTCCATGGCGCTCAGGGAGATCTGGGGCTTGCCCGTGTCGTCTTCCCAGAAGAGTTGGAGGGCGATGCCCTTCTTCTTGAGATCCTCAGCGGCGAGCTTGATGCCATTGGTGATGTTCTCGCCGATGGGCGCCTCAGGGCCGCTCATGGAGTTGATGACGCCGATCTTCTGCGCCAGCAGGCAGGGAGAAAGCGCGAGAGTCGCGCCCAGGGCCAGGAATTGCTTTCGCATGGCTGCTCCAGATGAATAGGATGGGTGGGTGGTATGAGAATCCTACACCCTCCTGTCCCAAAAAAAACCACGGAACCCCTGGGTTGTGACCCAGGAGTTCCGTGGTGTTGGTGCTCCGAATGATCGGCTAGGCAAGCCGGTTCAGTAGGAGACCATGACTGACGCCACGAGGCTGTTGCCACCCTGCTGCGTGGTCTGGCCATAGGCCGCCACAGGAGACAGGAAGTTCTTGCTGCGCATGATGTAGTTCAGCTTGAGCTTGCCGGCGGACTGCTTCGAGGGAATAAAGACGTAGTTGTAGCCCACGGTCGTTTCCGTGTACTTGGGGCTGAAGTCGGCGCCAGTGACGGCGTTCTTGTAGGGACTGGTGGCGGTGTACCAGTTGTCACCGGAGTTGTAGTTCATGGTGTCATAGCGGGCGGTCAGCCAGTGGGCACCCATCTTGTAGGCGCCGTCCACGGCGAAACCGGCGAACTTCTGGTCCAGGTGCTCCCGGAGAGGCGCCAAGTTGGAAGTGGAAGTGGAGGTGGTGACGGGATTGAGAGCAGTGGGGGTTGCTGGAGCAGCCGGAGCAGCCGGAGCGGCGGCGGCAGAAGCAAAGAGCGTGGGGAAGCGGCGGCCAAGCAAGCCTGTCGCATACTCAGCGCTGAACTGGAAACGGTCATTCTTGAAGGAATAGTAGAGACCTTCGAGGGTGGTCTTGTCCTTGTTGTCCTTCACCTGCTGGGCCGTGGCACCGGCAGCCCAGGGGGTATAGAACGTCACCGGCGTCGTCGTCGTCACGGTGGTGACACTCGAAGGAGGACCTGGGTTGAACGTGCTCGTGCTGGTGCTGGTCTGGGTGGTGGGAGCGTTGAGGCCAGTGTCCTTCAGGCTCATCACGCCTTCGCGATAGTAGAAGCCGAACTTGTGGGCGGAACTGTAGGCGCCTTCGAAGCGGAACATGTAGTCCTTCTGGGCGTTGCCGTCGTTGTTCTTGCCGGCGCTGCCGTCATCCGTGGTGCCGTTGGAGATGGCGACGTTCAGCTTGCCCTGGAAGCCCTTGGCATCGCCGTAGCCGTAGCTGGCCCAGATGCCGCGATCGCGCCGCTCACCGAAGGTGCGCGCAATCTGGTTGCGGTCGAAGAAGAGGATCTCCCGCGCGCCCACCAGGGTGGACTCATAGACAGTCGGCATTTTGAACTGGCCAGCCTTCAAGGAGAAACCCTTGACCGGGGTCCAGTTGATGGTCAGGTCCTGCAGGATGTTGTTGCCCACCACGTTGGCGGCATTGTTCGGATCGAACATTGCAGCCCACGAGATCTGGTCCGTGACGGTGCCGCCCAAGTAGAACTCGGCGCGCTTCACGGCGAAGGTGTTCTCCTGGAACCGGCTGTCGAGGCCGTAGTACTTGGAGGCGCCAGCGGCAGCAGTCGGATTGGTTCGCAGGCTGTTGTCCAGCATCTGGGTCTGCCAGAACTCGAACAGAACGCCATCGAGCTTGATGGAGGGCGTCTGGGCCTGGGCAAACCCGGCGGCCAGCAGTGCGGTCACGCCAGCAAGGCGAGAGATCTTCATGGGTGTTCTCCTTGAGGAGGGTTGGGGGGGCATTACTGAAGGGCATCCACCAGGGGTCCCGGGGGTCGTGACAGCAACTCCGGTAGTGGATCAATTGCCTTCAAACTAAAAGGGCTGAATCGCAGTGTCCAATGAATTCCGGGAAGGTTCCCGGCCTTGTGATAGGCGACACAGCGACGATTCGACGGGTCTGTGAATTCCTGGAAACGAAATAGTTACCAACCGGCCGGTCGGTAAATCGGCAGGGGCTCCACTTCCCGTGAATTCTGTTTCCATACCTGAATCACGGTGGATGAAAACCTGCATCCGGGCGACCTCATTCGAAGCTCGCTGGAATCCGTCGAATTTACCTCTGGCTTAAATGGCTTCCGGGCCGGGTCAGTGTCGTTCCCGCAGGCCATGACGAACTCACTCCCCCCGCAGTACGTCCATGGGCTTGGCATTGAGCACCCGCAGGCTACCGGCCACGCCCACGACCAGGGTCAACAGGGCAGAGCCGCCCAGCATCACCAGACCCATGGCAACGCTCGGATGGGTGGGCAGATCCAGCACGCGGCTGGTGTAGAGCCGCGCGAGCACCCAGGCCAGAGTCGTGGCCAGAAGAGCCGAGCTGCCGCCCAGCAACAGGAACTCCCAGATCAAGCTGCGCAACAGGGTGCCGTGGGAGGCCCCGATGGTGCGCAGCATGGCCAGATCTCGCTGCCGCCCGAGGCGCCCGGCGATGAGGCTGGCAACCAGCACCAGCAGGGCGGAGGCGAGCATCAGCGCCGCCAGGGCACGGGTGATGAGCGCGATGATGTCCAGTACCCGCCCCACCTTCGCCACCACGTCCGTGACGTCGATGATGGTGACATTGGGGAAATCTCTGGCCATGGCCGCCTGCACGCGACCCTTGGCAGCAGGATCTGCTTCCGCGGCCAGCAGGTGGACGGTGGGCGCATCCTTCAGCAGTGAAGGATGCAGGACGATGAAGAAATTGGGCTGGAAGCTCTGCCACATGACCTTCCGCAGGCTCGTGACCCGGCCTTTCACCTCCGTGCCCTGGATATCAAAGGTGAGCACCTCCCCAAGCTGGGCGCCGATGGATTCCGCGAAGCCCTGCTCCAGTGACAGCTCGTCGGCCTCGGCAAGGCCCGGTGCCCAGAAGCGACCGGCACTGATGGCCTCGGAGGCGCCGAGATGGTCGCGCCAGGTGAGGTTCTGCTCGCGGCTGCGGAACCCTTCGCCACGCTGCTCACCAGGATCCTCCCCGGCTCGGATCGGCTCTCGTTCCCTTACTGGCTTGCCACCGATGGCGGAAAGCCGGGCCCGCACGAGGGGAGCCTCCAGCGGATCCCGTCCGGTCTCAGCCTTGAGCCTGGCTGCGACCTGGGCCCGCTGCGTGGATTGGACATCCAGGAAGAAGAGGTTCGGCCGGTTGCCGGCGCCCCGCTGGGCGGCGATGGGAGCGATGATGTCGTCCTTGATGAACTGGGAGGCGGTGGTCAAAAAGACCGCCAGCCCCATCACCGCCATCATCAGAGCCATCAACCCACGCCGGGCGCCCAGCTGGCCAAAGGCCAGGCGCAGCGACAGTGGCATGGCACTCGCCCCACGACGGTAGGCCAGCAGCAGCATTTGAGCCGTGCCGAACAGCAGGAGGAAGAGCAGGCCCATGCCCAGGGCAGTGCCCAACCCCACGGCCAGGCTGGGGGCGTTGCGCACGATGAGCAGCACCGCCAGGAGGAAGGCCAAAACCGCGCAACCCCGGCTGAACCAGACGCGGCCACCGCGCAGATCAGCACCTTCGCGCAACAGGGTGAGGGGCTTCACGTCGCCCAGTCGTACCAGAGGCGGCAGGGTCAACAGAGCGATCATGGCCAGCGCAAGGGCGGTCTCAAATAGAGGCGGCGCCACGGCGGTGCCATTGCCGACGACCGCTGGCAACAGGTCCCCGAGCCAGTGTGGGATCAGGGCGGCCACGCCGAGACCCGCCGTCAGGCCCAGGATCAGGGCCGCCATCAGCAGCAGCAGCGTCAGCAGGCCGAAGATCCGGGCGGGCTCCATGGGAGCCGCGCCGAGACAGCGGAGGATGGCGGCATCCCGGGACCGGGCGTCCAGAAAAGCCGTGAGGATGGCCCAGGCGCCGAGCATCGCCAGCAGCAGGGTGGCGAGGCCCAGTTGCTGCACGAAGCGGTTGAGGTTGCGGACGGGCCGGGCCAGGGCCGTGGCGGCCTCCTCATGGCTCTGCAGTCGCAGTGGTTGGGTCGCCACACGGATGAGCGTTGCCAGTTCCGCGCGGACCTTGTCGGCATCGGCGCCTGGAGCCAGGGTCAGGAGCAATTTCCCGGTAAACCGTGAACGGGCGGTGAGCAGGCCCAGGCGCTCCGCATCCGCCCGGTCCACGAGGACCCTCGGTCCCATGGTGAAGGCGCTGGCCTGGCGGCTTTCATCCAGGGTGATGGTGCCGCCCGTGGGCAGGGAACCCTCGCCGACCGAGAGGGTCGCGGCGGGAGCCTGGAGCGCCCACGCCTCCGCCAACCCCCGCTCCACGAAGATCGCCCCGGAACCGGCCACCCTCTGCACCGGCACCTGGTCCCCGGCCTGGATTTCCAGCCGTCCCACAAGTGGATAGGCTGCGTCGACGGCCCGCACTTCCACCAGGCGGCTCAGGATGGCCTCGCCCTTGCCCGTGTGGGCCATGCTCACCACGTCGTAGACCAGGCTGTGGCCCTGGATGCCCGGTACTTCCGTGGCGCGGCGGAGCAGGTCCTCCGGGAACAGGCTCCTGGACGTGATGGAGAAATCCGCTCCCAGCAGCGTGCGCGATTCGCTCCGGATGCCACCGAGAACCCGGGCACTGAAACCATAGGTGGCGAAGAAGGCTGCAAAACCTACGGCCAGGCAGAGGGTGATGACGAGAAGCCGGCCCTTCTGCCGGGAGGCCTCCCGCAGCGCCATGCGGAGGGCGAAGCTCATGCCACCCCCGTGGCGAGGCGACCCCGCTCCAGGGCGAAGTGGAGCTTCAAGCGCCCGGCGAGCACGGCGTCATGGGTAACCAACACCAGGGTGGCTCCGAGATCCCGCTGGAGTTCCAGGAGCAGGGCGAAGACCCGGTCCGCGTTCTCGGGATCGAGGGAACCCGTGGGTTCGTCACAGAGCAGGATCGGGGGCCGCGCCACGATGGCCCGGGCCAGGGCCACCCGCTGGCACTCCCCGCCACTGAGCTGGGCCGGCAGGTGCTCGGCGCGGTCGTCGAGGCCCACCCGCGCCAGGGCTTCGCGAGCCTTCGCCTCCGCCCCGGCCAGCCCAGCGATCTCGGCAGCGATGATCACGTTCTGCAGGGCAGAGAAGTGAGGTAACAGGTGGTAGGCCTGGAAGACGAAGCCAAGATGCTTGGCCCGGAAGCGCGAGAGGGCCGCCTCACCGAGACCCGTGAGGGACTGCCCCGCCACGATGATCTCCCCGGAGGTGGGCTGGTCGAGGCCCGCCATGAGACCCAGCAGGGTGCTCTTGCCGCTGCCGCTGGGGCCTTGGATGGCGGCGGAGGCCCCGGCGGGGATGTCCAGGCTGACATCCTGCAACACCCGCAGCAGTTCTCCCGAGGGGGACAGGAAGGTCTTGGCGACGGAGCGAATGGAGATCATGGGTTGCCCTCGCTTTCAGACTATCCGGCACGGTCCGTGCGATGCTCGAACCATGAGGAAGACCTGGGTTTCCCCCATTGCCCCCAGCGCCCTGACCGCCCTGACCGCCCTGACCGCAATGTCCGGCTCCTTCGCCGGATGCGACCGGAGCGCCCAGGCACCGGTTGCATCCAGAGTTCCAGCCACCCTGGCCGAGCCTGCCTCCCAGCAGGTCGAGGGCACCCTCGTGTTCTTCGGGGATAGCCTTACGGCGGGGCTTGGGCTTGCGCAGGAGCAGGCCTTTCCCGCGCTCATCGAGACCCGCCTGCGCTCGGCTGGTCACCCTTGGAAGGTTGTGAATGCCGGCGTCAGTGGCGATACCACGGCCGGTGGAGTCGCACGAATGGATTGGATCTTCAAGCGGCGAGTGGATGTGCTGTTCCTCTGCCTGGGCGCCAATGATGGGCTGCGGGGCATCCCCGTGACGGAGACGGAACGGAATCTGAGGACCATCCTTGACCGCGCCCAGCGTGAGGGCACCCGGGTGGTGCTGGCTGGCATCCAACTCCCGGACAATTACGGTCCTACATACCGGAGCGCCTTTGCCCGGATCTTTCCGCGCCTGGCCAAGGATTATCGAGTGCCACTGCTCCCCTTCCTCCTGGAGGGCGTGGCCATGAATCCGCGACTGAACCAGGCCGATGGGATTCACCCCACTGCCGAGGGCTCCCGCATCATCGCCAACCAGGTCTGGTTGGTGCTGGAGCCAGCCCTTCGCAAGTCGCCCAATTGAATCTCGCTTCATTCGAATTGATCGCATGGGTGCCTCATCCTGAAGGGGAAAGTGCGTGTCAACAAAAGGGGTGAACACTTAAATAGTTGTAATTATTTGCTTTATGATTTTGGTTTAAAAGGTGCTTCTTTTGAGCTGACTCGAGAAGGTCCGCCCTGGAACCAGCACCATCGGTTTTAGGGTGCAACTTTCTCGTGACTGTGTGAAACCTGGTGAAACACCTGCAAGGTACCGTGCCTACAAAACCCACCGTGGCCATTGTCAAAGCCAATCCTCGAGTCCCCCCGGGGCGCGCTTCTGCGCCCCCAGGAGGGTGGCGGGCGTTCCTCAAGCTCATGAAAGCCCATCGAGGCAAGAGCATCCTGGCCGGGGTGTTCCTGTTCCTGGTCGTCCTCCTGTTCAGCATGGATGCCCTGCTGGCCAGGCCCATGCGGAACTGGGCCGAACGAAAAATCAATTCGAACCTGAACGGCTACACGGTCCACATCGGCCGGGTCCGCCCCCACCTCTGGCGGGCCGCCTTTGATCTGGACGACCTGGTGGTGCTGCAGAACACCCACCCGGATCCTCCAGTGGCGAATTTCGGCGCCTTGCAATTCTCGTTGCAGCTGAGGGAATTGCTGCGCTTCAAGGTCGCCGGAAACCTGACGCTCCTGCACCCTGCTCTGCACGTCAATCTCACCCAGATCCTGGAAGAGGCCAACAGCCATGTGGGCCTGAAGGGCCGTGGCTGGCAGCGCGCGGTGGAAGCCATTTTCCCCTTCAAGTTGGATCGCGTGAAGATCCAGGATGGCTCCCTGCTCTACCTTTCCAATGACGTGGCCAGCAAGCCCCTGCAGCTCACCAAGGTCTCCATGGTCGCCCAGAATGTGCGCAACAAGGCTGCGGCCAAGAGCACCTTTCCATCCCCGGTGAGCCTGGAAGGCGTGCTGTTCGATACGGGCAAGGTGTGGTTCAACGGTGCCGCGGATTTCCTGCGCGAACCCTACATCGGGGCCAAGGGCGACATTCGCATGATGAAGGTACCCCTGGACCGGCTCTCTCCTATTGCGCAGGACTACCAGCTCAAGACCACCGGTGGTTTCCTGACCCTGAATGGGTCCATCGAATACACGCCCGAGGCCCAGTTGGCCCACCTCCGCGAGGTGCTCTGCGAGGACCTCCGGGTGGATTACGTCACCACCAACGCCACCAAGGCCGTCGAGTTGAAGCATGGCAAGGAAGCCGTCAAGCTGGCCAAGAAGCTGCGCAACGCACCCCGCCTGCTGCTGCAGCTGGACACCCTCCGGATGACGAATGGTCAGATCGGCTTCGAGAATAAGGCCACGACCCCGCCGTACCGGCTGTTCATGTCGAAGGCGAGTCTGGAACTCACCAACCTCAGCAACCAGGCCGGAACAGGCAGGTCCACGTTCCATTCCCGGGGAGACTTCATGGGCAGTGGCACCACCGTGGTCTCAGGCGGAGCCCGGCCCACCGCCAGCCCGGCGGATTTCGATGTCCAGCTCAAACTGGATGATGCCAAATTGCCGGCCCTGAATGGCTTTCTCCAGGCCCATGCCGGTGTCGACGTGGCTGACGGCCTGTTTTCGGTCTACAGCGAAATCACGGTGAAGGACGGACATGTGGATGGCTACGTCAAGCCCCTCATCAAGAACCTGAAGATCTACGATCGAGAGAAGGACAAGGACAAGCGCTTCGGGAAGCGCGTAGAGATGCATGTCCTGCAATTTCTCGCCAACCTGTTCCGGAACCACTCGAGCCATGCGGTGGCCACGGTGGCGCGCATCTCGGGTTCCACCGGTGGTCCCCAGACGAACGAGTGGGAGGTCATCCGCAAGCTCATCGGCAACGGACTCTCACGCGCCATACTGCCCGGCTTCCAGGGGAAGCCGAAAGTGCCGGAACCCCCGAAACCGGCGCCGCAAATCCCGCCGGCTCCCTGAAGCCTGGATCGGTCTTCGAGGCGTGGGCCTTTGCTCCTAAGTCGGCGCGATTCCCGGGACCACATGCGGCCCCTGCACTAGACTGGGAACCCGGGAGGACCACCCATGGCCGAAACCCTCGACAAGATCCAGGATGACGTTCAGGACCATGCGGCCGAGAGCCGCTTCAATGGCTTCATTGCGCTCTTCGTGGCCGTGGTCGCCACCTTCATGGCCCTTTGCAACGTCAAGGATGGCAACGTTGTCCAGGCCATGCAGCAATCCCAGGCCAAGGCTGTCGACCAGTGGGCCTATTACCAGAGCAAGAGCACCAAACAGCACATCGCGGAAAACTCCGCCGACATGCTGAAGGTGCAGCTGGAAATGAGCCCGGGATTGAAACCTGAGGTCCGCGCCAAGGTGGAGGCCAAGATCGCGGCCCAGGAGGCCGCCGCCAAGAAATTCGAGAAGGAGAAGGAGCAGATCCGGGTCGTGGCCGAAGGGGCGGCCAAGGACTACGACACCATGAACATCCATGACGACCAGTTCGACCTGGCCGAGGCCTGCTTGAGTGTGGCGGTGGCCCTGGCCGGCGTCACGGTCCTCACGAAAAAGCGGTGGCTCTTCGTCGTGGCCGGCGTCTTCGCTCTCCTTGGCAGCCTCTATGGCCTGGCGGGGTTCCTTCACTGGAACCTGCATTCGGACCTGATGGCCAAGATCCTGGGATGAGCATGATCGGTCCCAATCCGGAGTCCCCCCCATGACCCAGCCCAAGTCGAAACCCAAGGTGGATACGGCTCGCGCCTGGCGCGAGGCCCGGTCCCTGCTGCGGCAGCACCGGGGCTCTCTCGCGCTCGGCCTGGGGCTCATGCTCGTCAGCCGCCTGGCAGGACTGGTGCTTCCGGCGAGCACGAAATACCTCATCGACGAGGTCATCGGCAAGCACAACGGCCACCTGCTCCTGCCCCTGGCCCTGGGGGCCGGGGCGGCCACCCTGCTCCAGGCCATCACCAGCTATGCCAACTCCCAGGTGGTGAGCGTGGCGGCCCAACGGGCCATCATGGCCATGCGCCAGCGCGTGCAGGATCACATCCTCCGCCTGCCCATCCGTTATTTCGACGGCACCAAGAGCGGCGTGGTCATCGCCCGGGTGATGAACGATGCCGAGGGCGTCCGCAACCTCGTGGGCACGGGCATCATCCAGCTGGTGGGGGGCGTCCTCACGGCGGCCATCTCCCTGGGTGTGCTGTTCTGGCTCAATTGGAAGCTCACGCTGGCGACAGTCCTCTTCCTGGGTGCCTTTGGCGGCGCCATGGCCCTGGCCTTCCGCAAGCTGCGCCCCCTCTTCCGCCAGCGCAGCGAGATCACCGCCGACATCACCGGCCGCCTGACCGAATCCGTGGGCGGCATTCGCATCCTCAAGGTCTACGTGGCCGAGGACCGCGAGCGGCGCATCTTCGCCGAAGGCACCGAGCGGCTCTTCCGCAACGTCGCCGGAACCATCTCGGGTACCAGCGCCATCACGGCCTTCGGCACCGCCATCGTGGGCGCCCTGGGCGTGCTCATCATGATCATCGGCGGCAGGGCCATCCTCTCTGGTGCCATGAGCCTCGGCGACCTCATCATGTACACCTTCTTCGTGGGCCTCATGGCCGCCCCGGTGGTGCAGATCGCCAACATCGGCACTCAGGTGAGCGAGGCCTTCGCCGGCCTGGACCGCATCCGCGAAATCCTTGACATGCCCACGGAGGATCAGGAGGATGCCAGCCGCACTCCCCTGCCCACGGTGGAGGGAGCCGTGGCCTTCCGGGATGTCCACTTCGGCTACGAGGAAGGTGTCCCGGTGCTCAAGGGCGTCTCCTTCGAAGCGGCCGCGGGCAGCACCGTGGCCCTGGTGGGTTCCAGCGGCTCGGGCAAGAGCACCATCCTGTCGCTCCTCATGGCCTTCAACCATCCTCAGCAGGGCCAGGTGCTCGTGGATGGGAAGAACGTGGACACCCTGCGGCTGCGGGAGTACCGCGCCAAGCTGGGCGTGGTCATGCAGGATAATTTCCTCTTCGATGGCACCGTGGCGGACAACATCGGCTTCGCCAAACCCGGTGCCACCCGCCAGGAGATCGAGGCGGTGGGCCGCATCGCCAACGTCCACGAGTTCGTGGACCGCTTCGAACAGGGCTACGACACGGTGGTGGGCGAGCGGGGCGTGAAACTCTCCGGCGGGCAGCGGCAGCGGGTCGCCATTGCCCGGGCCATCCTGGCCGATCCCCGCATCCTCCTGCTGGACGAGGCCACCTCGAGCCTCGACAGCGAGAGCGAGGCCCTCATCCGCGAGGGTCTGCACAAGCTCCGGGCGGGCCGCACCACCTTCGTCATTGCCCACCGCCTCAGCACCATCGTCAGCGCCGACCAGATTCTCGTGGTGGAGCATGGGGAAATCGTGGAGCGCGGCAGCCACCGGGAGCTGCTGGCCCTCAACGGTCGCTACAAGCAGCTCTACGACCGCCAGCAGGGCGTGGAGCAGGACCAGTTCATCAATCCCGGGGAGGACTTCACGGCCCAGCCCGTGGAACCGGGACAGGGCTAGAGGGCGAAAGGCTGGGTCATGCAGCGGTTCGAGTTCCACTTGAGCATTTCAGCCGACAGCTACCTGGACTACTACCGCGGTGCGGTAAAGCAGGTGTTCGCCCGCTGCCCGGATGGCCTGAGCGTCCAGTTTCCAGCCGCGCTGCTGCAACCCTTCGTGACGAGCGCGGGCATCCATGGAGAATTCGTCCTTACCTGCGGGGACGATAACAAGGGTGGGGTTCTGCGACGGGGAAGCTGCAGGCCCTGACCCGCCTTCAGGAGATCGGATCTCCGGCCCGCCAGCATTCACTTTCGAGACGATCCAGTCGTGCGACCACCGCATTCCGTACTCGGAGCCCATGGACTGGCAGCACCAGCACGTCTCCGGCTCTCGCCCAGCCGAGCAGGCTGAGCACGGCTTCCTCTTCGGGCAGCACCACCTGCAGCCGCTCCATCGCGAGGCCCTGGGCCTCGAGTTCCCTCCACAGCATGGCCGGCACTTCGCCGGGCTCGCGCCCACGCAGGAAGCCTTCCAGATCCTTCAGCACCACGAGCTCAGGCTGGCAACGGGCGGCAGTGGTCGCGAGGGCCCTAATGGCAGCATCCTCCCGGTTGCCGGCCTGGCCTAGGAGGAGACCCAGGCGTCCCGTTCCCCGCGCAGCAGCTGCTACCTCGAGCAGGCCTGCCAGACCCTCGGGGTTGTGGGCGTAGTCGAGGAATATCGTGAGGCCCCCGAAGCGCCAGGTCTCCAGCCGTCCCGGATTGTCCCCATGGGCCATGCCGAAGGTGGCCAGAACAGTCGCGATGACCCGGGGGGCGATGCCCAGGCCTGCTGCCCCCAGCGCCGCGCCGACGAGGTTGGAGATGTTGTAGGTGGCGTGTCCGCCCGCGCTCAGGGGCATGGAGGCTACAGCCCCGAGGTCGTGGCAGACCCCTTGCCAGCTGAGGCGCAGGCGGCCATCGCACACGCCGCAGGTGGCACCGTCCTGCTGCCGATGTTCCTTGAGCATGGGGTGTTCGTCGTTGCGGGAGAACCACCCGAGCCGGCCCTTCCAGGCGGAACCTTGGACCAGCAGTTGGGCATCGTCGGCATTGAGCACCAGCAGCCCGCTCCGGGCCACGGCCCGCGCCACCACGAGCTTCACTTCGGCCAAGTCCGCCAAGGAGTGGATGCCGTACTCTCCAAAGTGATCCGGGCTCACGTTGGTCACCAGGGCCACGTCCGCCATCTGCACGGCCAGGCCTCTGCGCAGTAGGCCGCCCCGGGCGGTCTCCAGGATGGCGAGGTCGACGCGGGCATCCCGGAGCACCGACCGCGCGCCCATGGGCCCCGAAAAGTCGCCGGCCTCCACCTGTTCTCCGCCCACGAAGATCCCGTCCGTGCAAGTGAAGCCCGGGGTCTGGCCCTGGGCAGCGGCCATGGCCGCCAGCAGGCGCGTGGAGGTGGTCTTGCCGTTGGAGCCGGTCACCAGGGCCATGGGGATGCCGTGGAGCCGCGCCCAGGGCACCTCTTCCTGAGTCGGCAAGGCCTCCAGGGACCAGGCTTCATGACCGCACCCGGCGCCGATTGAAAGCACTTCGTCGTCCAGGCAGGTCGGGAGACCCCGTTGATGGGCTTCCTGCAGCAGGGCCAGCAAGGCTGGTCGAGCCTCCTCCGTTGCCATGGCACCGAGTGTCCAGGTTGCCGAGGCTTCATCCCAGCTCGCCGGGTGCCCCGGGGCGAAGAGTCGGGGCAGGCAGGTTGCCGAAACTTCCTCCAGGGCCCGCAGCCAGGCCCACTCATTCACTTCCGTGGCGGTATAGAGCTGATCGGCCGGGGCGGTGAAGGCAAGGCTGGCGCCACTCTCGTGGTTCCGAGCTACCACCGGACCGTCAGGCCAGCCCAACCGCTCACGCATGGTCTGGATGTAAACGCCCCAGTGCTGCTCGGCCTGCTCCAAGCCACCGGCTGGCAGCGGCACCTCCAGGGCTGCGCCGCAGGCTCCAAAAAACAAGTTCGGCCCGGTCAAGCGCCGGCTGTCTTCGAAGAGAGTGGCCACCATTCCGCTCAGTCGTCGCTCTCCCGGGCGAAGCGCACGCCGCGCTCGTCCCGGATGAGGCCTTCCAGTTCGTGGGCCTGCTCCTCCGGGGATAGGCCTTGAGCCCGCAACTCAGGTTCGAAGGACCGGGGTCGCGCCTCTGGGGCTGAAAGGCCTTCGGGCCGGAATTTGATGATCTGCTTCCAGGAGCGGGTCAGGGCGTCGGCGAAGATCAGCAGCAGATCGCCGCTTTGGCCCATGCGCAGGGCGGCCTCCGTGGCCTCCTGCTCGTCTGGGATGACACTGATGGCCGAGGGGGCAATGCCTTTGGCCGCCAGGGCCTTGGCCATGATGCGGGGGACCTCGTCGCCGTCGCGCCCGCGCAGGCCATCGTCGCGTCGGCAGATGTAGTGGTCAAACCGGCCCGCCACGGTATCGGCGATGGCCACCAGATCCTCGTCCCGGCGGTCGCCGGGGCCCGCCAACACCACGATGCGCCTGCCCGTCACGTCCAGGGCATCGGCCAGGTCCGCCATGACGCCCACGGCATGGGCGTTGTGGCCATAGTCGAAGATCACCTTGAAGGGGTGCTTGTCGAACACATTCATGCGGCCCGGGGCCTGGAAGAAGGTGGTGTCGAAAGTGCGCAGGGCCATGCGGATGGCGTCCAGCTTGATGCCCAGGGAAAAGGCCATGGCCGCGGCGAACATGGCGTTCTGAACATTGTGCAGGGCGCGGCCCTCCATGGTGGCGGGGATCAGGTGCGTCCACAGCAGGGGGATGTGGCTGCCCTTGTCGTAGAGCGTGATCATCTGGCCGTTGACGCCTGCCTCCAGGGCGCAGGCCCGGCCGCCGGCGCGGATGTGCTCCTTCACAAGCAGATGCTGGGGGTTCATGGTCACGTAGCAGATGGTCCGGGCCTCGGTGTAGGCGGACATCTTCACCACCTGGGCATCGTCGGCATTGAGCACGGCGCAGTCCCGGGCCACTTCGACGAGGATGCGCTTCACCTCCGCGAGCTGCTCCAGGGTGTCGATGCCTTTCAAGCCGAGGTGGTCTGACTGCACATTCAGGACCGCGCCCACATTCACGAAGGGGACGCCCATGCCGGCCCGCAGCAGGCCGCCCCGGGCGATCTCCAGCACGGCCAGGTCGATGTGGGGATCGGCCAGAACCATGCGGGTGGCCACAGGACCGGTCATGTCCCCTTCCACCGTCCGCTGCCCATTGATGTACACGCCGTCCGTGGTCGTGAGCCCCGGCGTGTAGCCGGCCAGCTTGGCGATGTGCGCCAGCATGCGTGCAGTGGTGGTCTTGCCGTTGGTGCCCGTGAGGGCTGCCACCGGCACTCGCGCGGGCGTGCCCTGCGGAAAGAGCATGTCGATCACCGGGCCCGCCGCATCGCGCGGCGTGCCTTCGCTGGGGTGCACGTGCATGCGGAAGCCGGGGGCGGCGTTCACTTCGCAGATGGCGCCCCCCACGGTGCGGTAGCTCTCCGTGATGTCGGGACTGAGGAAGTCCACGCCACCCACGTCCAGGCCGATGGCGCGGATGGCGCGGGTGGCCATGTCCCGGTTGTCGGGGTGGATGACATCGGTGACATCCGTGGCCGTGCCACCGGTACTGAGGTTGGCCGTGGAGCGGAGGGCCACGATCTGGCCCTCCGGTGGCACCGAGGCCTCAGTGAAATTCTGCCGCGTGAGCATCAACTCAGCCTGGGCATCCAGCACGAGCCGCGTCAGCACCTTCTCGTGACCCACGCCCCGGCGGGGATCCGCGTTGACCTCGTCCACCAGCTCCTTGATGGTGTGGACGCCGTCGCCCACCACGTGACCCGGTGTGCGGCGGGTGGCGGCCACCAGTTCGCCGTTCACCACCAGCAGGCGGTGGTCATCCCCCTCCACGAAGGTCTCCACGATCACCGTGCGGCTGTGTTCCTTGGCGGCCATGAACCCGGCCCGCACTTCCGCGTCAGTTGTGAGGCGGATGGAGATGCCCCGGCCGTGGTTGCCGTTGTAGGGCTTGGTGACCACAGGAAAGCCGATGCGCCGGGCGGCGCGAATGGCTGCCTCTTCGGTATGGGCCAACTCCTGGCGGGGCACGGGCAGACCCAGACTGGCCAGGATCTTGTTGGTCTCCTCCTTGTCGCCGGCCAGCTCCACGGCGATGTGCGACGTCTTCCCCGTCACCGTGGCCTGGATGCGCTGCTGGAACTTGCCATGGCCCAGCTGGACCAGAGACTGCTCGTTCATGCGCATCCAGGGGATGTCCCGCTCTTCCGCCGCCCGCACCAGCGACATGGTGGAGGGCCCGAGGGCCCGGCGCTGGGCGTAGCGGATGTACTCGTCGCGGGCCGCGGCCCAGAGCCAGCCTTCCGGCACGCTGCGCTCGGGCCGGATCGCCTCGGGCAGCAGGGAGCAGAGCAGGCGCATGGCCAGTTCCCCGGCCTCGATGCCCTCTTCCTTCTGGGCATACTCGTAGACCACCGTGTAGACCCCGTCGCGGCCCGCGCCGCGGGTCTTGCCGAAGGTCACCTGCTCGCCGGCCACGTTCTGCAGTTCGATGGCCACGTGCTCCAGGACATGGCCCAGCCAGGTGCCCTCATCCTCGCGCATCCGCCGCACGAAGCCACCCGGTTCGCCATAGCTGCAACCATGCTCCTGGAGACTCGGCAGGGCCTCAAGCAGGCCCTCAATGAAACCATCGCCCAGCCGCGCCGTGGGCCACTGTTCCAGCGCCTCCAGATCCAGCTCGAGGCGGATCACCGGGAAGTGCGCATAGAGGGAGGGGCCGACATAGACGGATCGCTCGAGGATGCGCATGGGGCTTTCCTTATCTGGCTGACAGGGATGGAATCAAGTGCTGGCTTTCGCCCAGGACCGCGCGTCTGGCCCCGGGAAGGCCTGGCGGGTTCTGAGGTTGAAGGAGGCACCGGCCACCAGAACGTGCACGGTGAGCCCCAGCATGCAGATGGGCTGGCCCGCATCCGTGTCGTCGACACCGGAATATTCGATGTTGGCGGCGTCCACCACGGTGATGCCGCCCTTCCCTTCCACCTCCAGCAGGTTGTCGGGTCCGATGAAGGCGGCAGTGTCCTCGTCCAGCCCCAGGCCCACCGAGAAGGGATTGAAGGCCAGCGCCGACAGCAGGCGCCCCAGGCGGTCCCGCTGGCGGAAGTGCTGATCGATGATGAAGCGGTTGGTGAGTCCCAGTCCCGGCGCCAGACTGACGCAGCCCAGGGTGGGCACGGCGCCCTCCTGGCCGAAAGCGATCATGTGCTCGCTGAGAAAGCTGGCTCCGGCTGAGGTGCCGGCCGTGTGCACGCCTCGGGCGTTGAGGTTGCGCACCAGCTTGGCCACCGGCGTGCCGCCCAGGAGGGTGGTGAGCCGCAGCTGGTTGCCGCCGGTGAAGAAGATGCCGCTGGCCTGCTCCAGGCGCTCCAGGCGGCCCTGCTCGAAGCAGTCTCGCCGGGTATCGAAATCCAGGGCAGTCACCCGAGTCGCGCCCAGCTCCCCGAAGATGCCCTCGTAGCGGGAACCGGTGTCCTTCAGCCGACTGGCGGTGGGGATCACGACGATGTCGGCCTCGGAGCCGCCACAGAGCGCCACGAAGCGCTGCAGGATGCGGGGATCGTGCTCCTTCTCCTCGGCGCCACCGATGGGGATGATATAGCCCCGCTGTCCGCCCTTGGGCACCTGGCTTGGACTCATGGTTGGATCTCCTCGACCGTGCCGCGCCGCAGCACCTGGCCGGCCCGACGAACGATCATTTAGCGGTTGTCACAGGCTTCAGTGTAGCCGGACCGGGCGGCCCTGCTCCGAAAGGCGGTCACTCCCCGGCTCCGGCCTGGCCTGAACACTGGACATAATGGATAATCTGGCATGTCCACGCTGCTGATCCGCCATGCCCAGATGCTTGTGACGATGGACGCCCAGCGGCGGGAAATTGCCGATGGCGCCGTGCTGGTGCGCGGCCACGTCATCGAAGCCGTGGGCCCCAGTGCCGAACTGCCGGACACGGCGGACGCAATCATCGATGCCCGCGGCCAGGTCGTGATTCCCGGCCTGGTGAACACCCATCACCACATGTACCAGACGCTGACGCGGGCCATCCCGGCCGTGCAGGACTGCGAACTGTTCTCTTGGCTTCAGGGGCTCTACCCCATCTGGGCCAACCTCACGCCGGAAATGGTGCGCATCTCGACGCAAACGGCCATGGCCGAACTGCTGCTCTCGGGCTGCACCACCACCAGCGACCACCTCTACCTCTACCCGAACGGAATCCGGCTCGAGGATAGCCTCGAGGGGGCTGAGCAGATTGGCATGCGCTTCCATGCAGCGCGGGGCGCCATGAGCGTCGGGCAATCCCAGGGTGGCCTGCCGCCGGATCGCGTGGTCGAAACCGAACCCGCCATCCTGAAGGAGACCCAACGCCTCATCGAGCAATGGCATGACCCCAACCGCTTCGCCCTGCGGCGCATCGTGGTCGCCCCCTGCTCGCCCTTCTCCGTGAGTCGGGAGCTGATGCGGGACTCGGCCCTGCTCGCCCGTGAGCACGGCGTCTCCCTGCACACCCACCTGGCCGAGAACGACAACGACCTCGCCTACACGCGGGAGAAGTTCGGCTGCACGCCGGCCGAGTACGCCGAGCAGCTGGGCTGGGTCGGCCCCGACGTATGGTGTGCCCATTGCGTGAAGCTCGATGCCGCTGGCATCCGGCTCTTCGCCCGCACCCAGACCGGCATCGCTCATTGCCCGGGCTCGAACATGCGCCTGGCCTCGGGCATTGCCCCCATCCGCGCCATGCTCGATGCGGGCGTGCCAGTGGGGCTGGGCGTGGACGGCGCCGCCTCCAACGACAGTGGCCACATGCTGGGCGAGGCACGCCTGGCCATGCTCCTGCAGCGCGTGGCCCATGGGTCCGCGAAGGGCCCCGCCGCCATGTCGGCGCGCGCGAGCCTCGAGATCGCCACCCTGGGCGGCGCACAGGTCCTCGGTCGCGATGACATCGGCGCCCTGGCCCCGGGCATGGCGGCGGACATCGTGACCGTGCCCCTGGATGACATCGGCTTGGCCGGCGCGCTGCATGATCCGCTCGCTGCACTGCTGTTCTGCCACGTGCCGCGTATCCGGCATTCCATCATCCATGGCCGCGTCGTCGTTCGGGATGGCCGCATCACCACGCTGGATCTGCCGGTGCTGATCGAGCGTCATAATGCCCTGGCCAGGCAGCTGGCCGAAGCTGCCTGCTCACCGCATTGATCGGGCCTCAGCACTCTTTCAACCATTTTCAGGCAAGTGGTGGAAATAGGCCTGGAAGCGCGAAAGCAGGCGGTCTGGAATGGTATGCTTCATCTCGCAATGACCACCCATACGCTTCCCCAACCTGTTCAGACTCGCCTTGCGGAGGCCTACCGGGAACTCCCGGATGCCATGCGCCGCATCGCGGACACCTTGATGTCTGATCCCCTGCTCGGCGCCCTGTGGGGCATCGAATCCATGGCGACCAGGGCGGAGGTGAGCGTCGGCACCGTGGTCCGCTTCGCCAAGCGGCTTGGCTACGGGGGCTTCAGCGAATTCCGGGACGCTCTCCGGGAAGCCTGTCACGCGCGGTCCGGGGATTCGGATCTGGAGCTCATGGATTCCCCTACGGACATGTTCGGCACCCTGGCCGAGGTGGCCCGACGGGACGGGGAACATTTGGCCCGCCTGATCCAGATGGTGGACCAGCCCACGTTGGAAGCCGCCGCCCAGATGCTGCTCAAGGGCCACCACCGGGTGATCCTTGGCCGCGGCGTCTCGCACGTGATGAGCCTCATCCTGGGTCTCTACCTGACCCAGGCCGGGCTGCCCTGCATCGCGGCCATTCCCTCGGACTTCTCCAACCAGGTTGCGAACCTCGGCCCCCAGGATCTCCTCGTGGTACTCAGCTTCGCCCCTTACAGTCGGGAGACGGTGGACGCTGCCATCTTCGCCAAGGAGAGCGGCATTCCCGTCCTCGCGTTCTCGGACCGGGTGGATTCGCCCCTGAAGCCCTACTCCGATATCCTCATCCCCGTGCCCAGTGAGGATCTGCTCTTCAGCTGCAGCATCACCACCTTCGCCGCCCTGGCCCATGCCTTCGCCATCGTGCTGGCTGCCCAGGACCGCTTGGGAACGCTCAAGCGCCTGAAGGCGGCGGACAAGGTGGCCCAGCCACTCCTCGTGAACCACTGGCTGCCCATCCAGCCCGGGGCCTATAACGCGGGACGGATGCGGAAGCCCTGATGCAGGGCCCCAGCCCCGAGCAGATCCTCCGGCACCTGCGCCGTGCCAACGCGGTGGCGCAGCGGGCCATGAGTTCCGGGCACCATCCCTTCGGGGCGATCCTAGTGGGACCCGACCATGAAACGGTCCTCCTGGAACAGGGAAACCTGGGGCCGGTGAATCACGCGGAGGCGGTGCTGGCACGAGCTGCAGCCACGCAATTCCAGCCGGAGCACCTCTGGGGCTGCACCCTCTATACGACGGTGGAACCCTGCGCCATGTGCGCCGGCACCCTTTACTGGGCCAACATCGGGCGCCTGGTGTTCGGCATGGAGGAACACCGCCTCCTGGCCTTCACCGGTAGCCACCCGGAGAACCCCACCCTGGACCTGCCCTGCCGCGAACTCTTCGCCCGCGGGCAGAAGGCCATCGAGGTGACCGGGCCGGTGCCGGAGGCTGAGGCCGAGATCGCGGCGCTCCATCAAGGCTTCTGGAGGCGCTAGAACGATAGCTTCTCGTAGGTGGGGAAGCCCACCTCGACCCAGCTCTCCCGGCCGTAGCGGATGACGTTGCCGAAGATGAAGATGAGCGGGGAGGCGGAGGCATTGCCCGGGAACACGCCGATGATCCAGGGGTGGGCCGGATTGAGTTCGAAACCCTCCGTGGCCTGGGCTCTTTCTACCAGTCCGTTCATGTAGGCCGCGGCGTACTCCATGGCCCCATCGAGGCTTTTGATCGGCATGCCCTCAGCGGTGTAGCTGCGGCCGAGGTTGCTGCGGAGGAACATGGCGGGTTCCGGTAGGAGGCGCACATGAGAGGTGGGGAAGCCCTGCCGCAGGGCCTCTAGCAAGGTTTCGACGGGGAAGTTCATGAGTGACTCCTTGCTATCCTCGTGGTCCATTACTTCAAATTCTCTGCTAGAACCTCATCTCGCGGTTGTAGGGCTTGCCCAGTTCCGTGGGGCCCAGCTGACGAGCCTTGCGGGCCAGGGCCAGGACCACGATGACGAGGACGTAGGGCAGCATGACCGCGAATTCGTAAGGGAACTTGATGCCCCAGACCTGCATGGAGAGCTGGAAGGACTGGGCGATGCTGAAGAGCATGGCGCCCCCCAGGATGCCCAGCGGGCTCCAGCGCCCGAAGTAGACCAAGGCCACGGCGATGAAGCCCCGGCCCGCGACGAGATCATCCGAGAACATCTTGGCTTGGCACAGCGACAGGTAGGCCCCCGCCAGTCCCGCCATGGCACCGCCCACCATCAGGGCCTGGTAGCGGGTGCGGTCCACGTGGATGCCCATGGTGTCGGCGGCGCGGGGGTGGGTACCCACGGCCCGAACCTTGAGCCCCCAGGGGGTCTTGTAGAGCAGAAACCAGCTGGCCGGCACCAGCAGGAAGGCTGCGTAAACCAGGGGATTGTGGTTGAAGAGCACTCCACCCAGGAAGGGAATCCTCGAGAGGAAGGGAATGGGCATGGCCAGGATGCCTTCGACGCCCGTGACGCCGCCCACGAAGTGGCGGAAAAGGGTGCCTGAGAGCCCCCAGCCGAGCATCTGCAGGCCGATGCCCGCGATGCCCTGGGAGGCCCGGAAAGTCACGGTGACCAGGGCGAAGAGGAGGCCGAAGAGCGCCCCCACCACCAGGGCACCGAGCACGCCCAAGAGGTTGCCGTAGGGGGCCAGAGTGCTGGCCTTCAGCGAGTAGGGCAGCATGAAACCCACGAAGGCACCCATGCACATGATGCCGTCACAGCCGAGGTTGAAGACACCGGCCCGCTGATTGAAGTTCTCGCCCAAGGCGGCCAGGAGGATGGCTACCGAAAACGGCACAGCCAGGCTGAGGACGTTGAAGATCATGACACCGGGGTTCAAGGCTGGACTCCTTTCTTCGACCGGAGCGCCGTGGGCACGAGGCCCCCCAGCCACCGCAACAGTCGCTCCTGGGCGTACGGATTCCGCAGGAAGCTCTGGGCAGAAACGATAGAAAGAATGATCACGCCTTGCAGCACCAGCACCATGTTCGCGGGCACTCCCGCCGAGCGCTGGGTCATGTCCGCGCCGATGAGCAGGATGCCGAAGAAGACGGCGGAAGGCACGATGCCAGCGGGATGGAGCCCGCCGAAGAGGGCCACGACGATGCCCGCGAAACCATAGCCCGACGAGATGCCCTCGATGGCGCGATGGTGGACGCCCGTCACTTCGACGGCCCCCGCCAGACCCGCGAAGCCCCCGGCCAGGAGCATGGCGATGATGAGGTAACGCTCCACGGGAATGCCCGCGTAGCGGGCGGCCTTGGCCCCCGCCCCGGCCGCGCGCATGCGGTAGCCGAGGGTGGTCTTCCAGAGCAGCACCCAGACCAGGACGGCCGCCACCAGGGCCAGGATGAGGCCCGTATGCAGCCGGGTGCCCGGCACAATCTGATCCAGGAAGGAAGCCTCGGGTAGGCGCATGGACTGGGGCGTGCCGGAACCCGTCTCCAGCTCGTTGGGATCCAGCATGGGACCGCGCAGCAGGAAGGTGTGCACCTGGGCCGCGATGTAGTTGAGCATCACCGTGCTGAGAATCTCGTTCACCTGGAGCCGGGCCTTCAGCCAGCCCGCGATGCCACCCCACAGGGCTCCACCCAGGGCGCCAGCCATGAGTACCAGGGGCAACAGGATCGCCTTGGGCAGATGCGGGAAGGCCAGCGCCATGGCCGTGGAAGCGAGCACGCCCATCTGGATCTGGCCTTCGGCGCCGATGTTGAGAATCCCGCTTCGGAAGGAGATGGCGATGCCCAGCCCCACCAGGAGCAGGGGCACGGAACGCACCAGCACTTCCGTCACCCCGAACATGTCCGAGAGAGGGCCGGTGAGGATGGTCTTGTAGGTGGCGAGGGGACTGGCGCCGATGGCGTAGAGCACCAGGGCCACCAGTAGCGCGGCGATGAGGGACACCGCGACGACGACCACACTGCCGTAGACGAGCTTCTGCTTAGTCATGGGCTGCTCCGGCCACGGGCAGAGGTGGCGTCGCTGGTGCCGGAGGCCGATCCGTGTCGACCAGCCCCGCCATGAGGATGCCCAGCCGCTCCCGGGTCGCTTCCACGGCGGGCAGGATCTTGAGGATCTTCCCCTTGTAGATCACGGCGATGCGATCCGACAGGTTCATGACCTCTTCCAGTTCTTCCGAGATGAGCACGATGCCGATGCCCTCCCGGCGGCGCTCCAGCAGTTGGGAGTGGATGAATTCCTGGGCGCCCATGTCGATGCCCCGGGTGGGATAAACCGCCACCAGGGCCTTGGGCCCCCGCGCGATCTCCCGGGCCAGGATGACCTTCTGGATGTTCCCGCCGGACAGGGCGCCGGTCGCGGTATTGATGGAGGGGCAGCGGATGTCGAAGCGCTCCTTCAAGGCCTCGGCATTGCGGTCGATGTCCTTGCGACGGAGGAAGGAGAAGCGGCTGAAGTTCCGGGAGGCGAAGTCCTTGAGAATGAGGTTGTCCTTCACCGAGAAGGAGGGGACGATGCCCTCCGTCTGCCGGTCTTCTGGGACATAGCCCATGCCAGAAGCGATGATCTCGCGGGGCGAGCGGTTGGCCAGGTCCCGGCCCTCGAAGCGGATCTCGCCGGATTCCACAGGGCGGAGACCCGCCAGGGCATCGGCGAATTCCCGCTGGCCGTTGCCGGAGACGCCCGCCACACCGAGAATCTCCCCGGCCCGCAACTCCAGTTCCAGGCCATCCAGGGCCAGGTTGCCCCGGTCCCCGCGCACACACAGGTTCTTTACGGAAAGCAGCGGCTGGCCCTGGAGGCCGCTGCCCTCGTTCCGGGGCAGGGTCACATCGTGCCCTGTCATGAGGGCCGCCAGCTCGGAAGGCTCGTGATTCGCCGTCCGGCCGTTGAAGACCACCGCGCCATGGCGCAGGATGGAGACCCGATCCGAGAGGGCTTTCACTTCGTTGAGCTTGTGGCTGATGAAAATGATGGCCAGTTCCGAGGCCATGCGCTGCAGCCGCTCAATGAGATCATCGGTCTCCTGGGGCGTGAGGGCCGAGGTGGGCTCGTCGAGGATGAGCAGTCTGGCGCCCAGGCAGAGGGTCGTCACCAGTTCCACACGCTGTTGCTCGCCCACGGAGAGCTGCCAGATGTAGGCGTCGGGATTCACCGGCAACTCGTAGCGCTCGGAGACCTCGCGGATCTGCTGGGCCGCGCCCTTGAGGTCAAGCCGCATGAAGTGATGCAGCTGTTTCAGTCCCATGGCGAGGTTCTCGGCCACGGTCATGTTGGGTACCAGCATGAAATGCTGATGCACCATGCCGATGCCGCGGGCATAGGCATCCCCGGGCGCGCGGAAGTGGGCCGGCTCGCCGTTCACGTAGATGGTTCCTGAATCAGGCCGGTAGAGCCCCATGATGATGTTCATGAGGGTGGTCTTGCCGGCGCCGTTTTCGCCCACCAGGGCCAGGACTTCCCCCCGACGCACCTCCAGCGAGATGCCATCGCAGGCGAGGACGCCCGGGAAGCGCTTGGTGATGCCTTCCAGCTTGAGTTCAGAAATGGGCTCAAGGCACGTCATGACGGATCCTGATCGAAAACCCCTCCTGCTACGGACCCGGCCACGCCGGGCCCACAGCGGGAGCGGTATGGGGACTACAGTTTGATGCTCTTCCAGTCCAGCTTGAGCTTGCCGGAGGTCAGGTCGGCCTTGGCCTTGTCCACCGCCTTCTTGATCGCGGGCGTGAGAACCTTGGGATCCATCTTGGGATTGAACTCGAAGTGGAAGCCGCCGTTGGAGAACTGGAGCGGCAGGTTCTCGCCGCCCTTGATGCCCGCAGCGCGCTTGGCGATCATGGATTCCACCACGGCCGCGTAGTTGTAGCTGGAGGCGGCGATGACCCGGGAGCCTTCGGGGATGCTCAGCTGGGCCAGGTCCTGGCCCAGCCAGTAGATGCCGGCGGGGCTGGCGGCCACGGCCCGCAGGGCACCGATGGCCTGCTGGGAGGAGCCGGTGAGGACATCGGCGCCATCCTTGAGCTGGGTCTGGGCCAGCTCACCAGCCTTGACGAAGTCGCCGAAGCTGCCGGTGAAGGCCACCCGGACTGAGGCCTTGGGATTGACGGACTTCACACCCAGCATGAACCCACGGGTGTAGCGGGCGGAGTCGCCGCCGTCCACGGGACCCACGTTGCCGATCTTGTTGGACTTGGTGACCATGCCGGCGATGATGCCGTTGAGGTAGCCGGTCTCTTCGCTGGAAGGCAGGTAGGTGAACACGTTCTTGGGGCCGATGTTGGCGCTGGTGCCGTAGGCGAAGGTG
>JBBRZL010000038.1:0-24819 GCA_038236735.1 Holophagales bacterium | reverse complement strand
GGCTTCAAGGTCACAGCGTTGCTGCACACCCATGCCCATTTCGACCATGTGGGCGCCACCCGGGAACTGCAGGATCTCTGGCAATGTCCGGCCTTTCTGCATGGTGATGACACTTTTCTCATCGATGCCCTGCCCCAGCAGACCGGCATGTTCGGCATGCCCGCCATTCCCCAACCGGAAATGACCGGCCTGCATGTCGGTCACCGGCATCTGGATCTCACCACCCTCCACACGCCGGGCCACACGCCGGGCTCCAGCTGTTTCCACGGCGAGTTCGCCAAGGGCAAGGTACTGCTGGCGGGAGACACTCTGTTCCGGGGTGGCGTGGGCCGCACGGACCTCTGGGGCGGGAACTGGGACTTGCTGGAGCAGAGCATCCAGCGGGAACTCTATGTGCTGGATGACGCCACCCTGGTCATCCCGGGGCATGGTCCCGCCACCACCCTCGGTGAGGAGGCGGCCACCAACCCCTTCGTGCGGCGCTGACTCAGGGGCGCGCGAACCGGAACACGGCGCTCACCGCCACCCAGGTGATGGCGTCGTAGCCCATCCCGGACTTGTCCACGGACACGCTGTTGAAATGCCCTTCCAGGCTGAAGGTGCGGGTGAAGTTGTAACCGCCACCCACGCGGAAGCCGACCCGTCCCGACTTCGTGACCTCCTCATCAAGGTAGTTGGACAATTCGTGTTTCACCTTTACCTGGTTGAGGTTCAGGCCCGCCAGGAAGTACCCGCCGCGGGAAGGGGAACCGGCGTTGTAGACGTAATCGGCCCCGAGCTGGGCGATGCCGAAACTGTTCTGCAGGGTACCGTCATAGTAGCCGCCGCTGTAGATGTCCTGCTTCTTGCTGGCGAAGCCGTTGACGTTGGCGATGAGGCGCAGCTGGTGGTGCTGCGTGAAGTTGAAGTCGAGGTGGCCGCCGAAGTGGAGGCCGAGCCCCTCATTGGCGCCGAGGTAATCACCATTGAAATCCCTCTTGTCGGCAAAGTCGCCCGTGGGCTGGCTGAAACCCACCTGGAGTCCACCATTCAACCGGACTGACTGGGCCATGAGTGAGGTCCCGGCGAGCAAGCAGAGGGGGAGCATCAGGCGGCGCATGGTGGCTCCTATCAAAAAGCAGACTCGATCATAGCTGAGATTCAGGTGCCCTTTCCTTCGGTTTCTGGTGCCATGATAGGGCGTCTTCAGGAGCCACCATGGATGCCATCATCAGAACCTTCGGGTGTTTCGGTCCCCCCGCATTCTTCCTCGTGATCTGGGCCCTCAGCTGCCTCAAGGTCATCAACGAGTACGAGCGGGCCGTGGTCTTCACGCTCGGCAAAGTGAGCGACAAGCCCAAGGGGCCCGGCCTGGTTTTCATCTGGCGCCCCTTCCAGCGGGCCGTCATCGTCTCCCTGCGCACCACCGTCCTGGAAGTGCCCAGCCAGGACGTCATCACCCGCGACAACGTGAGCCTGAAAGTCAGCGCCGTAGTCTATTCCAAGGTGCTGGATCCCAAGCAGGCCATTGTCGGCGTGGAGAACTACTACTACGCCACCAGCCAGATCGCCCAGACGACCCTGCGGTCCATCCTCGGCGAGGTGAGCCTGGATGAACTGCTGGCGGATCGGGAAAAACTCAGCCTGCGACTGCGGGAGATCATCGACCGCTCCACCGAGCCCTGGGGCGTGGAAGTGAATAGCGTGGAGCTCAAGAGCGTCGACCTGCCCGAGCAGATCCAGCGGGCCATGGGCAAGCAGGCCGAGGCCGAGCGGGAAAAGCGGGCCAAGGTCATCGCCGCAGAGGGCGAACTCCTGGCCTCGGAACAGCTGCTGGAAGCGGCCAACAAGATCAGCCAGAACCCCACGGCCATCCAGATGCGCTACCTGCAGACCCTCACGGAGATTGCAGTGGAGAAGAACAGCACCATCGTCTTCCCCCTGCCCATGGAGCTCATGAAGGCCTTCGAGAAGTTCACGAAGAGCTGATCGGACCAGGCTTCCAGCCCCGCCAAGACGCGGCCTCCGCCTTCGCCAGGATGGAGGCTGCTGGTTGGCCTTGGCCATAGGCATCAGTGTCGACAGCGTCTGCCAGCTGCTGCAGCGCTGCCAGCCGTTCCGGCCGCTGGTCGGCCAGGCGTAGCAGCCAGGTCCGGGCGGTATCTCCAGCTTTCGGGAGTGAATGCCTGCGGACCGCGATCAACAGGGGCCGGAGGGCACGGATGCGCCCCGGACCTGCAGGCGTGGATCGCCAGTAGCCCTGGGTCCGCCAGGCTGCCCAGGAGAGCACGAGGAGCCCCACCGCCCAGGAGAAGCTGGCGGGGGGCTTTGTCCAGCGCCATTGCCAGCCCTGCCAGCGTTCCTGGATCCAGGTCATGCCCGCCAGCTGATCCTGGTCCGAGAAGCGCACCACGTAGCGTTCCCAGCGATAGCTGAGAGCATCGAGCCAGCGGGACAGGGTCCCCAGGCCAGCGTAAGCGGGACCCGACCCGGCGGGTGCGGCGGGGGTCGGGTCGGCACGCCGCCAGCGGCCTTCATCCCAGAATTCAACCCAGCTGTGGGCCTGGTCCTGGCTTACCCGGAAGTAGCCGCCTTCGGGGATCCACGGCCCCAGCCGGTAGCCGTTCACCACCCGGGCGGGCACGCCCCGCGCCCGCAGCATGAGCGCCATGGCCGAAGCGAAGTACTCACAGTGACCCGCCTGGGTGCGATCAAGGAAATCCTCCAGGGGGTTCTTGGCCCGGCCCGAAGGATTGTCGAGGGTGTAACGAAACCCGCGAAGGGCCGATTCCAGGCTACGGGCCAGTACGGGCACAGGCAGGATCCCCGGGGCCAGGCGCAGGCTCCAGCGCCGGGCGGCCTCGTGGTCCGGGCTCAGGGTCGTGAGCAGGTCCAGACGCCGGGGCGACAACCGGCGTTCGAATTGGGGTTCCTCCGGATTCCAGCCAACCTGCATGGGCACGGTCCGCACCCGGGAATACAGCCAGCGGAGACTGGCCCCCCCGCCAGGACGGATGGGCAGCCCCGGCGGGTTCAGCGCGAACAGGCCGTAGGGCAAAGTCAGAATGCCGTGGGGGCTGGGCGCGAACAGGAATTCCGCCTGCAGGCTGGCTTCCTGGCGGCGGGAGCGCCGCAGGGGGGGAGTGAGCTCCGCGGGAACCCAGCGCTGGCCCTCGACCCCTTCCAGCGTCAGGCCCGGCAAGAGGTCGAGGCCCTTCATGGCATCTGGAGCGACCCCAGGCGGTGGCGCGATGCGCAGCACCACCTCGGGACTGGCTTCGATGGGGCCGCCTTGTCCCAGGTCCACCTGATCTCCCAACCCGGCTCGCCCCAGGACCCCCCGCGCCCCCAGGAAAGATGGCCGAAGTCCCGCCTGGAGGCGGGGCAGGACCAGGAAGCATCCCGATCCGATCACCAAGGCCACCGTCACCCAGAGCGGCACGCGGGCATAGGGTGGCCGGGTGAGGGCGCCCCGCCTGAGCTGGGCGGAGGATTCCCAGCTGAGTTGGAGCAGCGCCAGCGCCGCCGCGCCGAGCCAGGCCACGGCCCAGACCAGGAACAGCGCATCGGTGGTGCTGACGGTCGTCGTCAGTAGCAGGATGAAGCCCACGAGCATGAGCTGACGCCGTTGTGGCGTTGCCCGGGGCAGGGCCAGACGCACGCCGGCAAGTACGAACAGGGTGTGAATGGCCACGGGGAAGATGCCCTGGCCCCGGGCCAGATCGCCCAGAAAAAAGAGCAGGGCCCCCGCCTCCAGCCAGCGGTGGAACCGGCCCAGATCCCGGCGCGACAACTCCACCCAGGTGGCCACGAGCAGGGGCAGGGCCATCAGCACCCACTCGTACGGTTCGTAGATTTCCGTGGATAGGACCGCACCAAGGACCACCCAGAGGGGCAGGTGATCGATCCAGCGGCTCCACCTCACGGCCACACCCAGCTCCCCAGGGCCACAGGCCGCCTGGCGCCGGTCACTTCCGGCAGGTTGCCCGGCAGGCCCAACGCGCTGGCGGCGCCCAGCAGGGCCCAGCTCACGGCCTCGCGGGCCCCATTCGGGAACGACAGGTCATCTTCGAGGGGCAAGCCTAGGCGTGCCTCCAGTTCGGTGCGGACTCGTTGATGTCTTGCGCCCCCTCCGCTGACGAGGGCCTGTGTGCCCGTGGGCAGAGGTGCGAGCCGGGCGGCTTCGAGCGCGACCGAGGCGGCCGTGAAGGCGGCCAGGGTGGCCAGGCGATCTGGCAAGGCCAAGGCCTCGAGCCTTGGCCTTTCGGAGAGGAACCACGAAAGCCCGAAAACTTCCCTGCCGGTGGATTTGGGCCGGGGCGCCTGAAAGTACGGGTGGGTGAGCCAACGAACCAGCAAGGCTTCCTGCACCTGGCCATGGGCCGTGGCACCATCGGGATCGAAGGGCAGACCCAACCAGTGCTCCGCGGCGAGATCCAGCAATGCCATGCCCGGCCCCGTATCCCAGGCGGAAGTCTGAAGGCCGTCCCAGACCGTGAGGTTGGCGATGCCGCCGAGATTCAGCGCCAGCCAGGGCTCGCTCCCATGCAGCCAGCTTTCGGGCAGAGGCACCAGGGGCGCCCCTTGGCCGCCCAGCGCGAGATCCCGGCGCCGGAGATCCCAGACCACGGGACACGCCAGGGCCTCGGCCAGCACATAGGGATCCGCCAGCTGGAGACTCGCCCCCTGCGCGGGATGATGCTGCACCGTCTGGCCGTGCAGGGAGGCCAGGTCGGGCCGAAGGCCGAGGCTGTCACAGAGTGCGCGGGCCGCAGCGGCGTGGTGGTCGCCCAGGCGGCGTTGCAGGATACAGAGCCCCGCCGGGTCAAGACGGTTGGAGGCCGCCGCCAGTACCTGTTCTCGCAGGTCGCCCGGATAGGGCACGGCCAGGTGTCCCAGGAGTGACCGGAAGGGACGCCCAGCCCCGAAGGCGCGGGAGTCCACTTCGATGAGGACGCCATCGACGCCATCCGCGCTGGTGCCCGACATCAGGCCCAGCACTCGCCAGGGCCGGTCATCCGGGAGCGGGATGCGAGGCAGCATGACGCTGATGATGCCAGCAAGTCAGGCTGTCCGGGGGGGAGGCTCCGACTCCGCGACCGAGCACAGCGAGGAGCGGGAGCACCCTGCGGGGCAGGGTGCGTCAGGGGGAGGCTCCGACTCCGCGACCGAGCCCTGTGAGGAGCGGGAGCACCCTGCGGGGCAGGGTGCGTCAGGGGGAGGCTCCGACTCCGCGACCGAGCACAGCGAGGAGCGGGAGCACCCTGCGGGGCAGGGTGCGTCAGGCGGAGGCCTGCTCGCTTCGCTCGCGATGTCCCCCCGGGCCCCCGCTGCTCGCGCGGGGGACCCGCACTCGCAGCCCAACCGGAACAGCAGCGTGTCGGTTGAAATCCAGCGGTCACCAACTACTCCTCACCGCGTGTTCCGGAGTAGCCTTAAAACCTTGGGGGTTCCCATGACCATGCTCATCGTCCTTCTCATCATCGGCGTCGTGATCTATCTCGTGCTGCGCGGCAAGCAGGATCAGCCCGAAACGCTGGGGGCCGCGCACCGGGGCCTGCCCACGGGACCCCTGGAACCCCACACGTTTGCCTGCCCCTATCCCAAGTGCCCCACCTGCGGCGCCTCCGGCGACAAAATGAAGCAGGAGTGGGATGGCTTGCGCTCGGTGAAGTGGTCTTGCGGCTATTGCAGCGCCGTGGCGGGTGTCCAGTCGCTCAAGGATGAGGAACTGCCGCCCTCCGCCCGGCGCCGCATGGGCCTGGATGCACCCATGCAGGGCTCCATGCCCATGCAACAGGGGGGCTACGGCCAGCCCGGCGGCGGCATGGGCGGGCTGCTCACCGGCATGATGATCGGCAACATGCTGGGCGGCAGCCACCATGACCACGACCGCCAGGGTGGTGGCGATGGGTGGAATGATGGATCTTCCGGGAAGTCCTCTAGCGACTGGGGCGAATCCAGCTCCGGCTCCAGCGACTGGGGCGACTCCGGTGGTGGCGACTCCGGCGGCGGTGATTCCGGCGGCGGTGATTCCGGCGGCGGGGACTGGTGAACGGCTACAGGATCTTCGGCACCACGAAGTAGCCCCGGTCCTGCTCCGGCGCGTTGGCCAGGGCCTGCGCCTGCGTGAAGGCATCGTGCGGCACGTCCTCCCGGCGGGGCAGGGCCCGGCCCAGGCCCGCCAGCATGGGCTCGACCTGCTCCAGGTCCAGTTCATCGAGGCTGGCCGCATGGGTGAGCATGCGCGCCATGGCGCTGCGCATGGGTTCGACCTCCTCCTCCCGGAGGCTCAGCTGAGCCAGGGCGGCACAACGCAGGACATCCTCACGGGTGACTTCCATATCAGGCTCCGAGCTTGAGATCTGAGTCGGCGTTCTGGCACCAGGGCTCCGGGTCGGCTGGGAGCAGCGCGCCCGCGGCGGCGATCATGGCGCCATTATCGGTGCACAGGCGGGGCTCGGGGAGGGCCAAGGTCAGTCCCTCTCTTGCGGCCAGGCGGGCGGCCTCGGCCCGCAGCCTGGAATTGCAAGCGACGCCTCCGCTGATCACCAGGCTCCGGGCGCTGTGCACGTGGGCCTGTTCCGGAAGGGGCTTCAGCAGCCAGGTGGCGATGGCCTCCTGCAGGCTGCGGCAAAGGCCCTGGACTTCGGCGTCCTCGGCTCCGGCTGTCGCCAGGCGGGGCTGTTTTTCGATGCGCAGCTTCACGCCCGTCTTCAGGCCCGAAAAGCTCCAGGCGGCTTTGCCATCGCGGAATTTCGGAGGCGTGAAAGGCTCGGCCGCGCGGGCCGCCGCCTGGGCGCAGGCATCCACGAGGGGGCCGCCCGGATAGCCCAGGTTCAGCATGCGGGCAGTCTTGTCGAAGGCTTCGCCCGCGGCGTCGTCGCGGGTCTTCTGGAGCAGATGGAGTGAGATCCAGTCCTTGGCCAGGTAGAGATGTGTGTGGCCGCCAGAGACCAGCAGGACCAGGGCCGGGAAGGGCAAGTCTGGATTTCCGAAGCGGGCGGCGTTGAGGTGCCCCAGCAGGTGGTGCACGCCCACCCAGGGCAGGCCTTCGCGCCAGGCCACGGCCTTGCTGGCGCTGAAGGTGGCCAGCAGGCTGCCCACCAGCCCCGGCCCCCGGGTGACGGCGATGCGATCGAGGTCGGCCAGAGTCACCCCCGCCTGTTGCAGAGCAGCGGCCATGACCGCCCGCACCTGCAACAGATGCTCCCGCGCAGCGAGTTCGGGCACCACGCCGCCGAAGGGACCGTGGATGCCATCCTGGCTTTCGCGCACCAGGGATCGCAGCACAGGGCCCGCAGCGGTTTCCTCCACCACGGCGGCGGAGCAGTCGTCGCAGGAGGATTCCAGACCCAGGATCAGCATCTGCCAAGTGTATCCTGGGCACCGATGAACCTTGTCCCGACGCATGTCCAGCTGAACCGCCCGCTGCCGCCCCTCACCTACCTGGCACCCGAAGGCCTGCCCAGCGGTGTGCGGGTGCGCGTGAAAGTGCGGAACAGCCTGGCGGTGGGTCTGGCGATGGGGCCCGATGCCACCCCGCCCGCGGCGAAGCTGCGGCCCATCGAGGCCGTGCTGGATCCCTTTCCCCTCTTACCGGCCAGGCTGCGCGAGTTGCAGACCTTCGCCGCCCGCTACTACGGCTGCCTCGAGGCCCACCTGCTGCCCCTGAGCCTGCCCATGGGCATGCTGCCCAACTGGGAGGCGGACGAGGATGGGCAGCGCTTGTCATTCCAGCACGAGCGCGGGGCCTGGGGCGTCCTTGCGGACTTGGGCGAAGCCTGGCATCGGGACCCCAGCCTCCTGCCTACGCTGCTGCACCGTCCCGCCCTGCGCGGGGCCGGCTTCACGGAAGTGCGCCTCACGGGAGCGCCCCATCCACCCCGTGTGACCCCCTCCCAGGCCAAGGTGCTGCTGGCCCTGGAGGAGGCGGGCGGCGCTCTCATGGAACCGGAACTGCTGGAGGCGGCGACCGTGGGTGCCTCGGTGCTGGGCACTCTCGAGAAGCGGGGGCTCATCGAACGCCTGAAGCGAATGGATCTGCTGGGCCAGCGGCGCGAGGCCGGCGTCGACCGCACCGTGGTCCTCAATGAAGAACAGCAGACGGCCGTGGAGGCAGTTGCCCTGGGCGCCTTCGGCGTCCACCTGCTGTATGGCGTCACGGGGTCGGGCAAGACCGAAGTCTACTTGGCCCTGGCGGAACGGGTGCTGACGGCGGGTCGGCGGGTGCTCTGGCTGGTGCCCGAGATCGGCCTCACGGCGCGCCTGCTGGATCGGCTGGAAGCGCGCTTTCCGGGTCGCATCGCCGTGGGGCACGCGGGGCTGAATGCGGGTGAGAAACACGGTGACGTGGTGCGCCTGCTCTTCAATGGCGCCGACCTCTTCGTGGGCGTGCGGAATGCCGTGCTGGCGCCCCTGCGGGACATCGGGCTCATCGTGGTGGACGAAGAGCACGAGGGCTCGTACAAATCCGAGGAGCACCCTCGCATCAACGCCCGGGATCTGGCCATCAAGCGGGCCCAGCTGGAGGGTTGCCCCATTCTGCTGGGCAGTGCCACCCCCAGCCTGGAGAGTTGGCAGGCTGCGCAGAGCGGCCGCTACTGCCTGCTCAAACTGCGGCAGCGGCCCGTGGGCATCGCGTTGCCCACGGTGGAGATCGTGGATTTGCGCGATACCTACCGGCAGCTGCGGCGCAAGGTGATCCTGGCGCCACCCCTGCTGCAGGCCCTCACCGAGACCCTGGCTCGCGGCGAGCAGTCCCTGCTCCTCCTGAACCGCCGGGGCTACGAGAATTTCTGGATGTGCCGGGCCTGCGGCAAGACCCTGGGCTGTCCGCACTGCGCCATCTCACTCACCTACCACCGGGGTGATTTCCGCTTGCGCTGCCACCTCTGCGGCCACGAGACGGTGCCTCCGGAGGCCTGTCCCGACTGCGGCGCCGAACACCTGCGGGGTGTGGGCGAGGGCACCGAACAGGTGGAGGAGCATCTGCGCCAGCTCTTTCCGGCGGCCCGCATCCTGCGTCTGGACCGGGATACCACGCGCCGCCGCGGCTCCTTCGAGGCGGGCCTGCTGGCGGCCGAATCCGGCGAGGTGGACATCCTCGTGGGCACCCAGATGCTGGCCAAGGGCCACAACCTGCCGGGGCTCACCCTGGTGGGCGTCATCAACGCCGACCAGGGGCTGAAGGTGGCGGATTTCCGGGCCTCGGAGCGCACCTTCCAGCTGCTCACCCAGGTGGCGGGCCGGGCGGGCCGCGCCGACCTGCGGGGGCGCGTGATCCTCCAGACCTACTCGCCGGAACACCCAGCCATCACCTTCGCCCTGGCCCAGGATTTCGATGGCTTCGCCGCCTCGGAACTGCCTTTCCGGGAGGGCCTAGGCTATCCACCCTTCACGGCGCTCACCCTCTACCGGGCCGAGGCCGACACCCTGCGGGAAGCACGGGAGGCGCTGGAGGCCTTTCGGCAGCGACTGTCTGTTCCCGGATTGCGTGTGCTTGGACCCCTGGAGGCCTCCGTGCCGAGGGTGCGGGACCGTTGGCGCATGCACCTGTTGCTGAAAGGTAGTCGGGGTGCCTTGGGCGAGGTCCTCGCCCGCCAGCCCCTGGAACCCGCTGGGCTCATCACCCTGGATCGGGATCCCATTCAGTTTGGATAGTGTATAAAAAGGTTACATTTGTGCCACCAGTTGTCTCGAACTAGGCCCCTTGATCTACCTAAGTATAATAAAAACACGAACCTAATATTTCATGCAGAGGTGCTCATGGCATGCCGAACCTATAACACAGCGAAAGGTATCACCATGACCACCGGCTGGAGGAGACAAGGGGCAGCGGGCTACTCGTTGATCGAGTTGCTGGTGGTGCTGGCCATCGTCGGCATTCTGGCCATTGCCGGGGTGACCATGATCGGCAACCGCCAGTCCGGGGCCGTGCGCGGTCTCCTGGATGAGGTGGAAGGCGCCCTCGCCAATGCCCACCAGGCGGCCGTCGCAACCGGCCGGGATGTGGCCATCGTCAGTTGGGGCACCTGGGATGCCGCAACACCCCTTGTGATGGCTCACGGGGATGCCGCCCTCACGGATGCCCAGATCCAGACTACGGCCAATAACCTGCTGCTGAGCATTCCCCCTGCACCTGCACTGGGTGCCAATGGCCAGACCGTGGCCGTGCCTTTTCGATTCCAGGCCAACGACACCATCAAAAGCCGGGCGGCGATCGTGAGGCTGGATTCGGCCCAGTGGGCCAACGTGATGCAGACCACCGCGGCGGGGACCACGAACGCGGATATCAATGGGGTGGCGCCGTTCCTGGCCGGGCCCATGGCGGGCATCCTGCAGGAAGTCAACGACCTCTTCCTGTTCTCGCCGCTCAACCGCAGCGTGGTCAGCGGCGCCAACAAGCGCTTCAATACCACTTTCATCATCCCAATAGTGGGGACCACGACCTCGGGTGGAGCCCTTCCCGGCGGTCCCATGGGGCTGATCGTGGTGTTGGCCAACGGGGGCACCATCTACAAGTTCTACAACCCCGGCGCCCGGGATTCGGATGGACAGTGGAGGAGGCTCTGATGCGCGCATATCCCTCAGACAGCAATCAACGGCGAGGTCAGGTTGGCTTCAGCATGATCGAGATGCTGATGACCGCCTTCATCCTGGCCATCGGCATCCTCGGCCTCTCCATGCTGCAGGTCATGTCCCTGAAGGCTTCCAGAGGCGGGCGCAGCCTCTCCACGGCGGTGCTGGTGAGCGAGCACGTCATGGACCAGGTCGAAATGGAAGCCCGTCTCAGCTGGCTCAACGCGACCAGCAAATATAACAACACCAGCCTGGCGGACCTGCCGAACCTGAGATACGTCACCCTCGCGGACGGTGGCACCCGCGTGGAGACCTTCAACAGCAAGGGGGGGCCGCCCACGCCAGCCTCGCCGGATCCGGCCGAGCAGACGGTCTTCTACACCGCCACGACAACGCGGGCGGCTTCTGTTGTGAATTCCGCCAACACCAATGGGGCACTGTCCGATGTGACCGTCCAGGTTCAGTTCACGGATCAGCTGGATCAAGCGAGCTTGCCCATCCTCCGCACCGTCACCCTGACCCGGAGGTTCCTCCATGGCTAGGAGCTGTCCCCACGAGCGTGGTTTCTCCCTGGTCGAGTTGATGGTGGCGCTGGTTTTCACCATGGTGCTCATGGCCGGCATGGCCAATGTCTACAAGGCGAGCCTCTCCTCTTTCTACACGTCAGGAGAGACCCTTTCGAACCTCCGTCGAAACCGCATGTCGGTGGATCTGCTGGCGGATGATCTCAACGTGGCCGGCATGTACCTGATGAGTCTGTCGATTCCACCGCTGGTCAGCGCCAGCTCGCCGCCCTTCTACATCCTGCCGAACATGCCCATCACCGCCCCAGGGCCCAATGATCCCACCACCGCCGACGAGCTCTATTTCTACGTGGACCAGCCCCTCGCCTTCGAGGGGAGCCTGGGCCCCGTAGCCCCCCAGCGAACAGCCAGAGAAACAGTGCTCGACGCCGGCACGGTCAACGCGGCGCCCACGGTGGCCGATAGCACCTTCGTCATCGATTGCGGCAGTGCCACCTACGCAAATATGGTCAAGAAGGGCCAGGTCTTCATGTTCAAGGACGCCTGGGAGTCCGGCTACATCTCTGCGGATCCCACCACCAGTGGAAGTCTGGTCACCGTGGTGGCCGGGCCCGCCCCCAACACCGCGATCACGGGCTTCGGCCCTTCAACGCCCCCCTTCAACTTCAAGCACCTGCCTGGCAGCGGCGTCGTGTTCATGATGCCCGGGCAGATGATCAAGTACAGCATCATGATTCTGAAGCTGGATCCAGGCAATGCCAATGGCATTCCCTGCCTGGTTCGGGACCAGGGAACTTACTCTCTGGCGGGCTTCGCCGTCAATCCGGCGATTCCCCAGCAGGTGATCTCGGAAAACGTGGCCGGCTTCAAGGTCTATCTGAGCACCAACTCCGGCACGTCCTGGGCGGGACTGGGGGCGGGCTACACCGGCTTCACCAATGGCTGGGACACGGGTATCCGGGCGGACCTGGACACCCAGCTCATCAATTCGGGCCGCCGGGACTACACGTCCACCCGGGTCGACGAGCACTGGTTCCGGATGATCCCCACCCTGGTGCGGGTGGATGTCACCACGCGCACCGCCACCCAGCGCGCCGAATACTCCGCCGCCGGGAACGCGCTTGCCTATCGGAATCTCACTCAGACCCTCGTCTTCGTGCCGCGGCATTCCGGCCTTGCCCTTGATCAGAAAGGCGCCCCATGAACCCGTGCAGACAAAGTGACCAGAGGCATTCCGAAGCCGGTGGCATCACCATCGTGGTGGCCCTCATGCTGCTCGTCCTCCTCACCGTCGCCGCCGTCGCCATGTCCCGGAATTCCCTGCGAGAGATCGTCACCTCGGGGTTCACGCGCCAGGGCGCCATGGCCCGCAATCTGGCCGACTCTGGCATCGAGTGGGGCATCTACTGGATCGATCTGGACAACTCGACGACGGCGAGCAGCACCGCGCTGAAAATGGCCAATTTGGCCGATGGCCTGCTCGACGACGAACTCCTCCTCTCGGGCAAACCCAGGGACATTTCTACCTTTGTGGCCGGCACTTCCAGTGCCAGCGATGTCTATACACCAGGCGGCTCCCTGGTGGCCGATCTCACGTTGCCCACTCCCGCAGGGGTGACGGCTGGCTACACCCTGGGCCTGACCAGAATGGGGAAACTCCCGGTCGTGATGACCAGCCAAGGCTCAGGCACCAACGCCTTCTCTCCGTCCTCAGGCTCGGAAAACAAGAACGCGCCTGATCTCTGGGCCATTCGGGGCGATGCCCAAGTCATCCAGGGCGGAATCACCTTCATCCATGCCAGGGAAGCCTGGGTTTCCACGCCTATCCGATCCAAAAAATAGGAGATCCGCCATGTCCAGCCAGTACCGATCGATCCTTCGTGCCTGCCTGGGCCTGGCCTTGGCCTGCTTTGCAGCCCTGCCCATCCACGCCCAGTTGGACCCCCGGCTCCAGTCCTCCAAGACGGACTTCATGGATCTGTACCAGCAGTCCTCCAGCCTGAAGGCCAAGCCCGAGATCGTGACGGTCTTCGACTATTCGAGGTCCATGGCCTCCCTGATGTTCCATCCGCTCTACCAGAACAACGATCTGGCCGATGCCGATGATTACCGGTACATGAAATTCCAGTTGACGGCCGCCTCCGGCGGCACCGCGCCCAACAATCGCTATTGGATCATCGGTCGCGCGGGCAATGACTCGAACGCCTACACCCGGTCCTACGTCACCATCAACGCCGATGGGACCGCCAGCCTAACCTACTACGACAACCTAGCCACCTGCCGCAACATGGTGGGCAACAACCTCTGCAACGTCACCACCGCCAACAACACGGCGCCCACGGTGTCCTACTATGCCCAATCCGTGGGCAATACCAATGCCTATACCCGGATCTACTTCATCCCCGACAACAACTCTGCCACCGTCGGTGCCAACGACCACACCAGCTATCACCTGGGGACGAACATCAGCACCGGCACCAAGACACCGGGCCCCTACACCATGTCGGTGATCACGGTGAGCCCCTCGTCAGGACCCTACGCCGCGGGTAGCACCGTCACCCTCCTGGCGACCCTGACCCATCCCTTCTCGGAAGGGGAGGATATCACCCACAAGAACATCAACTGGGGCAACGACGTCGGCGGCTATGGCTTTGCCTCTGCCAAAACCTGGACCGAAGTAAGCTCGGGTGTCTATCAGTCCACCATCACCCTCAAGATTCCAGATTTCGTCCACACCACCACCGTCACGGGGGACAAGACCCAGCTGGCGCCGATCACCGTCAGCCCGGCCTCCCCCTTTGCGGCCGGGGCCACCCTGACCTTCAAATCCTACTTCCTGACCGTCGGCACGGGTGCCAACAACGACAAGATCAACTGGACCGTGTCCAACGTGGACACCAATGGCAACAACTGCCCCGGTACCCCGCCGGCCTTCAACGCCAGCCAGACACAAACCACCGCAAGCACCACCCTCATATCGGCCACAGGCATCGGTTGGACCCTCCCGGCCAGATGCACCCAGGCGAACGTGGGTTCGCAAGACCCCTATGTCACCGTCACCCTGGATGCAAGCAAGGGCTCGGCATACGATTCTGGCATTGCCTATGTGGGAGGCCTGTCGGGCAACACGCTGCCAGGTGGGACGCCTGGAACGCCCTGGGAGGTGCTGCGGAAGCCGGATGGCTCTGCCGTGACCAAGACTGATGTCATCACCGCGGGTGGGCTCTACGGCTCCAGCCAGGGCGTGCTGGATGTGCGGAACTGGATCCGGGCCGCCAGCCACGTGCGCTTCCGGTACACCGGGGTCACCCCCTATCGGACCATCGATATTCCCATCGCCTGGAAGATCATGGACGGCACCAGCACCGCCAGTGGGGGCAACCCGCTGTCCTCGGTCACCGTGCTCGACCAGCAGATCAAAAGAACCTACGCCACCGATGGCACCCCGATCGATACCACCTACGGCAGCAGTACTCAGATCGAACTGGACAAAAGCTACCAGGTGGAAAACGCCAGCGGTTCTGTGTTCACCCTGGACACCAATGGCACCTTTGTCCCGAACAATGCCCAATCCACCGTCTATCTGTTCAACACGCTGTACCGCCCTGCCTACATCAGCTGGCTATTCACGGGGAAATATCAGAATAATCCGGCCAAGCCGAACTACACGACTGGTGCCCTGGTCGGCAAATACATCGTCTATGATGCCAACATCATCTCAGGCACAGGCTTCCCAGCCAGCGGCCAAACCAACGTCGGCTGGGGCCGGGGCTTCGGCAACATGGGCACCACGGATACGGCGCTCGTGCCCCTCTACAACCTGGATGGATCCCTCAAGACCTCCAGCAGTGCTGAGCCTGCCACGAAGTACCGGACGCCGGCGCTGACCCGCCTGCAGGCGACCAAGAGTGCGGCCATCCAGACCTGGATTGCCCATCAGGGCGATGTGTTCTGGGCCTTCCGTAGTCTGGATCCCATCAATGAAGCTGGCAACGGCACCGGTGGCTTCATCACGAACGACAGCACCGTCACCTACAACAACGTCGATGCCACCACCATCCATGTGAACGGCAACGACTCGGGCTGGAAGGTCCTCAACAACACCACGGCCCAGGGCATCACCTCCACTTCTGGCAATTCGGTGACGGGCATGAGACGCATTGCCAGCATGTTTGCCAATAGCCAGACGCCCCTTACCTACGCCATGGCCGGTGCCCTGGCGCAATACAATGACCCGAACAGTGTGCTTAATGCCGTGGTGGGCACGGATGTGTCCCAGTGCGTGAACCAGTACCTCCTGCTCTTCACGGATGGTGTGGACAACAACGGCCAGGAGGGTATCAACAACCCCAACAGCACCACACCCTATATCACTGGGATCGGGCCCGCGGCGGTGCTGGATGTAGCGACTGGGAACAAGGCCATCATCACCAGTCCAACGAGCATCGACCGTTATGGCAGTAACTGGAACTTCTTCACCTTTGCGGGAATCGCGGCCCATCTTTCGGATACTTCCTTCGGCACCGTGAACGTCGATTACAAGGCCCAACCGACCTCCGTCAGTAGCTCCGGCAATCCCAGTTCGTACCTGCCCTTTTCTATCAACAAGCGGAACGGAGTGAGCTACGACAAGGATCATCGGGTGACGATCATGACCGTGGGCGTGAGCCTGGGTGGCCAATACACGGATCCGTCCAGCCCCAAGCGCAGCCTTTTCCTGGCGGCAGTTGTGGGTGATCCGGCCACCAAACTTGGCGCTTTGAGTTCCTTCCATTCGTTCAAAGGCAAGGATCAGCCTCAAGGCGATCCCATCGAAGCGGATAACGACTGGATTCCCGACCCCCAGGACCCCACCAGCTATCCCCTGGGTGGAGTCAGAAAGACCGGCGCCGTCTTTTTCTTCGATGCGACCGATCCGGACAAGCTGAAAAGCAGCATGGACTACGCCTTCCGCATCGCCTTGGGCCAGGGCGGCAACAACGCCACTGCCAGCCCGAACCTGCCTTTCACTGGGTCGAGCCTGGGCAAGCAGGTCTACCTCGGCAATTTCAATCCGCCTAAGAATGGCGGCGTGATGTGGCCGGGCGACCTGCTGATGTTCGGCACCTTGGAGTCGAAGGGGGTCATCCACATCATTGACAAGACCGGCAACTGGCCCACCAACGTCAACAAGACCAACGCCCAGTGGTCGGCTGCCGATGCGCTGGCCGCCAGGCTTTGGACTGCGCGGACGCTCTATACCCGCCTGCCTGGCAACGCCACCAACGCTGAGCGCGGCCTCCACGCCTTTACGGATGTTGGCGCCGCCTATTCGAATCCAGACGCCGTGGACAATACGGCGGGTCTGCAGAACTATCTGGCGGTTCCAACCCTGGCCGTGGGCGGAATCGATCAAAAGACGCTCATCCAGTACGCCGCCGGAGGAGAGACCCATGGCACCCTGGACGGCAGCAACCGGCCCATTGCGAATCGGCTCAACATCATGGGCGATATCATCGACTCGGCTCCGGCTCCACTCGAATACAACTGGAATGATGTCAAGACGCTGCTGGGCCCCTATCCGCGACTCAGCGCCGTGGCCGCCGCCGGGGGCAACCGCTTCCGCATCATCCTGGTGGGCACCAACCAGGGCTGGCTCCACGCCTTTGGTGAAGTCACCCGCACGACCACCGTCACCGACATCCTCAATGTCCAACACCGGATCGTGACCGGAGACGTGGAAGAGCTCTGGGCCTTCATGCCCACAGACTTCCTGACCAACCTCAACTACATCAGCGTCACCAACAACACCCACCGGTTCATGGTGGATGGCACGCCAGCCATCTACTTCCTGGACATGGCTCCCAACACGGGCGGCTCCGGCAACGGCGTGGTGGACCTCTCGGATACGAGGGAAAGGGCCCTTGCCATTGTGGGCCTGAGGAAGGGGGGGCGCAGCTACTATGCCCTCAACATCAAGAACCCCTTCACGCCAACCCTGCAATGGTCCCTGGTGCCCGACGAGGCCGACTACCTGCCAGCATCCCGCACCATTGCAGGCGGTCCGGCACTGACGGATGTGAAGAGCATCATGAAGAACATGGGCTTCTCCTCCGCGACACCCGCCTTCGGCCGGGTCCAGTTCGGCTCGGTAGCTGGGGTTGGCGGGTCCATCCGCGATGCGGTCTTCCTGGGCGGTGGTTTCAGCGTCCCTGAAGTGGAAGCCAACTTCGCGGGTGCCAAACTGGGGCGCTCCATCATGGGCGTGGATGTCTGGTCGGGAGAGGTGCTGGCTGCTACGGATCTGACCGAAGCGTCCATTGGTGGCGCCACGGTCGGAGCCATCGGCGCCGGTATCATTCCCTTCGAATATTTCATCGGCTCGGGCATGGCCCAGCGCGCCTACTTCCTGGACTACACGGGGGGGCTCTGGTCCTGGGGTTCGAAGGACGTGGCGACGGCGGATCCCTACAAGGACTTCCGCATCGATACCTCGGAACTCACCAAATGGCAGGTCCGCAAGGTGGCCCAGGACGACAACAATGCGGCCTCGGGACGAGGCGGCCGCTACACCACCCTACCGGCTCCGTTCCGGGTCGGCACCTTCCCCGGGGTGGGCAAGACCTCGGCCTCGGCGCCCCCGACGGCTGTTGGCATCGCCATGGTCAGCGGCGATCGCAACAACCCCCTGGACTTCCAGTACGGCCCTGGCAACCTAGCCCCCAATCACCACCGGGTGACCGTGGTATTCGATCGCCAGGATAGTCGCGCCTGGGGCAAGGACACCGCCACTGGCTACGACGCTGGCATCCAGGACACGGACTTGAAGAATTTCAGCACCAACCTGGTGAGCAGCACGCCCGCCAGTGCCTGCGCAGACGCCATCTTCCAGCAGATCACCCCAGGCTGCCCCAGCTACTACCTGTCGCCCTACACACCCGGGCCACCCTCCACACCTGGTGATCCGAAGTTCGGCTACTACATCAACTTCCCGAACGCCGCCAACAACTTCATTCCCAAGGGCATCAATCCGCCCATCGTGGTGGCCGGCAGCCTGCTGTACTCCTATTTCACCCCGGCCACAGCCGATCCTTGCACGGGTGGTTCCGGGAACACCTTCAGCTGGTTGACCACTGACGTGATGAACCCGATCGTGAGTGATGCCCGCACAGATACCACTGTGACAAGTGGCCTGAAGGATAAATGGGTCGGCGTGGCTTCCGACTACATTGCCCTGGGGACCAAGGCGGTCCTGCAGGGGGGGACTGTCGCCAACACCGATACTTCCCCCGGTGCCGCTGCGACCACACCGGAAATCCACACCACAGCTCTCCCCCCGACCGAGAAGTACCCCAAGATTCGGGTCTGGCGCACTGTGCATTAGCAAACATTCATAGGCATTGATCGAACCATTGATCGGACCATGGGGGGCCCGCGCGGGCCCCCCTTTTCCGTACCCGCTGGGGGCCCCAGCCTGGTAGGTGGTAATCTGACTTGTGTCAGATCTTTCCCCCATCGCCCACCTGCGCCCGAAAAAGGCCTTCGGCCAGAATTTCCTGGTGAACGAGGGGGCCATTGCCACCATCACAGGCTCGGCCCTGGCTTCGGGCGCGGAGCGGCTGCTGGAGATCGGTCCGGGTCCGGGCGTGCTTACGGAGCGCCTGCTGGCCGATGGCCGGCCGCTCTGGGCTGTGGACCTGGATCCGGAGGCCTGCGACCTGTTGCGCGTCCGCTTCGGGGCCCAGCCCCACTTCCACCTGCTGCAAGGCGATGCGGTGCGCATGCCCCTGCCGGAGGGAGCCGCCTGGTCCGTAGTGGGCAACCTGCCCTACAACGCGGCCACACCCATTCTGGGGCGGCTGCTGACCGAGGGCATCCCCTGGGAACGCATGGTGCTGATGTTCCAGCTGGAGGTGGCCCAGAAACTCATGGGCGTGCCCAGCACCAAGGCCTACGGGCCGCTGTCCGTGCTGGCGCAGCTTTGCGCACGGTTGACGCGCCTGGTGAAGCTGGGGCCCGGCTCCTTCCGGCCTTCCCCGAAGGTGGATTCGGCGGTGGTTCTGTTCGAGCCCCGTGGTGATGCCCCCAGCCTCACTGAACGGAAGGCCCTGCTCACCGTGTTGCATCGCTCCTTCACCCATCGCCGCAAGACCCTGGCGAACAACTGGCAGGGGGCCCTGTCGGCAGAGGCTCTGTCGAAGGTCGGCCTTGCGTCGGCGCTGCGCGCCGAAGTGATCCCGCCTGCGACGTGGCTACTGGCGACGCGCGAACTGTTGAACCATCATCCGGAGGTGTTTCCATCGTCATGCCCATAGTTCCTGAATTTACCGGCTGGACAGTCGCTCCCGCCGCCGATGAATTGCGGCTGATCCCCATCGGTGGGCTCGGCGAGTTCGGCATGAACGCGCTGGTGGTGCATAGCGCCCGCAGCCTCTTCCTGGTGGACTGCGGCCAGCTCTTCCCTTCCGATGACCAGCCGGGTATCGATTCCATCGTGCCGGACTTCGCCTACATCGAACCCTTCGCGGATCAGCTGCAGGCCGTACTGCTCACCCATGGCCATGAGGATCACATCGGCGCGTTGCCCTACTTCCTGCGCCGCTGGCCGGTGCCCGTGTATGGCACGGCCTTCACGCTGGGCCTGGTGGAAGGCAAGCTGCGCGAGCATGGGCTCGATACCGGGCTGCTGCACATCGTGCCGGATTATGGCCGCGTGCAGGTGGGGGACGGCGAGATCGAAGCCGAGTGGATCCCCGTGACCCACAGCATCCCCGATGCCTGCGCCCTGGTTCTGCACACGCCCCAGGGCGTGCTGGTGCATTCGGGCGACTTCAAGATCGATCCGGAACCTCTGGACGGCCGTCACACCGGTATGGAGCGGCTCCGGGCCCTGGGCGATGCCGGCGTGCGCCTGCTCATGGCGGATTCCACCAACATCGGCCGGCCGGGCCGCTCGCCTTCCGAGGCCCTGTGCCGCGAAGGCCTGGAGGCTGCCTTCGAGCAGACCAAGGGCCGGCTCTTCGTAACCACCTTCAGCTCAAACATCCACCGGCTCCAGACCTTGGTGGACCTGGCCTATGAGTTTCGCCGCCGGGTGGTGCTGCTGGGGCGCAGCCTCGACCGCAACCTCGCTCTGGCGCGCACCCTCAGGTTGTTGGACCTGCCGGACGACATCCTGGTTGATGTGAAGGACGCCAAGCTCTTCGAGCCCCGGGACCTGCTGGTGCTCTGCACCGGCAGCCAAGGTGAACCCATGAGTGGCTTGGCTCGGCTCCTGCGGCGAGAGGTGAAGGGGCTGCCCATCGAATCCGGCGACCGGCTGGTGGTGAGCGCCCGGGCCATCCCCGGCAACGAGGTGGCCATCTCGCGGATGCTGGACACGGCGGAGCGCCTGGGCGCAGAGACCTCTCTGGAGGGTCTGGGGCCCGTGCACGCCTCAGGCCATGGCAGCCGTGATGAACTGGCTGATCTCATCCGCGCCGTGCGCCCCCAGCAGATGGTACCGGTCCATGGCACCTACCGGAACCTGCGCGCCCATGGGGCCCTGGCGGCCTCGCTGGGCTGGACGCCGAAACACATCTCCCTGCTGGATGGCGGCCTCTGCCTGCGGCTCTTCAAGGATGGTCGCGTGGACTTGCCCGGCGCGGTGCCCGTGGGCAAGTGCTTCGTGGATCAGGGTGTGGACCACATGGTGGACGCCCGGGTGGTACAGGATCGCCTCATCCTCCAGGAGGACGGCGTGGTCTTCGCCACGCTGCTGGTGGACCCCCAGACGGGCGAACTGGCGGCGGACCCCACCATTCTCAGCCGCGGCTTCGTGATGCTGTCCGATGATGAGGCTTACGCCGAGTTGTTGTCCGGCGTGGCGCGCAAGGCCTACGAGGAGGCGCCGCTCGTGGTCCGCAAGGATGATGCGGCCCTGCGTGACACACTGCGCCTGGCCCTGCGCCGCATCATCCGCAAGACCACGCAGAACCGCCCGCTGGTCATTCCGGTGATCCTGGAAGCCCCGGTGTCCTAGGTCTAGCCTAGGTCTAGCGTAGGCCGCGACGACCGCCCAGGGGCCGGTTGGCGAAGCCCTGCCTCAGTGCTTCGACCACCCGCCGCTGCATCTCTTCTACCTGGATGATGAGGCGGACCTGCTGGGCAGGGCTCAGCCTGGCCCGGATGTCATCCTCGAACCGGAATTTCAAGTCCTTCTGCTGGCGCCGGAGCTCCACGAACTGGTCCAGCAGGGGCCGCACCTTGGCATTCTTGTCCTCCTCGGTGCCGGGTCCCAGCAGGATGTCATTGAAGTGGCGGCGGATCTGCTGGATCTGCTTCGTCAATTCGAACTGCTCGCGATCGTAGCGAGACCAGCGTTCCACCACGATGCGGGCCTGTTCCTCCGGCAGCCCCACGGTCTGCTGGAGCTGTTCCATGCGGAATCGCGCCAGGGATCGCTCTTCCCCGGCCTGCACCAGCGGCGGGGTTTGAGCCTGAGAAGGCAGGGCCGAAAGCGAGAGGAGGGACCATACGAACAGGGGGCGGAACACGTTCACCTCGGGGAGGACGGAGTTGCATCGAGACGATTCAGGAGTGCCTTCATTTCCTCGGGCGTAAGGGTCTGGACCTGGGCGGCATCCTCCTCGCGGTCGTGGAAGGGCGTATCCGTAACGGCGCTGCCGGTGTCCAACAACTCGGGCAGGCGGGGCAGGGTGGCTTCCACCAGGGGGATGCGGTTGGCCCGGCCAGCCCAGAAGGCGCCCGCACCCACGGCCATGAGCACCGTCGCGGCGACGGCCCAGCCGAGGGGGCGGACCCGATGGCGCAAGCCGGGCCGGGCCGGAAGTTTCCGCAGCACGCGATCGGAAAGCCGCTCGAAGTAGCCGGCGGGCGCCAGGATGGCGGGGCATTCCTCCTGGGCGAGGTAGGCAACCCGGGTCTCGGAGCAGGCACGGCAAAGCTGCATGTGGGCCTCCGTTTCGGCACCGGGATCCAGGGGGTCGATCAGAATGGCTTCGAGCGCCTGGGAACACATGCTGGAAATGGGAAGCAGGGCATCGCTCATGGCCGCATTCCTTTCACTTGGCGGGTCAGGTTCCGGATGGCATGGAAGATGTGCGCCTTCACACTGCCCACTGAGGTGCCCATCTGCTGGGCGATCTGTTCGTACTTCCAATCGTGTTGCAGCTTGAGTGTCAGCGCCTCTTTCTGGCGCCGGGGCAGGTTCGGCAGGGCCGCCTGGAGCAGCTGCCGGGCCTCCTGGTCCAGCAGTGCACTGATCTGGGTTTCATCCACCCGGAGGGCCGGATGCTCCAGGGCGCCATCGGGGCCGTCGAGGCTTTCATGTTCCTTGATGACCCGCTCCCGGTAATTCAGGGCCTGACGCGTGGCGATGGTGATGAGCCAGGTGCGGAAGGAGGATTCGAAGCGGAAGCCGGGCAGGGCGCGGTAGACGCGGATGAAGGTCTCCTGGACCACGTCGTCCGCATCCTGGTGGTTCCGCAGGATGGAAAAGGCCTTGCCGTAGACATCCCGGGAGAACAGGTTGACCAGGGCTCCGAAAGCCACCTGATCCCCCTGTTGGGCCTCCTCCACCCAAGCCAAAACCTCTGGCGTATGGTACGGCGAGCCCAGACCGGGAGTCCGATCGGCGGTCGGGAGGGCCGTCTGCATCATCAAGGGCTCGCTCAAGGTGGCTGACGCCATCATGTTACGCTCCGACGGTTGGGTTGAGGAAGATTGCACCGTCGCAGGATGGACCCGGCAGGGCCTCCTGGGGTTGAATGGACAGTGTCTAAGTCTTCGATCTTCTTGTCTTCAGGAGTTTCCATGCGTCAGCGCATCACCCCTCTGCTATCCGAGGCCCAGATCCGAACGCGGGTCCAGGAACTGGGCGTGCAACTGACGCAGGACTACGCCGGGAAGGATCTCGTGGTCGTGGGGCTGCTCAATGGCGTATTCCCCTTTTTCGCGGACCTGGTGCGCGCCATGGAACTGGATTTCGACGTCAGTTTCATGCAGGTGACCAGCTATGGTGGTGGGCTGGAAAGCACCGGCGAAGTGCACATCCTCAAGGATCTCGATCGCAGCATCCGGGGCAGGCACGCTTTGGTGGTGGAGGACATCGTGGACACGGGCCTCACCCTGTTCAAGGTCAGCAACCTCCTCAAGGACCGCGAGCCCCTGAGCCTGAAGATCTGCACCCTGCTGGACAAGCCCAGCCGCCGCAAGGTCCAGGTGCCGGTCGACTACATCGGCTTCACCATCGAGGACCACTTTGTCGTCGGCTACGGCCTCGATCTCGAGGGCAAACTCCGCAACCTGCCCTATGTGGGCGTGTTCCATCCCTAGCTTCAATGAGTTGGAACACAGAGGACACAGAGACTCGCAGAAGACACAGAGAAGAGCACAGAAGGTCAAGAAGTACGGAGCGTTGGCACCATGAATTCGGATGAACACACTGGGGGATCTGGCGAGACCGGGCCTTTCGCAGGATTGACGCGATCTGTCATCCGGGCCGGGATCGAAGTTCAGAAACGCCTTGGCACAGGGTTGCTGGAATCGGCCTATGAAGCCTGCCTGGTCTATGAATTGGGACTGTCCAGGCATACCGTGGAAAGGCAGGTCTCCGTGTCCATCCGGTACCGGGATCTGGTCGTGCCCTATGCTTTTCGGATGGACCTGCTTGGGGATGGCATTCTGGTGGTCGAACTGAAAGTGGCCGAGGCCATCACCAAAGAGCACGAAGCCCAGGTACTGAGCTACCTGCGGTTCGCGGAGAAGCCAGCCGGCTTACTTATGAACTTCGCCCTCCAACCCCTGGCCAAGCGCGGCGTGCGTAGATTCCTCCTGACCTCTCCTTCTTCCTCTGTGTCTTCTGTGTGATCTCTGTGTCCTCTGTGTTCCGCCTTTTTCTTTTTCCTGTTTTCTTGGCGACCCTTCTCGGCTGCGGGTACCACCGTCTGGACCGGCAGCAGCGGGGGGCGGCGTGGGCTAAGCAGGGGGAGACCATCCGGCTGGCGCGGTTCCGCAACCTGACGCCCAAGCTGGGCCTGGAAGACCGCTTCACCAAGGCCCTCGAGAACCGCGTGGTGGCGGCCAGTCCCTGGCGGCTGGTGGCCCAGGGGGCGGCTTCCCGTTGGGTGCTGCAGGGTACCCTGGAGGAGTACCGATCCCGACCCATTGGCCTCACCCTCGGCAACGCCAGCGTGAAGGCCAGCGCGGGTTCCGCCTCGCGCGTCGAGGTGGCGGTGGTGGCCAGCGTGGAGCTGCTGGATGGCCAGACCGGTGCCGTGGTGCTGTCCCGCCGGGGGCTGACCTTCTCGAACCAGTACCGGGTGGATCAGAATTTCGCCAGCTTCGACAACCGCGAGCTGCAGGTGCTGGAGAGCCTCGCGGATGATTTTGCCGAAAGCTTCCTCACCCAGCTGCTGGAAGGCACCGACTGATGGCCGTGCCCGCCACGTGGCTGGACCACTCCTTTGCCCTGGTTCATGGCGAAGATGGCGATGGGCGCCGCGAAGCGGTGGAAGCCTGGAAGCAGAAGCACGTGGATCCCGAATGGGCCGACTTCTCCATGACCGTCTGCTCCGAAGGCTGCCCCTGGCCCGAGGTGGTGGCCGCCCTGCAGGAGGCCTCGCCCTTGGGCGCCGAGGCCCGCACCGTGATCGTGCCCGCCGCCGACAACCTGTTCAGCAAGCGCAAGGGCGGGCCCAAGGACAAGAAGCAGGACCTGCCCCCGGCCGTGGCGACGCTGTTGCAGGATCCGCCT
>JBBRZL010000037.1:0-24951 GCA_038236735.1 Holophagales bacterium | reverse complement strand
CGTGCCGGTGCTTGTAGCGGTTCAGGACCTCCTTGTAGGTGTCGAGCAGGTACTCCAGGTCGCGCTGGAAGTCCTCCTTGGTGACGCCCAGGCTGGCGGTGCGGACGATGACGCCGATGTCCTCCGGGATCTCCAGCGTGTCGATGAGCTGCTTGAAGTGACGCCGCTCCTCGGTGGCTTCGATCTTCCGGCTGATGCCGTTCACGGGATTGCCGGGCGTGATGACCAGGTAGCGGCCCGCAAGGCTGATCTGGCCGGTCATCATGGCGCCCTTGCTGCCCAGTTCCTCGCGCACGGCCTGGACCAGGATCTCCTGGTCCCGCTGGAGCACGTCCTGGATGCGGCCCCGGCGGCCATCGCCGCTGAGATCCCGGGGCAACTCGCCCAGGGGCAGGAAGCCGTTCTTCTGGCCCCCGAAATGGACGAAGGCGGCCTGCAGGCTGGTGTCGGCACGGACCACCCGGGCCTTGTACAGGTTGCCCTTGATCTTCTCGTTGTGCAGGAACTCGACGTCGTAGTCGAACAGCACGCCGTCGATCAGCGTGGCCACGCGGATCTCTTCCGGATCCGTGGCATTGATCATCATGGTTTTCTTGGGGCTCAAGGAGGCTCCTCTTGGAACCCAGGGATCTGGCTGAGGCTGACGCCCGGCAAGCCCGGTGGCCCTGGGTATGGATGACGGAATGGGAGGTTGGGAAACCGAAGGGGGCCCTGCCCTGACTTCGGCCACCCAGGGATGAGATAACGGGATGGTCGCGACCCCCGTGCGCGGGCGGTGCCTCGGTCGGCACGCGGGATCTTCAATCATTAAACCCACTTATTGCTGCGAGGGCAAGGTCGATCCTTTTTCCCCAGGCCCGCCCTGAACCGAGAGGAAGTTACACGGATGTCACAGGCCGTGACAGGGACCTTCACTACCGCCTCCCAGGATCAAGGCCATGAAGGAGGCATCCATGAGGATCCGAACCCTGGCCCAGTCCCTGTTGGCCATTCTGGTAGGACTGACTGCGAGCGCGCAGTCCATCAAGATCGACCCAAAGGTCACGACCTACAAGAAAGTGTCAGGCGTCAGCGGGAACCTCAACTCCATCGGTTCCGACACGCTGAACAACCTCATGGCCTACTGGGTCGAGGGCTTCAACAAGAAATACCCCAATGTGAAGATCCAGGTGGAAGGCAAAGGCTCGACCACGGCCCCTCCGGCCCTCATCGAGGGCACCAGCCAGCTGGGCCCCATGAGCCGGGAGATGAAGTCCGAGGAAAGCGACAAGTTCGAGAAGAAGTTTGGCTACAAGCCCACCAAGGTGGCCGTGGCCATCGACACACTGGCCGTCTTCGTGAACAAGAACAATCCCATCAAGTCGCTGAGCATGCAGCAGGTGGACGCCATCTTCTCCAAGGGCCGGAAGGGTGGCCACGCCAAGGACATCACGACCTGGGGTGACCTGGGCCTGACTGGAGAATATGCCGGCCGCCCTATCAGCCTCTATGGTCGTAACAGCGCCAGCGGCACCTACGGCTATTTCAAGGAGCACACCCTCTTCAAGGGCGACTACAAGGACACCGTCAAGGAACAGCCCGGCTCCTCCTCCGTCGTCCAGAGCGTGGGATCCGACAAGTTCGCCATCGGCTACAGCGGCGTCGGCTACGCCACTTCGGGTGTGCGCGTGGTGCCCATGTCTGACGAGCGCAAGAACGGCGGAGCCGTGTTCGAAGCCAACTACGAGAACGCCCTCAGTGGGAAGTACCCCCTGTCCCGGTTCCTCTTCATCTACATCAACAAAGACCCCAAGAAGGCCATCGACCCCCTGACCCGCGAGTTCCTCAAGTTCGTGCTCAGCAGGGAAGGCCAGGAGACCGTGGTGAAGGATGGCTTCCTCCCCCTGACCGCCAAGATGGAAGCCGAGGAAGTCGCCAAGCTGAAGTAATGAAACACGATGACGGCGTGCCGGGGGATCCCTCCGGCACGTCTTCGTTTTGATCCGCGCCCACCCGGGCCAACCTTGACGAGACGACATGCCCCGCATTCCTTCCAAGCAGGCAGCGGCCCAGCGCATGGACCGGTTCATGGCCTTCATCATTTCGGGTGGCGGCCTTCTGATCATTGGTGCCGTGCTGGCGATGTTGTTGTTCATCGCCAAGGAATCCATCCCCCTCTTCATCCCACCGCAATCCAAGGCCATCGGTACCGTCCAGGCGCTCCCCTCTGGCGGTGCATGGCTGGATGAGTCAGGCAAGACTGTCGTCACCATGTCCCAGTCCGAGGGGCTGAAGGCCCTGCGGTTGCCCTCCGGGACCCCCCTTCCGGTGCCCACTGGTGGCCCGGTCCTGCCTTGGAAGCTGTTCACGCCGCCCAATCCACGAGGCGAATCCCTGGTCATAGGGGCCGATGGCCGCCTGTTCCTGTCCCGCCTAGCCTGGTCCAAACCGGCCGGCGAAAATGACCCCGCTCAATGGACCCTGGAAACCAATTGGCAGGGCGGACTTTCTCTAGACCAAGTGCCTGACGCCATCCTCCACTTCAGGCTGCTGGAAGCCGGCGGGCTGGGCGGAGGAACCTCGCTCAGGATCGTGGCCGCGACCAGTAACGGGCTGGTCTGGGCGGAAGGTCCCATGGAACCCGCGGCAACCATGCCCTGGAAAGCCATTGCTCTCGAGCCCTCTCTGCATCCCACCGCCGCCGCCTGGAGTTCAGACGGCAAGAACCTCTTCGTGGGTACGCGAGAAGGGCGTCTGCTCGACCTGGATCCGGACACGGGCAAGGCCGGCTCGGTCGCAGAATTCGGGGAGCCCATCCAGTCCCTGGGTTTCGCCCTCGGGCAATCGAGCCTGCTCGTGGGGGGCGCCCAGGGCAAGCTCGCCGCCTATCAGCGGGTGCGAGTGAATGAAGTCTTCCAGCTCCAGGCCTTTCACGCCTTTCCGCGGCTCAACGGGCCGGTGCTGGGTTTCCAGCCCAGCCAGCGGGACAAGCGCTTTCTCACCTGGACGCCCGCCCAGGCAGTGGTGGACCACCTGACCACCGAGCGCCGCATGTTCACCACCCGGCTGGATGGTCCCGGCATCGCGGCCCTGGCCCCCCGCGGCGACTTGATCCTGCAGGCCAATGCCAGCACCGGGGCGCTGCGGCTCTGGTCCCTGGACGCCCCGCATCCGGAGGTCAGCTTCGGACTGCTCTGGGGGAAGACGCACTACGAGGGCTACGAAAAACCCGAATACGTCTGGCAGAGCACCGGGGGCACGGATGACTTCGAGCCCAAATTCAGCATCGTGCCGCTGGTGTTCGGGACTCTCAAAGGCACGCTCTATGCCATGCTTTTCGCCTTTCCCCTGGCGGTGCTCGGCGCCCTCTACACCTCCCAGTTCGCCACACCGCGCCTAAAGAATGCCATCAAGCCCACCATCGAGATCATGGCGGCCCTGCCCTCGGTGGTGCTTGGCTTCCTGGCCGGTCTGGTGATGGCTCCGCTCCTCGAACGGATGGCCATGGAGGTCCTGGTCTATCCCTTCGTCATCCTGCTGCTGGCAATCCTGATCGCGCCTTTCTGGGGCAGGCTTCCGCTCACCTTTCGCAATGCCTTTGGCAGCGGCCGGGAAGTGCTCTGGATGGTGCCGGTCCTACTGGCGGGTCTCTGGCTGAGCAGCCTGGCCGGCCCCTGGCTCGAACGCGTCGCCATGGGCGGGAGTTACCGCACCTGGCTCCAGACATCCATTGGCGTCACCTACGACCAGCGCAACAGCCTGGTGGTTGGGTTCGCCATGGGCTTCGCCGTCATCCCCATCATCTTCACCATCAGTGAGGACGCCCTGTCCAGCGTGCCCAAGTCGCTCACTTCCGCCAGCCTCGCCTGCGGGGCGAGCCCCTGGCAGACCGCCTGGCGCATCGTCCTGCCCACGGCCAGCCCCGGCATCTTCTCGGCCACCATGGTGGGCCTGGGCCGGGCTATCGGCGAAACCATGATCGTGCTCATGGCCACGGGCAACACGCCGATCATGGATTGGAGCCCCTTCAATGGCATGCGGACGCTGGCCGCCAACATCGCCGTGGAAATCCCCGAAGCGCCGCTGCACGGAACTCTGTATCGCGTGTTGTTCCTGGCAGCCTTTCTGCTCTTCCTGCTGACCTTCGTCCTCAACACCATCGCGGAGCTGGTGCGCCAGCGCCTGCGCCGCCGCTACGAGTCCATCTGATGAGCCGCCTGGCCGATCGCTTCCGACAAGGTGGAATCTTCGTCTGGCTCTCCGCCACGCTGCTGGCCTTCTGCCTGGCCATGATCCTCAGCCTGGTGGGCTTCATCGTGGCCAAGGGCATGGGCTACTTCTGGCCAACCGAGATCGTCCAGGTCCAGACCCCCGACGGCCCCCTGCTGGGTGAAATCACCGGTCATGAACTTGCCAGGGGCGAAGAGACCGAGAAGTACCAGTTCCGGGTCGGCAACCGGGATATCTATGGCCAGGACTTCCGCTGGGTGCCTGCGGCCGGAATGAGCCAGTTCGAGCACCCGAAGGATGCGCTGCTCATTGAGCGGCTGGAGAACGGACCCTTCATCGGCCGAATCGCCTCTCTGAACCACGAAGGCCAGCAGACTTCAGTTGGCCCTGCAGCCCTGGCCGAGGCCCTGCGTCGCCTCCCGGAAGCCAACCGCTTGCGACGCCACATCCACGACATCGAAAAGGGGAAGGTCGGGGACCTCAACCGGCGCATCGAAAAAATCCGTCTCGCCCGCCGGAAGCCCGAAGCCGCCGGTGACCAGGCCGCAGTGCAAGCCCTGGATGCCAAGACCGCGGCCCTGCAGACTGCCTATGACGAACTCCAGGCCAGTCTGGAGCAGTCCCGGACTGAGGCGAAGGCCTGGACCCTCAACCTCGAGACCGTCGAAGGAAAGCTGAAGGAGTTGCCTCTTGGCAGCGTCGTCCGGCTGGTCCCGGCCAATGCCATGAGCCGTCTCGACAAGCTGGGCACCTACCTGTCCCGCCTCTGGGAGTTCGTGGCGGATGATCCCCGCGAATCCAACACCGAAGGGGGCATCTTCCCGGCCATTTTCGGCACCGTGATGATGGTGTTGGTGATGTCGGTGCTCGTGGTTCCCCTCGGTGTCATCACGGCCCTCTATCTGCGGGAATATGCAAGGCAGGGCTGGCTCGTGCGGGCCGTGCGGGTGGCCGTGAACAACCTGGCTGGCGTGCCCTCCATCGTGTTTGGCGTGTTCGGGCTCGGCTTCTTCGTCTACGGTCTGGGCGGTGCCATCGACCAGCTCTTCTTCGCGGACAGCCTGCCCACACCGACCTACGGCACGGGCGGAATCCTGTGGGCTTCCTTGACGCTGGCCCTGCTCACCGTGCCCGTGGTGGTGGTGGCCACCGAGGAGGCGCTGGGGGCCGTGCCGCGGTCCCAACGGGAGGCCAGTCTCGCCATGGGCGCCACCAAGTGGCAGACCCTCTGGAAGATCGTCATTCCCAGTGCCACTCCGGGCATTCTCACGGGGCTCATCCTCGCCATCGCCCGCGGCGCTGGGGAAGTGGCCCCCCTGATGCTCACGGGTGTCGTGAAGCTCGCCCCCGCCATGCCGCTGGACAGCACCTTCCCCTTCTTCCACCTGGACCGGAAGTTCATGCACCTCGGCTTCCACATCTACGACGTGGGGTTTCAGAGCCCCAATTCCGAGGCCGCCAAGCCCATGGTCTTCATGGCCGCTTTCCTGCTGCTGGTGGTGGTGGTTGTCCTGAACCTGTTTGCCCTCAACCTCCGGCGCAAGCTGCGGGAGCGCCTGGGTGGGAGTACCTTTTGATCTCGAATCCTGGAGCCATCGACATGGAAATCGACGACCCCCGCCCTGTGCCGGAACCCGCTCTTCGGCAGGTGCCGCCCCCTGAGACTGGCCTGCGGCCTGCCAGCTTCACGCAACCCAACCTCCCCCTCACGGACCCGGCCGTCCTGTCCGCGCCCATCATTCTCCGCATGGAGCGGCTCAATCTTTTCTACGGCGAGAAGCAGGCCCTCTCCGACGTCAACCTGCAGGTGGCGCGCAACTCGGTCATGTCCTTCATCGGCCCCTCCGGCTGCGGCAAGAGCACCCTGCTGCGCTGTCTCAACCGCATGAACGATCTCATCGACAACGTCCGGATCGAGGGGCGGGTGCTGCTGGGGGATACCGACCTCTATGCCCCTGAGACGGATGTGATCGCACTTCGGAAGCGGGCGGGGATGGTCTTCCAGAAATCCAACCCCTTCCCCAAGTCCATCTTCGAGAACGTGGCCTACGGCCTCCGCATCCAGGGGCAAAGCGACCACGCCCTCCTTGAAGCAGCCGTGGAACGGAGCCTGATGGGGGCGGGCCTCTGGGAGGAGGTCAAGGATCGGCTCAAGGATTCGGCCCAAGGCCTCTCAGGCGGCCAGCAGCAGCGCCTCTGCATCGCCCGGGCCTTGGCGGTCCGGCCTGAGATCATCCTCATGGACGAGCCCTGCTCGGCCCTGGATCCCATCGCCACGGCCCGGGTCGAGGAACTGATCCTCGAGCTCAAGCGCGAGTTCACCATCGTGATCGTCACCCACAACATGCAGCAGGCCGCCCGCGTGAGCGACCACACGGCCTTCTTCTGGATGGGTAAGCTGATTGAGACGGGACTCACGGAGAAGATGTTCACCAATCCGGGACACCGCATGACCGAGGACTACATCACGGGGAGGTTCGGCTGATGCGTCAATTCGATCAGGAACTGAGGGATCTGAGGGACGGCATCCTAGCCATGGCTGGTCTGGCCGAAGAGATGATCGATCTGACCAATCAGGCCTTGAGCGAACGCTCGCGGTCCAAGGCCGAACAGGTTCTGGCACTGGACCGGGGTCTCGACGAGTGGGAGCTGAAGCTGGACCGGCTCTGCGTGGACCTGCTGGCCCTGCGGGCTCCGGCCGCGGGAGACCTGCGCCTCATCGCCTCCAGCCTCAAGATCGTCCCCGAGATCGAGCGCATCGGCGATCACTGCTGCAACATCGCCCGGCGCGCCACCTATGTGCATCCGCCCATCCTCTCCAGCGGCTCGCTGGAACGCCTGGGCCAGGAAACCCGCGGCATGGTCCGCTGGGCCGTGGACGCCTTCATCGGCAGCGACGCCGGCCTCGCCCGCACGGTGATCAATGCGGATGACTCGGTGGATGCGCTCTACAGCCAGATCTACAAGGAGCTGCTGCGGCTCATGATGTCGGATCCTTTGTGCATCGAACGGGCCAGCCACCTTATCCTGGTCATCAAGAACTGGGAACGCATCGCCGACCAGGCCACGAACATTGCCGAAGAAGTGCTGTTCATCCTCGAAGGCCGCAGCGCCAAGCACCCCTACCTCCAGGACAATCCCCCAGACTGAGGAACCGAGACACCGATGGCCGACATCCTGCTCCTGGAAGACGACACCGAGATCCGCCTGGGTCTCGAGCAGCACCTGCGCCGGGAGGGGTTCAGCCTCAGGTCCGTGGGTACCGGAAGGGACGCCCTCAACGTCCTCAACGCCCCTGGTACCCGGTTGGATGCCGCCCTGTTGGACCTGAGTCTGCCAGACATGGACGGCCTGGATGTCCTCCGGGCGATCCGCGCCCATGCTTCCCACAAGGCCCTGCCGGTGTTGCTGGTCACCGCCCGCAGCGAAGAGATCGACCGGGTGCTGGGCCTCGAACTCGGCGCGGACGATTACATTTCCAAGCCCTTCTCGGCCCGGGAGCTGGCGGCCCGGCTGCGTGCCATCCTCCGCCGCTCCGCTCCCGCCGAAGTCCCCGAGCGGGTCGCCAAGCTGAGCTTCGGGCCCATCACCGTGGATCCGGATATGCACACGGCCCGAGTGGAAGGCCAGCTGGTGGAGCTGACCCGGCGGGAATTCGAGCTGCTCGCCTACTTCCTTAGCAATCCCAAGCGGGTGCTCACGCGCGAAAAAATCCTACAACAGGTGTGGGGCCTGGAGTACCTGGGCGAAAGCCGCACCATCGACGCCCATGTGCGCCGGGTGCGCGCCAAGCTGGGCGAGGCGGCGGCCGAATTGATCGAGACCGTGGTGGGTGTCGGCTACCGGTTGGGCGGACCCGCGGAATCCTGATCCGCGAGCTTCGGCTGAGGTGGCAGCATCACCCGGAAGGTGGCCCCTTCCCCCGGTCGGCTATCCACGGTGACCTCACCGCCCATCAGGCGGCACAGGTGCTTCACGATAGCCAAGCCGAGGCCCGTGCCGGGCTTGGCCTTCGCAGCCTGGGCCCGGTAGAAGCGCTCGAAGATACGACCCTGCTCTGCCACGGGAATGCCTGGACCCTGGTCGCGCACTTCCCAGGTCTGTCCCTGGTCTGTGACCCGAACCACCAGCCACACCCGTCCATCGGGTGGGCTGAACTTCAGGGCATTGGACACGAGATTCTCAATGACCTGATGCAGGCGCAGGGGGTCTACCAGGATGGTCGTACCCACGGGCGCATCGATTTCCATCACCAGTTGCACCCCGCGGGCCACCCCGCGCGGCTGCAGGTCCTTGCTGAGTGTCTCCAGGAACGTCACCAGATCCAGGCGCTCCGGGATCAGGTTCAAGGCCCCACTCTCGATCCGGCTCAGCTCGGAAAGATCGCCGAGCAGCAGGGCCAGGCGGTCCACAGAGCGCATGAGGGACTGGGCGCTGCTCCTGGCCGTCTCCGAAAGTTTTTCTTCCTGCAGATTCTCGGCGGCGATGCGGATGGCCGTCACCGGCGTCTTCAGCTCGTGGCTGACGTTGGAGATGAACTTCTGGCGCGTGGTCTCCAGGGCTTCCTGGCTGGTGACATCATCCAGGGTGAGTAGCACCCCGCTCACGGAGCCCAGGGGCGCAAACGGGATCGCCCGCACCCGCAGAGTCCGACCGGCCCTGGCCATGCGCCATTCGCAGGGAGTCCCGCCATAGGCTTTCTGAACTGCAGCTGGACCCTCGGGATCGCGGAAAACCTCGGCCACGGTCATGCCTTTGGCCAGAGGCGCACCAAGCCCCAGGTGCCGCTGAGCGGCAGGATTGAACTGATCCAGGCAGGCCATGGCGTCGAAGAGGAGCACGCCCTCCTCAAGTCGGGCCATGATCCCTGGCAGCAGTCGCTCCTCGCGAATGGCCCGTTCCTTCAGATCGAGGTTTTCCTGTTCCAGAGCCGGCCAGGCCCGGGGCAGGTCCAGCAGCGCGCGGTGTCCAGATCCGCCCTCGAGGTCGTCCCGGAACTCGGGCAGGGCCCGCACTTGCCAGCGGGCCATCAGGAGCAGTACCAGGGCCAGGGTCACCAGAAGCCCGAAGGTCCAAGGAAAAGAGGCCCCCTTGTGCACACTCAAGCCCAGGCCAAAGCCCAGAAAGAGCATGGCGGCCAGACAGATCAGCGCACGGCCCAGGAAGACAGGCACCCCCGATCCTTCACCATGCTGGGAATCTGGCTGGTCCATGTGCTACGACCATACACCGCCTCGGGTCCCGCGCCCAGCGGGCACCTGCGAATTTACGCGCCGGTTACAAGCCGGAACCCAGTACAGTTGAGCGTTGATCGCGGGAGTTACGAATGTCGATGAATACCCTGATGCGCTGGCTCAAACCCCGGGAAATGGTCTTTTTCGACCTGCTGGAGTCCGCCGCGGGCAACGCCTACCAGGCCTCCCAGCTCTTCGACCGGGAAATCCGGACCGGAGATCCCGTCCGCTTCGCGGAACTGCGGCGGCAGATGAAGGACCTGGAACACGCCGGTGATGACCTCACGCGCGAGATCATGGACCGCCTCAACCAGACCTTCGTCACACCCATCGATCGGGAAGACATCATGCAACTGGCCCATGCCCTGGATGATGTGGTGGATTCGATCCATGCGGTCTGCGAGCGGCTGATCCTCTACCGCATCGGTCACGTGATGCCCGCCGTCACTGAGATCAGTTCGATCATCGTCGAGGGCGCCGGCGAGCTCCTCCATCTCATCCGGTCCCTGCGGAACATGTCCAACCAGAAGGAAATCCGGGATCGCATCCGCCGGGTGCACACGCTCGAGAACAAGGCGGATTCCATTTACCACACGGCCCTGGCGCAGATCTTCGAAGACCCCAAGGATCCCATCGAACTCATCAAGTGGAAGGAACTGCTGAACCGCATCGAGGAAGCGACGGACAACATTGAACTGGTGGCCAAGGTAGTCGGTTCCACCGTCATGAAGAACGCCTGAGCTGGCCATGTTGGAGGCCTTTTTCATCCCATCCCTGGCGATGTTGATCCTGCTGTCCTGGGGCATCGACTACATCAACGGATTTCATGACACTGCCAACTCCATCGCCACGGTAGTGAGCACGGGCGTGCTGCCTGCCAAATATGCCCTGATCATGTCGGCCACCCTGAATTTCGCCGGAGCCCTCGCGGGAACTTCGGTGGCCACTACCATCGCCAAGGGGCTCGCGGACAGCCAGCACGTGGTCCCCGCGGTCATCGCCGCGGCTCTCATGGCCGCCATCACCTGGGACCTGCTCACCTGGTGGTTCGGCATCCCTTCCAGCACCAGCCACACGCTGCTGGGCGGGCTCACCGGGGCCATCGTGGCCCATGCCGGTTTCGGAGCTCTGCACATGCAGAAACTCAAAGAGATCGGGGCCTTCATCGTCATCTCTCCGGCCATGGGCTTCATCGTGGGCATGGCCCTCATCCTGGTGATCCTCTGGATCGTGCGCCACTTCCCGGGCCACAAGGTCAACAAGGTGTTCCGCAAGGCCCAGCTCGTCAGTGCCGCCGCCATGTCGTTCACCCACGGCCAGAATGATGCCCAGAAGGCCATGGGGATCATCTGCCTCGCCCTGATCGCCTACAAGTTCCACCTGCCCATGGACGCCAAGGCCAAGGTCATCATCCCCCTCTGGGTGAAGATCGGGAGCGCCAGTTTCATGGCCATTGGCACCGCCACCGGCGGTTGGAAGATCATCAAGACCATGGGCTCCAAGATCGTGAAGCTGCGGCCCATCCACGGTTTCGCCGCCGAGACCGCGGCGGCTGCTGTGCTGTTCACAACCGCGCACTTCGGCATCCCCGTCAGCACCACCCACAGCATCACCGGCGCCATCATGGGCGTGGGCACCTCCATGAACGCCAGCGCCGTGCGTTGGGGCGTGGCCGGAAACATCGTGGTGGCCTGGGTTCTGACCATCCCCATCAGCGCGCTCCTGGCCGCTGGTTTCCTGAAACTGGTGACCCCTTTCTTTTGAGGGAAATGTTCCCGGGATGTGACGAAGGGGACATGCTTTCGTCATATCCGGGCCAGACACTTTCACTCCCAGTTTCGCGGGAGCCCGTCACCGCTTGGTCTCCGTTTATTTCCGCGAAGTTGGCCTAGCCGCCATGCTGCCGTCATCGCCGTGACCGACCCTGGATGCGAACCCAGGGAGGTACGACATGAGCATCGAACAACTCGCACCCCATCCGGAAGGCGCCCGCTACACGGTGCGGTCGCTGGGCAGCGCGGACTACGCCCATTTGCGCCGCCTCGAGGCGGAGATCTGGTCCGGTGATGGCGCCGGTGAGCTTTGCCCGCACTATCTGCGGCTCTGCACCGAGCTCTACCGCGACTGGTGCTTCCTGGCCCTCGATGGCGATCGGCCTGTGGGCTATGTGCTGAACTTCGTGCGGGGCAGCACCGTCTACTGCGCCACCCTCGCCGTGCATCCCGAATACCAGAAGGGCCGGGTCAACTACCTGCTCATCCGGGCCATGGTCTCGAAACTGCTCAACGAGAATGTGGATGAGTGCCGCTTCCTGGTGGAACCCGGCAACAACGATGCCCGCAGTGTCCACCACGCCCTGGGCGCCCGGGTGGTCGAAGAAGTCCAGGACTTCTACGCCCCCGGCGATACCCGCCTCTGGTCCGCCATCACCCGTGCTGACCTCGAGCGCGTCCGGGCCCGGTACACCCGCCTGAAGCTGGTTTCCTGATGAGCTGGACCGGGGTCCTCTGGCCCACCTTCGCCCTCCTGCCCCGCCTGGCGACTGGCGCGGAGCCCCAGCCCGGCATGCACCGCTGGGCGCGGCGCCTGCTGCCGGCCCTGGGCGTGGAACTGACGATCGTGGGGCATCCCCGGACCGACATCCCCCTCTGGGTGGCCAACCACCTGAGCTGGGTGGATCCCGTCGCGCTCATGAGCCTCCGGCCCATGGGCACCATCGCCAAAGGCGAAGTCACCGGCTACCCGCTCATTGGTCGCTGGGCCCGGAAATCAGGCTTCCATTTTGTGGACCGGGAAGACGCGACCAGCCGCGCAGCGGCCCTAGCCAGCTTCACGGCCTCGCTCCGGGATGGCCGCGACATGCTGCTGTTCCCCGAAGGCACCACCACCCGGGGCGATCGGCTCGCTCCTTTCTACGAGGGTGGACTGCGCGCGGCCTTCGACCTGGGCCTGCCCGCCCAGCCCCTGCGGATCTCCAGCCCCGCGCCCCACTATCCCTGGACGGGCAGCGAGACCCTGCTGCCCCACCTCCAGACGCTTTTTGCGACGCGGACCCGGGTCACCGTCACCGCCGGAGAGTCGCTCTACCCCGCTGATTTCAGCGATCCATCCGAGTGGATCGCGGCCTTCAGGGTCGCCCTGCTGCCCCGGAGCTCCGATGTCTGCTGAGGTGCTCCTGCATGGCCTTCGCACGGGCCTCACCCCCTTCCTGGGCCTGCCGCTCTGCCTCGATCCCCGTCCCGCCACCGGTGTGGTGCTGGGCGTGCCCTGCGACGCGGGCGTCATCAATCGGCCCGGCGCGCGCCTGGGCCCCTGGGCCCTGCGCGCGGCCTCCATGGGCCTGGGTTCCCATCCCATGCCCCTGCGGCTCCGGGAGGGCCGGCCGGTGCTCGGCCCTGCGACGGCCCATGGCTGGCTGGATGGTGGCAACATTCCCACCCTGCCCTTCTCCCTGGCTGTGGCCCTCCAAACGGTGGAGGACACCGTGGGCGCCTGGACCATGAACGGCTGCCGGACCCTGCTGCTGGGTGGCGACCATTCCCTCACCCTGGGCGCGCTCCGGGCCCTGGCCCTGCGCCACGGCCCCCTGGGCCTCCTCCACATCGACGCCCACCCTGACGCGGCCAACGGCGCCGCCTGGGGCACCGACATCCACCATGGCACCTGGCTCCGCCAGGCCCTGGAGGAAGGGCTGGTGGACCCGGATCGCCTCGTGCAGGTGGGTCTGCGGGCGCCGCGCTTCGACGACGAGGAACTGGCCTTCCTGCAAGCGGCCGGAGCGCGCATGTGGACTCCCGCCGATCTCCGGGATCCCCTGCTGGCTCTGCGGCTGGAGGAGGATCTGGCCGCCGTGGGTCAGGGGCCCGCCTATCTGAGTTTGGATCTGGATGCCCTGGATCCTGTGCTGGTGCCGGCGGTGGCCGAGCCTGTGCCGGGCGGCCTGACCCTGGCTGAGACCCTGGGCCTGATCCATGCCGCCGCCGAATGGTCCGAACCCTGGGTGGGTGCGGACCTCATGGAACTGGCCCCCACGCTGGAGGGCGCCGAAGCCAGCGCCCGCCTTGCCGTCCACCTCGCCCTCCACCTCCTTGCCTGAGGTACCCATGAGCGCCCTTCTCGCCTTCCGCAGGACCCACGGTGAGCCCACCTGGGACGACCTCGTCACCGGCCATGACTTCGGCTTCCTGGATCACGCCGAAATCCAGGCCTGCACTGCGGGTCAGGGTCCTGCCGTGCTGCGGTTGTGCGCCCTGGCGGGGGAGGCCTTGCGGACCTTCGAGGCCCACCTCTGGGCCGCCTGCGCCGAATCCACGGGCAAGACCCCCCGCCCGGGCAGCTCCCGCTGGGCCCAGGCCCAGGACCGCTGGCGCGAGGCCCTCCTGCGCGAGACCCTGGCCGCGGAAAGCACCAACGCCCAACTGGCCCAGCGCGTCGAACGGCTCTACGAGCAGGTGGGCTGCCCAGAGGACATGCTGCTCATGCTGACTCCCGCCCAGGCCTGGTCCGGGACCCCCGCCACGGTGGATCCTGCCGCCGTCCAGCGCTTCCTGGAGCGCCCCCGGGATGGTTCCCGGAGATACGGGGCGGCCTCCTGACGGATCTGCCACTCTGGGGGTTTCCTTCCGGGACCCCGATGCCTTTGCCCGACCCCAGGCTGGACGATCTACTGAACGGCGGCACCACGAAGCTGGAGCCCCTGTTGCGCTGGCTGCTGGAGGCCTCCACCGAAGACTCGCGGGATGGCGAGGCCCGGCGCACCAGCCGCCTGCGCCGACTCCACCAGGCCCTGTGCGAACGAGGGCTCGAAGAGCCTCTGTCGGAGGAATGGAATCATGCCTCAGCCATCCGGCTGCTGGCGGAGACGGGCCTGCCTGACCGGACCTCCCTACTCGGCGAGGGCTTTCTCCGGCTGGTGGACCAGCTCATTCCCCGCCTCGATCCCGAAGGGGACCTCTATGCCCTGCTGGATCGCCTGGATCTCGATGAAGCCGATGCCGTCTGGATCGAGGATCTGCCAGAGGAGTTGCGCCGGCCCTGGGGCAGGCTGCTGGCCCCGCCTGCGGAGACCTGGGTTCATGCCGCAGGGCTCCTGGCCCATCGCGCCGCAGCGGTGGGGCTGTCCCGGGATCTCCTGGCCCTGGACCCCAATGGCAACGATGCGGATTCACCCTTCTTCAACCTGACGCGCACCGTCCGGAAGCGCGCGGAGCATCCCGACGACCTGAATGCTCGCGCCGACTGGGATGCCTGTCGAACCGCCTGCTCCGCGGTGCTTGTGCGCGCCCATGTCAGCCTCGACGCCCATGGTGTCTCCACGGACCTGGTCTTCCGCCTGGAATTGCTTGAGGCACAGTTGCGCCGCATCGACCACCTCCTCGCCTTCAGCGCCGGGGAGGGTGACGGCACCGCGTTCGTGGCCGAACTGGTGCGGGGCAGCGCAGAACAGCACGGGCTGCTGATCCTCCTCCGCACCACGGTGAAACGGTTGGCGCGGAAGATGGTCGAGCATACCGGCGACACTGGTGAGCATTACATCGCCCGGGACCGCCGGGAATGGCGTGCCATGGGCTGGTCGGCGGCAGGCGGTGGCTTGCTCACGGCCGGCACGGCCCTCTTCAAGTACGGTCTCTCGGCGTTGCCCCTGGCGCCGCTGGTGATGGGCCTCGCCCTCACCTTCAACTATTCGGCCAGCTTCATCCTCATGCAGTTCCTGGGCTTCAGCCTGGCCTCCAAGCAGCCCGCGATGACTGCCGCGGCCCTGGCCAGGGCCCTGGAATCGGGCGACGGCCAGGGTCGCGAGATCGAGCTGGTGGCGGCGATCACCCGCACCCAGGTCATCGCCACCGTGGGCAACGTCTGCGCGGCCATCCCCACCGCCCTCCTCATCGCCGCAGGCTGGGTCTGGCTCACAGGGCATGGTCCCTTTGGCGAGGAGACCGCCCTGCACAGCCTTCATGGAAATCATCCCTTTCATGGCTGGACACTGGTTTTCGCAGCCGCCACCGGCGTCTTGCTGTGGCTCTCCAGCCTGGCTGCAGGGTGGGCCGCCAACTGGAGCGACTACCGGTGCCTGCCCGCGGCCCTGGCCCAGAACCGAAGGCTCCGGGCCCTATTCGGCAGTTCCCGCGCCGAGGCCCTGGGGCGGTTCGTGCAGCGGCACCTTTCCGGGATCGTCGGGTACCTTGCGCTGGGCGGCCTGCTGATTTTCGTGCCCATGGCCTTCGCCTTTGCGGGGATCCACCTGGAGGTGCGCCACGTGACTCTCCAATCCGCTGCCCTGGCGCTGGCCTCGGCCAGTCTCTGGGCCCAGGGGGTTCTGTCCTGGGGGGATGTCCTCTGGGGCCTGCTCGGTGTCGCCCTGATCGGGGCCATGAATTTCGTCGTGTCCTTCGCCCTGGCCCTCTGGACGGCCCTGCGGGCCCGCGATCTCACGGGCATCAACAGCCGGCGCCTCTGGTGGGGCATCCTCAGGGCTTTCAACCGCCAACCGGGACGCTTTTTGCTTGCACCAAAACCGGATGCTACCCTCGATTCCCCCCACTCCGGAGATCCCCATGCGTAGGCTGCTGCTCCCCGCCCTTCTCGCCGTCCCCTTCGCGGTCTCCCTCGCGGCCCAGGACAAGCCGGCGCCCGTGCGCCTGACCCCCCTGCGCGTGAGCCCGGCCTGCACGGTGTCCCAGGAGATCGGCATCAGTAAGATCGAGATCGCCTTCGCCCGCCCCGCCGTGAAGGGCCGGAAGATCTGGGGCGGTCTGGTGCCCTATGGCGAGGTCTGGCGGGCCGGCGCCAACAACGCCACGGTGATCACCCTCAGCCATGCGGCCAAGGTGGCCGGCAAGGAAGTGTCCGCCGGCACCTACGGCTTCTTCGTCGTCCCTAGCGGAAAAGCCTGGACCCTCATCCTCAACAAGAAGGCCAAGCAGTGGGGCGCCTACGAATACAAGAAGGAGGATGATGTTTTGCGCTGGGAGGCCACACCCCGGGCCGGAGGTCACCTGGAGTACCTGGACTACCGCGTGATCCCCGTGGATTCAGACACCGCCACCGTGGAACTGGGCTGGGAAAAGCTGCGCGTGAGCTTCCCCGTGACCTTTGATACCAAGGGCATCTACTGGAGTCAGCTGGAGCAAAAGCTGAAGCTGGCGCCCGACACGGACTGGGTGCCCTGGTACCAGGCCGCCAAGTACTGCCAGGACATGCGCCTCGAGCCACAGAAGGCCCAGGCTTGGATCGAAAAGAGCCTGAAAGCCGGCGAGAGCTTCTGGAACCACGAAACCGCCGCCCGGATCTACAAGGACGCCAAGCGCATGCCCGAGGCCCTGGCCCACCTGCAGAAGGCCATCGAGCTCTCCAAGCCCGGCGGCGCGCCCAAGGAATACACCGACAACCTGGAGAAGGAACTGGCGGCCTGGAAGGCCTCGCAGTAGGCTCAGACCCCCTTCCGCTCGGCCCCCCAGATCACTTTGTGCAGCTGGACCTGGACTCGCACGGGAAGCCCATCGGCCACCACCCGTTCGGCCAGCCAGGCGGAGTCCAGGCCGCCCCAGACGGGACTGAAGAGCACGTCCAGGCGTTCCCAGACCGCCCGCTCGGCGCACCAATCCCGGGCCCAGGCGTAGTCGGCCTGGTCGCAGAGCACGAATTTCAACTCGTCCTGGCCAGGAACCATATGGTCAAGGTTGGATTCCAGCCAGCGGTGGACTTCGCCACTGCCGGGTGTCTTGCGGTCCACGATCTTGATGACCTCCCGGGGCACCGGGGCCAGGTCATGGCTGCCCGCGGTCTCCAGGGCAACCTCGTAGCCCAGGCCCAACAGGGCCCGCAGCAGCTCCGGCGCCTGGGGATGGGCCAGGGGTTCGCCGCCCGTGAGCTCCACGAAAGGGGCGTTGGGGCCCTGGCGTGGCGGGCCGAGACGCCGGCACGTTTCGGCTAGAAGCTCCTCCAGCTCGCGCATGGTCCCGGCGTAGAAGGCGTACTCCGTATCGCAGTAGACGCAGCGCAACGGGCAGCCCGTGAGACGGATGAACAGGCAGGGCCGCCCGATGCGGGCGCCCTCACCCTGGATCGAATGGAACACCTCGTTCACTTTGAACTTCATCCCAGACCGGCCCTTCCCCGGACGCGCCCCAGGCGCGTCCTAACGCTCACGCGCAGCGTGAGCGCCGTGCCACCGGGATCAAGTGGGATACCCCGCCGAATCATCGGTCGATCCACCGGCGGCCACCATCCTGGGTGAGGATCTCCCCCGTGAGGAAGGGGCTGTCGGCGGCGAAGCGCACGGCGCGGCAAAGGTCCGCGGGATCCCCAAGGCGCTTCAGCAGGGTGCGCTCCGTCAGAAAGGCGGCATCGCTGCCTTCGGCCGGCAGCACCGCTCCCAGAGCGTGGCCCACCACCCGCACGCGGGGCGCGAGCAACTGGGCGAGCCCCGGCACCAGAGTGGCGAGACCGGCCTTGGCAGCGCTGTAGGGAAGACGCTTGAGCCAGGGCCGGTGGAGGGAGGTATCCAGCAGAATCTGGAGGCAGGAACCTTCCGACAACCTTGGCGCAAGGGACTGTGCACAGAGAAAGGGGAAGCCCAGGTTCATCCGCCAGGTGGACTCGAGTAGGTCTGGCGTCCAGGTGCCGAACGGGTGTTTGGGGAAGGTTCCGGCCAGCAGGACGACCCCGGAAAGGCCCCAACCGTCCGCCGCCAAGGCGTCCAGATCTGCCATCATGCGGGGAACCAGATCCGGATCCTCCGCATCCCACCGAAGGGTCCTGATCTGCGCCTTCTTCGACAAGTCCGCCACCCAGATTTCGCCCTCCCAGGGCCCTGAACTGGTCAGCACCAGATCATGATCCCGGGCCAGATCTTCAGCCAAAGCACGGCCCAGCCGCCGCCTGCCACCGACCAGCACCCAGCAGGGCCTGTCCTTCCGCGCGATCCGCTCCATTGGGGCATTCTTTCATAAAGGCGCCATGAATCCCTACCTGAAACGCATCCGCTGGCGCCTGATCTGGATCAGCTTCTTCTGCCTGACCCTGGCGCTCGGGGCCTTCACGCTCAACCAGTGGGTCTATGCGGCCTCGGACGATCAGTGTTCCTGGCAGGTGGAGAAGGGCAAGATCGTCATCCGGGAGATCCTGCCAGAGGGCGTGGCGGAAGAGGCCGGGCTCCTGGAGGGCGATGAGCTACTGAAGATCCAGGGACGGGCCTATGAAGCCACCCTGGAAGGCACCCTGAAGGCCCAGCGCTTCATCAATGGGAAATCCGAGGGCACCATCCTGATCTACACGGTGAAGCGTCAGGGCCGGCAGATCCTGATGCCCATCCGCCTCGTGAAACCCCTGGACCTCTTCCAGATCGCCCTCCTGGCCAATGGCCTCCTCGCCTGGGCCATCAGCCTCCTGGTGGTGCTTTCCGCCCCGGAGCGCAAATCCTCCCGGCATTTCTTCTACCTGGGCGCCACAGCCTTGCTCCTTTCCGGGGCCTCGGTGACCGGCAACCCACCCCCGGCCCTGAGCATCCTCCTCGCCCTCATGGCCGCAGTGGCAGGCGCCTTGTTGCCGCCGCTCTGGATCCACTTCTTCCTGCGCTTCCCGCATCCCCATGAGTGGCGCAAGAACCGGCGCCTACTGCGGGTGATCTACAGCACCTTCGCGGTCATGGCCCTGCTCCTGTTCCTGCTGCGCCTGTGGATCCTGGCCAATGGCGGCATTTTGAAGACACCGGCGGGCGCGACCCCTGATGGCCTGCTGAAATCGCTGCTTTTTGCCTTCAGTTTCCTGCCCATCACGCTGTACGTGACGGCGGGTTTCGTCGGCCTCGGCTTCTTCGTCGGGGGCGCCTTCCGCGCCCCGGAACGATTGCGGAAGGCCCTGCTGCCCTCCCTGATCGTGGCTGCCGTGCTTTGTCTGGACCTGCTGGCCTGGACCCTCCTCCAGGCCAGATTCGGCAACAGTCTGCTGTTCCGGCGCCAGATCTTCATCTTCATGCTGCCGGCGCCACTGCTGCCCATCAGCTTCGCCTTCGCCATCTTCCGGCATGGTGTCTTCGACGTCCGGAAAGTGCTGCTGCGCTGGGTGAGCTACATGGCGATCCTGGGCCTCACGGCCGCCGCCTATCTGGGTGGGCTGGCCTGGGCCTTCTCCCATCTGTCGTCCATCCCCTCGGGTTGGGCGGGAGCCCTCATCGGCATCCTCGCCTTGCCCCTCGGTTGGGCCCTGCGGCGTCTCTTGAAGGGCATCCGCCGCCGCTTCCGCCGGGACTTCGCCAGCACTCGCGAGATCGCCCTGAGCGCCGTGCGCGAGACCCGCAAACGGTTCAGCGAGGAGTCCCTCCTCAAGTCGCTGCGCCAGGCCTTGGGCGAGGGCTTCCAGCCCCAGCTCCTGGAAATCCTCCCCATCGTGGAGCGCCAGGTACTGCTGCCCGCTGCCGAATCCGCCGACCGGGAGGATCGCCGGATCCACTTTCCGCCCCAACCGCTTCGCATCCCCCCCGGGCTCCTGCGCCTCGCCCGGGAGAATCGCGAACTGGTCCTGGGCCTCGGCGGCGAGGAGGCCGACTGGATCCGCGACCTGGGCGGAACTGTGCGGGCCCACGTGGACGCGCTCGAGGCCCAGATCCTGCTGCTGATCCTCGCCGGAGACACTCCCCATAGCGTGGTACTGTTGGGCGGCAAGTACGCCGAGTTGAACTACGGTCGCGAAGACCGGGAGCTGCTGCGGGAAGTGGCCCTGGCCGCCGGTCAGGTGCTGGAGACCGCGCTGATGCACCAGCGCCTGGTGGCCCAGGAGCGGCTCAGCCAGGAATTGGAGACGGCTCGGCGCATCCAGGAGAGCCTGGTCACCTCGCAGCTGCCACCCATTCCGGGTTTCCAGGTGGCGCTGCGGTTGGAACCGGCCCTGGAAACCGGCGGGGACCTGCTGTTCGTCAAGCGTCGTCCCAGCGGAACCTGGTTCGCGGCCGTGGGTGACGTCTGCGGCAAGGGACTCGCGGCGGCCCTCTACATGGCCCAAGCCACCGCCCTGCTGGAGCAGGCCGTCCAGCGGGAAGATCAGCGTCTGGAAGACATGCTCTGCTCCTTGGACCTGACCCTGCGCCACTTGCTCGGCCAGCGGGGCTTCCTGACGCTGATCCTGCTCGAATGGGACGAAGCCGGAAACTATCGCCTGGCCAGGGCCGGCCATCCCGGTGCCCTGGTACTGCAGGGGCTCACCGAGGAGGGTTTGCGTGAAGTGACCCCCCATGGCCGGGGCCTGGGACTGCGCCCGGCAGGGCCTGGCGACTGGCAGGTCATCGAGGGGACCCTGCCTCCCAAGGGCTGGCTGGTGCTCTATAGTGACGGCCTCTCGGAGGCCATGAACCGGGACGGTGAGCTCTACGGCCTGGATCGGCTAGGTGCCCAGCTGCGCCGCCTCTGGGGCACAGGCAGCCCCCGGGCGGCCTGCGAAGCCGTGTTCCAGGACGTGGCCGCCTTCGATACCCAGAACCGCGATGACCGGACTCTGTTTATCCTGGGGAGGGAGCCTTGATGCGCACATCCCTTCGCTGGACCATTCCGATCTTCCTGGCCCTCCAGTTGGGGTTGCTCTGGATCCAGGGCGCCCAGCTGCACCGCCAGAATCAGGTGCTCCAAGGATTGCGGGAGGATATCCAGGCCCTCACCGAATCCCTCGACAACAGCCAATCGGCCACCTCCCTCGATGACAATGGCGTCGCCGTGCCGGCGCGCTTCCTGCACCGGCGCGAAGTCCCCAGACAGCTCGCGGTGTTGGGCGTCGAGGAGGAACAGGAAGCCGCCGCCAAGGACCTCAAGGCTTCGAAGGACTCTGCCCTGAAAGCCGTGAAGGAGGCCCGCGAGGTCCAGTCCAAGCTGTCCATCGAGGAGAACATCCGCAAGGCCGACGAAGCCCAGAAGGTCCAGGCTGCCACCTCTTCCTGGCAACGCTGGGTCTGGGGAGCCATCGGCCTGGTTGTGCTGGCCCTCGTGGTCCGCTCGGTGCTCCAGCGGCGGAGCTGATGTCGCTGTTGGACTATCTCCGCGAGGATCCGGAGTGCCGGAACCTGGCTGAAGGCGCCATTCACGCCGTGGCCCCGGCGCTGGACGATCCTGATCCGGCAGCAGTGACCGGACAACTCGACGAGTGGGCCTTCACGCTCGCCGGGCGCATGCCCCTGCCCTGGAACACGCACAAGGCCATCGACGCCCTGAATCATCTGCTCTTCGTGGAACTCGGCTTCGAGGGTGACCGCGAGACCTATGACGATCCCCTCAACGCCCTGCTGCCCGCCGTGCTCGCCCGCCGCAAAGGGCTGCCCATCACCCTCTCGATCCTCTGGGTGGATCTCGGCCGCCGTCTGGGTTTCGATGCCGTGGGCGTGGGCCTGCCCGGGCACTTCATTGCGGCCCTGCGGACGGATATCGGCCTGCTCTGCTTCGATCCATTCCACGGCGGCCGGGCGGTCGGCGAGGAGAGCGGGGCTGAACTGGTGAGAACTGCCACCGCCGGGAGGGTCGACTTCCGCCGCGAGATGCTGCGCCCCGCCACCGGACGCGAGATCCTGGTGCGCCTGGTGCGGAATCTTCATCTGCGGTTCATGCACGCAGAGCATTGGGAGGAGGCGCTCTGGACTGCCACCCACCTGGTGCTGCTGGAACCGGCCAACCCGCGCCCCTTGAAGGAACGGGCTTTCGTCCATCTCCAGCGCGACGAACCCGGCCCGGCCCTCGTCGACCTGCGGGAGGCCCGGCGCCTGAACCCGGACCCCGATCCCGAAATCCAGGCTTGGCTGGCCCAGCTGGAACAGTCCTGAAACGCAACGCGGGGGCCTTCCGGCCCCCGCACACTGTAGATTGAACCTGAGGGCCTACTTCTTCTGCGCCTCGACAACGGTCAGCGCCGTGAGGTGGATGATGTCATTCAGGTCGCTGTGCCGCTGCAGGACGTGGACGGGTGCCGCCATGCCGCAGGTGATCGGGCCGATGACCTCGGCGCCCGCCAGTCGCTGCACCAGCTTGTAGCCGATGTTGCCGCTGGTGAGGTCGGGGAAGACCAGGACGTTCGGGCCACCTGGCAGGTCCACCCAGGGGTAGCTCTCGGCCAGGAATCCCTCGCCCAGCGCCGTATCGGCCTGCATCTCGCCATCACACTTCAGTTCAGGCCGGACGGCCTTCACGATCTCGACGGCCTTCTGCACCTTGCGGACCAGTGGGTGTTCCACGCTGCCGAAGGTGGAGAAGGAGAGCATGGCGACCTTGGGCTCCATATGGAAGGTGTCCTTGACCAGGTCCGCCGTGAGCATGGCGATCTCTGCCAGTTCCTCAGCGGTGGGCTCGATGTTCATGGTCGTGTCGGAGAAGAACAGCACGCGGTTCTTCAGCACCATGGTGTAGACGCCGCAAACCTTCTTCACGCCTGTACGGGTGCCGATGACTTCCAGGCAGGGCCGGATGGTCTCGGGGTAGTACATCGTGAGACCGGCGATGAGGCCATCGGCCTTGCCCAGACGGCACATCATGGCGCCGAAGTAGATGCGGCGGCGGATCTGGCGCTTGGCTTCGGTGCGAGTGACACCGCGACGACGCCGCAGTTCAAAGAAAGCCTCCTCGGCTTCCTGGCGCCAGGACACCGCGCCGGGATCGAGAATCTCGATGCCGTCAAGGTTGATTCCATGATCCGCGGCCATGGCCCGGACCTTGACAGGGTCACCCAGCAGGATGGGCACGCAGATGCCCTCGTCGTGCATCTGGGAGACGGCCTGGAGGATGAGTGGATGGTCGCCTTCGGGGAAGACCACGCGCTTGGGGTTCTCCTTGGCGCGGTGCACCACGCTGCGGATCACATCCTTGCTGCGGCCCTGGAGGCCTTCCAATCGCTCAATGTAGGCCTTCATGTCGGTGATGGGTTTCCTGGCCACGCCGGTGTCCATGGCCGCCTGAGCCACGGCGGGAGCCACCCAGAGGAGCACGCGGGGATCAAAGGGCTTGGGGATGATGTACTCGGGACCGAAGGTGAACTTCTGGCCCGCATAGGCCCGTGACACGCTTTCGGGGACTTCCTGCTGGGCCAGGGCGGCCAGGGCCTTGGCCGCGGCGATCTTCATGGGTTCGTTGATCTCCGAGGCGCGCACATCGAGCGCCCCACGGAAGATGAAGGGGAAGCCCAGCACGTTGTTCACCTGGTTGGGGTAGTCGCTGCGGCCCGTAGCCAGGATGATGTCCTTGCGGGTGGCCTTGGCCAACGGGTATTCGATCTCAGGATCGGGATTCGCCAGGGCGAAGACGATGGGATTCTTGGCCATGCTCAGCAGCATCTCGGGCGTCAGTGCGCCCTTGCTGGAGCAGCCCACGAACACATCAGCATCCTTGATGGTGTCAGTAAGGGTGCGCCACTCGCTTGGCTTCGCAAACTTATCCTTGTACTTGTTCATACCCTCGCCGCGGCCGGTGTAGACCAGGCCCTTGGTGTCGCAGAGCCAGAGGTTCTCCAGCTTTACACCAGCCTGGATCATCATGTTCGCGCAGGCGATGGCGGAAGCACCGGCGCCGGAGAACACCACCTTCATGTCGGGCATCTTCTTGCCGGTGATCTCGCAGGCGTTCATCAGGGCTGCCGTGCTGATGATGGCGGTGCCGTGCTGATCGTCATGGAAGACGGGAATGTTCATTTCCTTTTTGAGGCGGGTTTCGATCTCGAAGCACTCGGGGGCCTTGATGTCCTCGAGGTTGATGCCGCCGAAGGTGGGCTCCAGGGCGCGGGCCACCTGGCAGAAACGGTCGATGTCGGTCTCGTCCACTTCGATGTCGAACACGTCGATGTCGGCGAAGCGCTTGAAGAGCACACCCTTGCCTTCCATCACGGGCTTGCCGGCCAGGGCGCCGAGATTGCCCAGGCCCAGCACGGCCGTGCCATTGGACAGCACGGCGACCAGGTTGCCCTTGGCGGTGTACTCATAGGCCATCTCGGGATTCTTTTCGATCTCGAGGCAGGGTTCAGCCACCCCCGGGGAGTAGGCATTGGCGAGATCCCGGGCGGTTGAACAGGGCTTCGTGGCGACCACCTCGATCTTGCCCTTCCGACCTTGCGAATGGTAATCGAGGGCTTCCTGTCTGCGTTTCATGGACACGCTCCTTGGATTGAATGCCCTGTGGGTGGGCTGATTGGCACTAGCTTACACCTCGTCTTAAGCAATCTTCCCTGGAAGGTCATCAATACCTCGCTTTGTTGCAGCGATCACACGGATGGCTTTCAGAACTTCCAGAAGTCAAAGGGTGGGGGTAGGCTCCTCCTGGAGGTCCCCATGCACGTCTTGTCCCTCCTGCTTCCCTGCCTGTTGCTGCTGCCTGTTGCAGCCCAGAAAGCCAAACCCGCTCCCAAGGCGGCCGAAGCCGTCAAGGCGGCCAAGATCGACTGGGATGGGGAGTGGTCCCTGGCCACTGCCCAAAGCGACAAGATCGACGAGCAGATCGAAGCCCACGTCAAGGACCTGAACTTTGCCCTGAAGCTCTTCTGGAAGAAGAAGCTG
>JBBRZL010000036.1:0-24984 GCA_038236735.1 Holophagales bacterium | reverse complement strand
GCCGGGCTCGCCCACCAGCAAGGGGTTGTTCTTGCGGCGGCGGCAGAGCACCTGGGCCATGCGGGTGAGCTCCGCCTCCCGCCCCACCAGGGGATCCAGCCGCCCCGCCGCGGCCCGGGCCACCAGGTCTGTGGCGTAGGCCTCCAGGGGATTCACAGCCACGGGGCCCGCCTCCTCTTCTTCTTCGGCGGCCTCCTGCTTGTCCGGGGCCTTGGCCGGGGCCGGGCCATGGCTCAGCACCTTCAGCAGGGCCAACCGTTTCACACCGTGCTGCTCCAGCAGGTGGCGGGCCGGGCTGGCATCTTCTTCCAGGAAGGCGGGCAGCAGTTCGCCCCCGTGGATGGTCTTCTGGCCCGAGCTGAAGGCATGGAGCAGAGTCCGCTCCACCACCCGGACGAAGCCCAGGGTACTGTGGGGCTGGAAGTCGGTGCCCTCGGGCACCACCTCGAAGGCCTTGCCCAGCACGGCCTCCAGGTCGGCGCGCAGGGCGCCCAGCTTCACACCGCAGCCCTTCATGGTCCGGGCGGCATGGGCATCATCCAGCAGCGCCAGCAGCAGGTGTTCCAGGGCGACGTCCTCGTGGCGGCGGGCCTTGGCCAGGTCGAAGGCCCGCTGGAAGCCCATGTTGAGGTTCGTACTGATCTCGGGAGCATCAGGCATGGTCGGCCTCCACTGTCAACAACAGGGGGAAGCCGTCCCGCTCGGCCAGCTGGCGGCCCCGCTCGGCACGGGTTTCGGCCACGTCCCGCGTGTAAACGCCCGCCACGCCCACGCCCGCCTTGTGCACCGCCAGCATGATGGTCGTGGCCTCGATTTCCGATTTACGGAAGACCGTCTTCAGCAGCCACACCACGAACTCCTGAGTGGTGTAGTCATCGTTGTGCAGCAGCACCTTCCACAGGCCAGGCTCGCGCACTTTCGCGCGCTTGCGGGTGAGGACCTGACCGCCCTCCTTCACCTGCCTGGCCATGGGGAACGCCTCCGGGGGAACAGGATAGCGGGTCAGGCCGGAGGCGCACCCGCCATCAATCGGACGAACCCGCCCCGGGCCAGTTCACGGATGAACAGCGCCGTCCGGAGTGTAGTGTCGCTTTCCTCCGGGAAGGCCGAGGCAACCACGCCGATCACCTGCGCCACGGTGCGGGCGCCGTCGCAGGCCTGCCACACGGCGGTGCCGCGGGCATCGAGCTTCACCCGGAAGACGGGTTTCCGGATCAGACGCAACAGCCAGGACCAGCGGGGGGACAGGATCTTGGGCCGCAGCAGGACCAGGTTGCCGCCCTCGCCGGGTTCAGAGGCGAGGACCTGGACAGGCACCAGGGCGAGGAAGGCGTCATCGGGAAAGGCATTCATCCAGCACCTGGGAGAAGTCATGGGAAAGGATGCAAAACTTATAAACCGCAAGAGATCGCAGAGGGCGCAGAGAAAGGAACCAGAGAAGGTGTTCGAGTTCCTGTCTTACTCTGCGCTCTCTGCGTCCTCTGCGGTTACAGCCTTAAAGAAGCAGGGCGCGGTTGCCCGCGCCCTGCTTGGTACAGCTGGTGGCTAGAAATTGGCGCTGGGCGGCGCGGGCTCGTCGGCGGCACCGGCATTGTCGAGGGGCACCTTCACGAGGTACACCGCGATGCCCGCCAGGATGAGCAGACTGATCCAGAAGGCGCCCGGGACATTGGTGACGCCAGTCTTATCCACGCCCCAGATGAACTTGGTGAGCTGGTACTTCACTTCGAAGAAGGCGAAGGCCGCGAACAGCAAACCCACCAGGGCCTCGCCGGCGATGAGTCCGGCCGCCAGTAGGACTCCGTTGTTCTCGGTGCGCACCTTCTGGGCCTCGTTCAGGCCCCGCTTGGCGCCCACCATCTCCACCACGCCCTTGATGAGGCCGCCCAGGAAGATGGCAAAGGTGGTCTCCAGGGGCAGGTACATGCCCACCGACACCAGCATGGGGCTCTTCACCTGCATGAGGATGAAGGCGAGGCCCATCATCATGCCCACGATGATCAGGGGCCAGGCCATCTTGCCCTCCACGATGCCGCGACTGAGCAGGGCCATGAGGCCCGCCTGGGGGGCCGCCAGCTGCTTGGAACCGAAGCCGGCATCCAGGGAGAGGACGGCCTTCTTCTGGTCCGCGGGCAGCTGCTTCACCTGCTCCAGGGTGTAGGTCTGGCCGTCGGGGGCGGTGACCACCTGCACCTGCTGGGCCGTCAGCTCGGCGATGCGCTTGGTGCCCTGGGCGGAGATGTCGCCCTCGTGCAGCACCATGAGGGGGATGAAGAGCACGACGGAAGCCAGGGCCACGCCCAGCAGGTCGCCCATCTCCATGCGCCAGGGTGTGCCGCCCAGGATGTGCCCGGCCTTGAGGTCCTGCAGCATCTCGCCCGCCACGGCCGCGCTCACGCAGACCACCGCGGCCACGCCCAGCACGGCAGCCACGCCCTCGCGGCCCTTCACGCCGAGGATCACCATCACCAGGGCGGTGATCACCAGGGCCGTCAGAGTCAGGCCGGAAATGGGGTTGTTGCTGGAGCCCATGATGCCGACCAGGTAGCCGCTGATGGCCGAGAAGAAGAAGCCCAGGATCACCACCACCAAGGCCGCCACGAAGGAGACTAGGGGACTCACCTGGAAGATGCGCCAGGTGATGAGGAAGGTCACCAGGGCGGCGAAGCCTAGGCCGAACATGACGTAGGTGAAGGGCAGGTCCTTGTTGACGCGGTCCACCACATGCTCACCGGAGGCGGCCTTTTTCACGTCCGAGACAGAACGACTGAGGCCCGTGGCCAGGCTCTTGCGCATCTTGAAGAGGGTGAAGCTGGCGCCCATGAGCATGCCGCCGATGGCGATGGGTCGCACGATGAACTTCCACACCGAGACCGAGAGGGCGATCCAGTCGCCTTCCGGGGCGTTCTCGGGCAGGACGCCCGGCGCCAGGAAGTAGGTGATGATGGGCACCAGCAGGCCCCAGGCGATGATGCCGCCAGAGAAGTTGAGGGCGCCGAGCTTGGGCCCGATGATGTAGCCCACGCCCATGTAGGCCGGGCTGATGCCGGGGGAGCTGAGCAGCATGCCGCCGCCGACCTTGGCCTTCCAGCCATGGACGAGGTTGATGGCCGAGGCCTTGAACCCCACGAACCTTTCCCAGGTGGTGGCAAAGAGCTGGATCTGCACCAGGGCCTGGATCACGGCGCCGATGCCCATGGCGCCAAAGAGGAACTTGGTACCGCTACCCCCGCGGGCGCCAGCCTTGTGGATCTCGGCGGCGGCCACGCTCTCGGGGTAGGGAAGTTCCGCATCTTCCACCATGACGCGGCGCAGCAGGGCCACAAACATGATGCCCAGGACGCCGCCCGCGAACATGATCAGTGAGCTGGTGACATAGTTGCCCATGGTGAAGAACTTCGGCCAGATGCCACTGATGACGAAGGCAGGGATGGTGAAAATGGCGCCGGCTGCCACGGACTCGCCGATGCTGCCCACGGTACGGGCCATGTTCTCTTCGAGGATGGTGCCCTTCATGAGCTTGATGAGGGCCATGCCGATGACCGCCGCGGGATAGGTGGCCGCGATGGTCATGCCAGCCTTCAACCCGAGATAGGCGTTGGCGGAGCCGAGCACCACGGCCATGACGAGGCCGATGAGCACCGCCCGCAGGGAGAACTCCCGCAGGTTCTGGTCGGAGGGGACAAAGGGTTGCATCGGTGCTCCTGAAAAGGCACGAAGGAAATGAAGACGGCCGGATGTAGCGCATAGTCTAATACCGAATCTGATCCGGTTGGCACCGCCCGGCCGCACCAGTGGCTGAGTTCCAGTCGCGAGAGCCTGTTCCTGTGGATGGAGGATCCGTCATGCGTCTGGTAAATTCCCTTGCAATCGCGGGCTTGGCCCTGCTCTTTGCCTGTCAGACCGCGCCTCCCGTCGCCGTTCCGCAGGTGCCGGCCATCCAGGTGCCCAAAGGCCCGCCGCCGAAACCCAGGATCGCCCTGGTCCTGGGCGGGGGGGCGGCCCGCGGCTTCGCGCACGTGGGGGTCATCCGGGCCCTGGAACAGGAGAAGATCCCCATCGACATGGTGGTGGGCACCAGCGTCGGCAGCCTCATCGGCGCCATCTATGCCTCGGACCTCAGCAGCTTCGATCTGGAATGGACCGCCTTTCAGTTGGAGAAGGAGGATCTCTTCGATTTCGGCGTGGTGAGCGCCGTTTCGGGCATGGGCTTCGCCAAGGGCGACAAGCTTGAAGCCTGGGTAAAAAGCCACATCAAGACCACCAACATCGAGAACATGAAGATCCCCTTCGCGGCCGTGGCCACCGACCTCAACTGGGGCCAGAAAGTCATCCTCGACAGCGGCTCCGTGGCCCGCGCCATCCGGGCCAGCGCCGCCATTCCGGGCGTGTTCCAGCCGGTCCAGCACCAGGGGAAGATCCTGGTGGATGGCGGCGTGGTGGACAATATCCCCATCTCCGTGGCCAAGGCCAAGGGCGCCGATCTCGTGATCGCCGTGGACATCAGCGCCAACGTGGGCAACACGAACATCACGAACCTCGTGGATGTCACCCTCCAGGCCACGAACATCATGTTCGCCCTCAACGTCGAGCAGTCCAAGAAGGCCGCCGACGTCCTCATCACACCCGCTGGCATCGGCGATATTGGAATGCTGGACTTTACCCAGAAGCGGCGCTGCATGCAGGCTGGCATCGAGGCCACGAAGAGCGCCATGCCTGCCATCCACCGAGTCATCGAGGCCTGGGTCGCGGCCCATTCGCAACCCGCTTCAGCCCCTGCTCCCGCCATCATCAAGGCCCACTAAATCCCATCCAGGAAGCAGCCCCACTCCGCCCCTTCGAATACGCTGGAGCCTTCCAAGGCCCATCCCCATGCCCCTTCTCACCAGCAAGGCCAACCCCCACTTCAGATCGCTTCAGGATCGGCTGAAGGTCGGTGGCCCGCGGCGCGCGACCACGCTGCTGCTGGGGGCAAAGCTCATCGAGGCCTGGGCCGAGGCCCGGCAGACGCCCGCGGGCGGACGCCTGCGCCCCGCCCTCTGGCTGCGCCTGGAACAAGCCGAACCCCATCCCCTGGCGGCCACCCTGGGCGTGGCGACCCAGGTGCTGGGCGAAGCCCTCCTGCGGGACCTGGCCGAGGCTGGCAGTCCGCCTGAGCATGCCCTGTTGATGGACCTGGGCCCCGAAGCCACGGGGCCGCTGGCGCAGAGGGTCATCGGTGCCTGGGGCATCCAGGATCCAGGCAACCTGGGGGCCATCCTCCGCAGCGCCGCTGCCTTCGGCTTCCAGGAGGCCCTGCTGGGGCCCGGCTGCGCCGACCCCTTTCATCCCAAGGCCCTGCGGGGCAGCATGGGCGCCGCCTTCCTGTTGCCGTCGCGCCGGGTGGAAACACTGGCTCCGGACGGGGGGTACTGGTACGCCCTAGATGGCGGCCCGGGTGCCGTCCCGCTGGCCGAGGCCGACCTCTCCGAGCCCCTGCGTCTCTGGGTGGGCAACGAGGGCCGCGGCTGGGCGGGCGTGGAGCTGCCCTCGGGTGTCCAGCGCCTCGCCATTCCCATTCGTGGCGTGGAGAGCCTCAACGCTGCCGTGGCGGCGGGCATTGCCTGTTACGAAGTGGCCCGAAGAGCCTCCTCATGAAAACCGGTCGTCTCCTCCGCCCCCTCGAAGCCTCTGTCCTGGCGGTGCTGTTCGCCCTGGCCTTCCGCTTCCCGGGGGCGCTGGGTGGCTGGCTGGAGCCGATTGCGGCTTTGGCCCTGCCGCTGCTGCTCATGGAGGCGGCCTTCCGGGGCCGCAAGGCCATCTGGTTGTGGCTGTCGCTCTTCGGCGGTCTCGTCCTGCTCTTCCTCTGGGTGCCGGCCATGCTCGCTTCCAAGGGCGGCCTGCCCATGCCCCTGGCCATTCTGGGCACGGCTCTGCTCGCAGGCTGGGAAGCCCTGGGCCTGCTGCTGGTGGTCCTTGTGGCCCGGTGGCTGCATGGGCGTTCTGGGGCCCACGGGGCACTGGGGGCGGCCCTGGGCGCTGCCTTCGGTGCGGCCCTGACCATCCTCGTGTGGGAGGCCTGGGCCTTCCACGTCTACACCTGGAACTGGGGCGCAGCCTTCGGCTCCCTGCCCTGGACCGCCCGCTCCGCCGCCTTCCTGGGCGCCAGTGGCCTCTCAGCCCTGGCCTGGGGCGCCGGGGCCTGGGCCGCCGCCGGGCTGGTGGCAGGCGCACCCCTGCGCCGCATCCTCGCCGGTCCCGCCTTCGCCCTGACTGTGCTGGGTCTGCTGGGTGGCGCCTGGCACCTGCTGCCCCGGGAGCCCGAGCGCAAACTGGACGTGGTCCTGATCCAGCCCAACTTCCCCGCGGGCCAGCGGTGGCCAGGGATGGAAGCTGACATGTGGCGGCGCAGTGATGCGCTGTTGCAAGCCAAGGGCTGGCCCCGCACCGGAAGGACCACCCTGTTGCTCTGGCCCGAGAGCTCGGTGCTCGGCCGGGACGACCGGGAACCGAATCCCCGCCTCCAGGCAGAAGCCGCCACGCGGGGGGTGGCCTGGCTGTTCGGCACCGAGGGTGGCCTCTTCAACCTGGTGCGGGGCGAAGTCGCAAAGCGGCCCACCTTCCTGTTCGCCAAGACCGAGCCCATGCCCTTCGGGGAGCGCATTCCAGGGCCGGCACTGTTCCGCCACTGGCTGGATCGGCAGCTGGAGTTCGTCTCCCAGGAGAAGGGTGAACTGACCGGGGACTGTGCCTTTACCGTGCCCACTGCAGGCGGCGAGGTGCGCATCCACCCCCTCATCTGCAGCGAGGCCCTGATGCCCGAGCGGGCGCGCCGCGGCCTGGCCCTGGGCCGGGCGGACCTGCTGAGCAACCACACCAATGACGGGTGGTTCGATCGCAGCATCGCCACAGACCTGCACGCAGCGCAGATCCGCATGCGGGCCACGGAGTTGGGCGTGCCGCTGCTGCGGGCCACGCTCACCGGGAAATCCGGCCTCTTCCGGGAGGACGGCCACTTCCATCTGTGGGGCGAGCCCCTCAGCGAGGCCGCCTACGCCGTGGAGCTGACCTGGCGGCCGATCCACACGCCGGCCCGGTCCGCCTGGCTGCTGCCTGGCCTGATGGCCAGCCTGCTCGCGGGAGCTCTCCTGGTAGGATGGAAGACCTCGCCGGGAAACCCTGATGGATCGTGACTTTCTCGTACCAGAACCGCTCGTGACCCCCCAAGGGACCGTGGCCTTTTTCGACGAGACTTGGACGGTGGATCCCCGGGAACTCCAGATCTTCTTCCAGGCCGAGCAGGTCCACTGGACGGCGGACCGCACCATCGAACAGTGGCGCAAGCTGCTGGCGTGCTCGCGGATGCTCACGGCCCGGCTGGTACCCGAGGGCCATCGGGGAGGCCGCCTGGTGGGCGCCACCCGGTTGTGGTCCGATCATGCCCACGAAGCCAAGCTCTACGACGTGGTGGTGGCCCAGGACCTCATGGGTTTCGGCATCGCCTCGGAGTTGGTGAAGTGGGCCCTCCGCCATCCCTGGGTGGGGGAGGTCAATCGCTTCGTGCTCGAGACCCGCGATGCCGCCGAGTTCTACCCGCGCTTCGGCTTCCGGCCCGGTCAGGAACTGGACGGCATCCACCTGCGGGTGAAGACCGACGATCTCCGAGCCCGTGGGCTGCGGTGACCGACTTGGTGCCCAACCGCCCCGAGCCCGCTCTGCAGCCCCTCATCCTGGCCAGCGGCAGTCCGCGCCGCCGCCATTGGCTGGAGGCCATGCGGATCCCCTTCGAACTGCAGGCCCCCGAAGTGGACGAGACCCCGCTGCTGGACGAGGAGCCCTGCGAGCTGGTCCTCCGGTTGGCCGAACTCAAGGCCGAAGTCATCGCCCATCGCAATAAGGGCCGATGGGTCATGGCTGCGGATACCACCGTGGCAGTGGACCATCACACCTTGAACAAGCCCGTGGATGTGGAGGATGCGGTCCGCATGTTAAGCCTCATCCAGGGCCGGGCCCACCAAGTGCACACCGGCTTCTGCCTCCAGCAGGACGACACCATCCACAGTTTCGTGGATACGGCCCAGGTGTTCTTCCGCCCCCTCACCGAAGCCCAGATCCGCTGGTATGTTGGCACCCGGGAACCCATGGACAAGGCCGGGGCCTACGCCATCCAGGGCATCGGCGCGCTCTTCATTGAATCCGTGGAAGGCAGTTTCTCCACTGTCATGGGCCTCCCAGTCGAAAGGATGGGCGCCCTCATCGGGCACCTGGGCCTGCTGAAACCCTGGATGGGGTTTCCACAGGGCTCCTGACATGACCTTGGAGACCCGGGCCCCCTCCTGGAGGAAATCGCCCCTCATGGATGTCCATGAATAGACCACCTAAAAATCCCCTTATTGCTTGGAAACACCTCATAAAAAATAGGTAACCATTGTGATTCCCATGCTCTATGATCGTGATCTGCGACACAGTTCGCCCTGTTGTCGTCCCTGGACCTGCTGGTCCTGGGCTTGGTGCGGTGTCTGGAATTATTTTTAGACATTTCTCCACCGTTTTTTGATGGTCTTCCGACCAGCTCCGCGAGCCAGCGCTTTCCTAGGGGTAGTGCATGCACCGATTCGACCGAGCGTTCCGCTTCGTCCTGCCGGCCGCGGCCGTGGCGGTTCTCGCCACCGTCCTGAGCGTGGGCTGGTTCACCCAGCCGGACCGCTTCGCCAAGGGCTACGCCCCCGAGCAGCCCATTCCCTTCTCGCACCAGCTGCATGCCGGCACCCTGCGGATGCCCTGCCAGTACTGCCATTCCGGCGTGGACAAGTCGCGCAGTGCGGGCATCCCCAGCGTGGACCTCTGCATGGGCTGCCACAAGGTCACCAAGACCGACCGCCCCGCCATCCAGCGGCTGGCCCAGATCGCCGCCACCGGTCAGCCCCTCCCCTGGCAGCGGGTCCACACCCTGCCCGACCACGTCTTTTTCGATCACCGCCCCCACGTGAACGCCGGCATCACCTGCCAGAGCTGCCATGGCGAAGTCCAGACCATGCAGGTCCTCACCCGCGAGATGGTCATGCGCATGGGCAACTGCCTGGGCTGCCATCGCGACCCCCATGCCGCGCTGCCGCCGGGTTCGAAAATCACCAAGGGCGCCGAAAACTGCGCCGCCTGTCATCGCTAGGAGTGACCGACGATGGCCGAGCCGAACCGCAAGCCGATGATCGACCGGGTGACGGCCCTGGTGACGGGTCCCTTCCTGCTTGGGCGGCACGTCCTGAGCCTCGATTGGTCCGGTGCCCAGGGCGGTCCGCCCGAGCCGTCCCCTGAAGCCTCCGCACGAATCACCGTCACTTCCCCTGAACACGCCATCAAGCGCCGCGGATGACCCGATGAAGACACGCCTTCCCGACCATGGCCCCCTCGAGACACCGCGCTTCTGGCGGACCCTCGACGAGCGCCTCGAGACACCGGTGGCCCAGCAGGCTGCCCACGACGAGTTCTTGCCTGGCGCAGTGCCGAGCATCTATGACGACGTTCACGGTCTGCCGCCCCAGAGCGGCTTCTCCCGCCGCGACTTCTTCGGTCTGGTGGGCGCCACCGCCGCCCTGGCCGCCACCGTGGCCTGCGACCGGAAGGGCCAGGGCACTGTGGTGCCCTACACGAAGCGTCCCGTGGAGGTGCTCCCCGGCGTGGCCAACTACTACGCCAGCGCCACCCACGAGGGCCGCCGGGTCTACCCCGTGCTGGTGAAGACCCGGGAAGGCCGGCCCATCCACCTCACGGGCAACGACGAGCACCCCGGTGTGAAGGGCAAGACCAGCCCCCGTACCCTGGCCGACGTGCTGCGCCTCTACGATCCCGACCGTCTGCGCGCGCCCAAGGCCGGCGGCCGGACCCTGGGCTGGACCGAGGCCGAAGCCCAGCTGCAGGCAGCCTTGAAGGCCGCCAAAGACTCAGGCAAACCCGTCCTGCTGATCTCCGGCGCCCTCGTTTCCCCCAGCCGGAAGGCCCTGTTGGCGGAGCTCAAGACCGCCCTCCCCACCCTGGAACACCTGGCCTACGAACCCGCCGCCGGGGATGCCACCGAGGTGGCCGCCAAGGCCAGCTTCGGCCAGACCGTGGACATCCAGCCCCGGCTGGCGAAGGCCAAGGTCATCCTCTCCCTGGGTGCCGACTTCCTCAACGGCGAAGATCCCGAGGCGCTGGGCGCCTGGGGCTCCAAGCGCAGGTTGAAGACCGCGAAAGATGAGATCAGCCGTCTGTGGGTTCTGGAAGGCCCCCTTACGCTGACCGGCACCAACGCGGACGTACGGGTTCCAGTTTCCCCCTCGCGCCTGGCCGCGCTCGCCTACGCCCTGGCGAAAGAACTGGCTGCCAAGGGTGTTGCGCTGCCAGCCGGTACTGATCTTTCCTCCAGCTCGGCGGGCGTGCCCGCCGAGCTTAGGGACTCAGCCAAGGTCTGGACCAGCCTCGTGAGGGATCTGCAGCAGGCTGGCCGCAACGCCGTGGTGCTTTGCGGCGCTCAGATGCCCGCCGAGGCCCACCAGGCGGCCCACCTGCTGAATGCCATGCTGGGTTCCGAAGCAGTCTCCATCCGTACAGCGGAGCCCCTGGCCACCGTGAAGGACCTCGATGCCGCGGTGCAGGGCATGGCCACTGGCCGCTACGCCGCAGTGATCTTCTGGGACGTGAACCCGGCCTACACCTTCCCCAGAGCCGCCGCCTGGCAACAGGCCGTGGCCAAGGTGCCCTTCCGCGCCTGGCTCGGCCAGGTGGAGGACGAGACCGCCTTCGGCTGCCATTTGGTGCTGCCCGAAAGCCACTGGCTCGAAAGCTGGGGCGACTTCGATACCCCCGGTGCCGCTGTCCTCCAGCAGCCCACCGTCGGCACCCTCTACGACACCCGCCAGGGTGAAGACGTGCTCCTCGGCGCCCTCAAGGCCCTGGGTGCTTCCGCCCCCGAGACCTACCACGCCTACCTCAAGGGGCGTTGGCAGAAAGGCCTGCCCATCGGCACCTCCTTCGAGCAGGCCCTGCACGATGGCCTGGTGAAGGTGGATGCCAAGGGTCCTGCGGCTGCCTTCAAGGGGGCTTCAGTCGCTGCCGCGGCCAAGAAGGCCGCCGCCGCCAAGGCCACCGGCTTCGAGCTGGTGCTCTTCCCGGGCTTCGCCACCCACGATGGCCGACACGCCAACAACGGTTGGCTGCAGGAGGCCCCCGATCCCATCACCAAGATGACCTGGGACAATCCGGTGTCTGTCTCGGTGCAGGATGCCAAGGCCCTGGGCCTCCACGAGGGCGACTTCGTCAGCCTGTCTCTCGAGGGCACCACCTTGCGCCTGCCCGCGGTCATTCAGCCCGGCCAGGCCCAGGGCGTGCTCACCCTGGCGCTCGGCTACGGCCGTACCACCGGCGGCGTGGCCAGGGGCGTGGGCGCCAACGCCTTCCCCTTCCTGGGCCTCGACCCAGCCACCGCCAACGTCCGCACCGGCGCCCAGCTGGCCAAAGCCGGTGGGACGAAAGAGCTGTCCCGCACCCAGAGCCACCACCGCATGGAGGGCCGGGACATCGTCCGCTCCCTGACCATGGCGGAGTTCGCGCACGATCCCCAGGGCCACCATCACCAGCCCGAGATCGTATCGCTCTACGAGGACCAGAAATTCCCGGACCACAAGTGGGGCATGGTCATCGACCTGGCCGCCTGCACGGGCTGCACGGCCTGCGTGGTGGCCTGCCAGTCGGAGAACAACGTACCGGTGGTGGGGCCCGAGCAGGTGGCCCGGGGCCGGGAGATGCACTGGATTCGCATCGACCGCTACTACGAGGGCGAGCTGGAGAACCCGAAGGTGGTTCATCAGCCGATGCTTTGCCAGCACTGCGACAGCGCGCCCTGCGAGAACGTCTGCCCGGTGAACGCCACCAACCACAGCAATGAAGGCCTGAACCAGATGGCCTACAACCGCTGCGTGGGCACTCGCTACTGTGCCAACAACTGCCCCTACAAGGTGCGCCGCTTCAACTTCCTGGAATACACCGCCTACAAGACCGAACCCGAGATCCTGGTGAACAACCCCGAGGTCACGGTCCGCCCCCGCGGTGTCATGGAGAAGTGCTCCTTCTGCGTGCAGCGCATCAACGATGTCAAGATCCGCGCCAAGGGCGACGGCCGCGCCATCCTCGACGGCGAGATCTCCACCGCCTGCATGGCCGGCTGCCCCGCGGACGCCATTGTCTTCGGCGACCTGAAGAATCCGAAAAGCAAGATTGCCCAACTGGTGGCCGCCTCCCGCGCCTACAAGGTGCTGGAGGAGCTCGGTGCCAAGCCCGCCATCACCTATCTCGCCGATCTCAAGAATCCCCTCACGAATGGGGCGTCAGCCGAGGGAGGCCATCATGCATCCTGAGGCCGCCATCCCCACTGGCGCCATCCCGGAAAGCCTGATCCAGCCCCCGCTCACCGTGGGCAAGGTCACGCCCGGCAGCCTGGACGATCAGGTGCTGGCCTTCCCCGGCCAGCGGCCCCCCATGAAGTGGTATCTGGCCCTGGCCTTCACGTTGACCATTCTCATGATCGGCGTGTTTTGCATGGGCGTCACGGTCTACAAGGGCATTGGATCCTGGGGCAACAACAGCCCCGTGTTCTGGGGTTTCGGCATCATCAACTTCGTGTTCTGGGTGGGCATCGGTCACGCCGGAACGCTGATCTCGGCCATCCTTTTCATCTTCCGCCAGCGCTGGCGCAACGCCATCGCCCGGTTTGCCGAGGCCATGACCATTTTCGCCGTCATGTGCGCGGGCCTGTTCCCGCTGCTGCACGTGGGCCGGCCCTGGCTGGCCTACTGGCTCTTCCCCTACCCCAACCAGCGGGCCCTGTGGGTGAATTTCCGCTCCCCACTGGTCTGGGATGTCTTCGCGGTCAGCACCTACTTCTCCGTGTCGCTGATGTTCTGGTACCTGGGCCTGATCCCAGATATCGCCTCCATGCGCGATCGCACGTCTGACAAGCTGCGCAAGGGGATCTATACCGTGCTGGCAATCGGATGGCGCGGTGCTGCATCCCATTGGCAGCACTACGAGAAGGCCTACCTCTTGCTGGCGGGCTTAGCCACGGGACTGGTTTTGTCGGTTCACTCCGTGGTGAGCTTCGACTTCGCCACTTCCGTGGTGCCTGCCTGGCACATGACCATCTTCCCGCCTTATTTCGTGGCGGGCGCGATTTTCGCCGGCTTCGCCATGGTCGTGATCGTGCTGGTGGTGGTGCGGGAAACCATGGACCTCAAGAATCTCATCACCACACGTCATCTGGAGGTGATGAACAAGGTGATCCTCGCCATGTCCTGCATCATGGGCTACAGCTACATGATGGAGGGATTCACCGGCTGGTATTCCATGAATCCCATCATCCAGCACACCTTCATGAACTTCGTCTCCGGAACCTACGGCTGGGCTGGCTGGCTCACCATCAGCTGCAACATCTTCGTGCCCCAGCTGCTCTGGTTCCGAAGGTGCCGCACGAGCTACTTCTGGATGATTCTCGTGGCCATAGCCGTCACGATCGGCATGTGGTTCGAGCGCTTCAGCATCATCGTCATCTCATTGCACCAGGACTATCTACCCTCTTCCTGGCGCCTCTTCAAGCCCACCATGGTGGACTACGGCATTCTGCTGGGCTCCTTCGGTCTCTTTTTCACCCTGGTTCTGATCTTCGCCCGGGTGCTGCCGGTCATTGCCACCACGGAAGTGAAGGCCATCCTGCCGGATGCACAGCCCGGAGCAGGAGCGGAGGGGCATTTTGCCGCAGGCGAAACCGGAACAACGAGGCCCATGGAGGGGCCGAGTGCGCCCTCTCACCATGGAGACGAACACCATGTCTGAGATGACCAGCAAGTCCCAACAGTCCTGCGCCGTCCTTGGCATCTTCGACACTCCGAACGCCCTCATGCAGGCCATCCCCAAGGCCCGGGCCGCGGGGCTCGGCACCGTGGAGGCCTACACGCCCTACCCCATCCACGGCATCGATGAGGCCCTGGGCCTGCGCAAGTCGCCCCTGGGTGGCATGGTACTGGTCATGGGCGTCCTGGGGGCGCTCGTCGCGTTGGGTGGCCAATACTGGATCAGCGCCATCGACTACCCGATCATCACCGGTGGCAAGTCGGCCGCCTCTTGGGAGGCCTTCATTCCCATCATGTTCGAAGTGACGGTGCTCTTCGCCACCTTCACGGCCGGGCTCGGGATGCTGTTCCTGCTGAACAAGCTGCCCTTCTTCGGGCATCCGGTGCTCTCCTCCAAGGCCATCACCGGCATCACCCGGGATCGCTACGCCCTGGCCCTGGAGGCCGAGGACGAATCCTTCGACAGCGCCGCTGCCGCCCAGGTATTCAGGGAGGCCGGCGCCGTGGAGATCGAGATCCTCCCCGCTCCCGACCGCAGCCCCTTCCTCACCAGCGACTTCATCCTACGCACCCTCGGCGGCATTTTCGCGGCCTGCGTGGTGGCTGGCCTGGCCATGTTCTTCCTCACCAAGTGGTTCCCCCTGCTGGCGCCCATGAAGCACATGCAGGACCAGCCCCGGCTCAATGCCCAGAAGGGCTCCACCTTCTTCAAGGATGGTCACGGCATGCAGCTGCCCGTGGCCGGCACCGTGGCCCGGGGCTACCTGCCCACCGCCACCGGCACTCAGGATGCTGCGGCCACACTGGTGAACCCGCTGCCCCGCACCAGGGAAGTCTTCGCCGTTGGGCGCAAGGCCTATGCGAACCGCTGCGAAGTCTGCCATGGCGCCCTTGGCAACGGCGTGGGCAGCCTGACCGCCGCCTACGGTGGCAAGGCGGCCAACCTGCAGGCCCAGCAGTTCCGAGACTATCCTGATGGCAAGATCTACTGGGTCCTCGTGAACGGGAAGAACAATATGCCCTCCCACGCCCCCTACCTCTCCGAGTCGGAGCGTTGGGCCGTGGTGCACTATGTGCGCGCCCTCCAGCGGGCCCAGAACGCCAAGGACGAGGACCTGAAGATGGTGGCCCGATGAGCCCGAACAAGCACGCCTCCACCCTGCTCTGGGGCGCCACTGCGCTTGGCGCCCTCGGTGTCCTGGCCAGCTACACAACGGCGGGTCACGAGAGGTTTTGGGCCAACTGGGTGCTCTGGTTCGTCCTCATGTTCACCCTGGGCCTCGGCGCCCTCTTCATCGTGGCGCTGGAACACCTGGTCGGCGCCCGCTGGAGTGTGCCCATCCGCCGCATCCCTGAGCGTGTCGCTACTCTCTTACTGGCCGCCATTCCCGTAGGGCTCATTGCTCTCTTCGCCCTACCGGTGCTCTATCCCGGCACTCGACCCGAAGCGGCCCAGAACCACATCCTCGCGGGCAAGGCCTTCTGGCTCAGCGTGCCCTTCTTTTCGGTGCGCACCCTCATCGCCTTTGGCCTCTGCCTGCTGGGTCTGGCCGTGCTGGTGGGCGGCTCCCTGAAACAGGACTTCACGAAGAACCCCGCCTTCAATGTCCGGGCCCGCAAGTTCGCCCCGGCCTTCATGGCCATCTTCGCGCTGGTGATCACCATGATCGCCTTCGACTGGATCTCCGGCCTCACCCCCGAGTGGTACAGCGACATCTTGGGCGTCTACGTCTTCGCGGGCGCCTTCCTCGGCGGCCTCGCCGCCACCACGCTGTCCGTGCTCTACCTGCAGGATCAGGACCGCCTGCAGGGCGTGCAGGGCGACCACCTCTACAACCTGGGTGCCTTCCTCTTTGCCTTCACCGTGTTCTGGTCCTACATCGGCTTCGCCCAGTACATGCTGATGTGGTACGCAAACTTCCCCGATGAGGTCATCTACTACAAGGTGCGCCTCACCGGTTCCTGGCGGGTCGTCACCATCGCCTTGGCCTCTCTGCACTTCGTCCTGCCCTTCTTCGCCCTGGTCACCCGGGCCGCGAAGAGGGATCCGAAACGCCTGCGCCGCGTGGCCTACCTGATGCTCTTCGCCCACGTGCTGGACATGTACTGGCTCATCTTCCCGGTCCTCGGTACCACGCCGCACTTCTCCTGGCCCGAACTGAGCTTCGCCCTCTTCTTCCTGGGCGGGATTCTCCTCTGGATCCGCGGCGCCATGCAGAAGGGCGAAGACATGCCCGTGGGTGATCCCTTCCTCCGCAAGGGTCTGGAGTTCCACCTATGAAGCTCAACGACTACCTCTCTCCCGAGGAGCTGAAGCGCCTCCTGGCCGCCTTGGTGCTGGTGATCGGCTTCATCTTCATTGCGGGTTTCTTCGGCTTCACCATCGTGCCCGGCCTGCGCTACCAAGCCCATACCCTGCCTGACGCGCCGGTCCAGGCGGTCCAGGGCGAGACCGGCTGGCTGGATCCCACGGACTACCCCGCCATAGCTCAGGAGGTGATCCCACCCATCGATCCCGCCACGGTGATGACCCCCAACCCGGCCTTGATGACGCGCGGTAAGGCCATCTTCGCCCAGACCTGCGCCACCTGCCATGGCCCCGAGGGCAGGGGCGACGGCCCCGGCGGCACGGGCCTCAACCCAAAGCCCAGGAACTTCACCGAGAAGGCCGCCTGGAAGAACGGCACCCGCCTCGAAGACATCTATAAAACCCTGGACGAGGGCATCAAGGGCAGCTCGATGGTGTCCTACAACTACCTCACCAAGAAGGACCGCATGGCTCTGGCCCACGTGGTGCAGTCCCTGGGTGCCTTTGATCACGGCGCCAACGACCCCAAGGCCATGGCCGCGCTGGAGAAGCTCTTCGCCAGCGCCGGGGAAGTCATTCCCAACCGCATCCCCGTAGCCCGTGCGGTGGATGCCCTCTGCCGCGAATACGCCGAAGCCCGCCCCCAGGCTTCCCTTGCCACAAAGCCGATGACCCCATGAACCTGCCCTCCCTCCGACGACTGCTTCTTTCCTTCATGCTCACGGCCTTGGCCCTGAGCGCCGGGCCGGTCAAAGCCCAGCCCTCGCCACCCGCCGTCGCTCCCGGCGAGGTGGGCATCGACGAGAAGCTCGGCGCCACCATCCCCCTCGACTTGGAACTGAAGGGCGAGGACGGCAAGCCCGTCACCCTGCGCCAGCTCATCGACAAGCCCACCATTCTGACCCTCAACTACTTCCGCTGCGCCGGCATCTGCACGCCCCAGTTGGGGGGCGTGGCCGAGGTGCTGAACCGCACTCAGGCCGTTCCCGGCACGGACTTCCAAGTCATCACCGTGAGCTTCGACGAACGGGACGAACCCGAGGTGGCCGCCCAGAAGCGCACCAACTACCTGAACGAGATCACCCGCCCCTTCCCGCCCGCCGCCTGGCGCTTCCTCACGGGTCCCGGGGCCACCACCAAGGCCCTGGCCGATGCCGTGGGCTTCAAGTTCAAGCGCGACAAGGATGATTTCATCCACGCGGCGGCCATCATCTTCATCAGCCCCAAGGGCAAAGTGACCCGCTACATGTACGGCGTTTCCTACCTGCCCGCGGATGTCCAGCTGGCCGCCCAGGAGGCCGCTCGCGGCGAGGCCCAGCCCACCATCAACAAGTTCCTGAAGTTCTGCTTCAGCTATGACCCCGTCGGGCGCCGGTACGTCCTGAATACCACGAGCATCGGTGCCACCATCATCATCCTGGCTGCCCTGATCTTCGTATTCGCCCTGACCCGCCGGGGTCGCAAGCGCAAGTCAGAGGAGCGCCCATGAGCACGCACGCCGCCACGCAGCCGAGCTACCTGGTGGACACCGGGACGCGCACGGGCCTGAGGGCCTGGCTGACCACCACCGACCACAAGCGCATCGCCCTGCTCTACCTCTACTCGATGATGGTGTTCTTCTTCGTCGCCGTGGGCATCGGCTTCGTCATGCGCCTGGTGCAGCTGACCACCTTCCAGAAGTTGGTCACCGCGCAGACCTACAATGCGATGTTCACGGTGCATGGCGTGATCATGATCTTCCTATTCGTGGTGCCGGGCCTGCCCGCAGTCTTCGGGAATTTCTTCCTCCCGATCCTGATTGGCGCCAAGGACGTATCGTTCCCCCGCATCAACCTGACGTCCTGGTATTTCTTCATCGCCGGCGCCATCCTCGCAGTGCTTTCGCTCTTCACGGGCGGTGGCGCGCCGGACACCGGCTGGACCTTCTACGCCCCCTTCAGCCTGAAGACCGGCACCAACGTGAGCCTCGCCGTCTTCGCGGCCTTTGTGCTGGGCTTCTCGTCCATGCTCACGGGCATCAACTTCATTACCACCATCCACCGCATGCGGGCCCCTGGCATGCAGTGGTTCCGTATGCCCCTCATGTGCTGGGCCCTCTACTCCACGGCCTGGATCCAGATCCTGGCCACCCCCATCGTGGCCATCACCCTGGTGCTGGTGATCCTCGAACGCTTTTTCGGCATCGGCATCTTCGACCCCACCAAGGGTGGCGATCCCCTGCTCTACCAGCACCTCTTCTGGATCTACTCGCACCCGGCCGTCTACATCATGATCCTGCCGGCCATGGGCGTCATCTCGGAGATCATCCCCACCTTCACCAAGCGCCCCATTTTCGGCTACAAGGCCATCGCCTTCAGCTCCATGTCCATTGCCGGTGTGGGCAGCCTGGTCTGGGCCCACCACATGTTCACCTCGGGCATGAGCGGCACGGCCCTCTTGCTCTTTTCGTTGCTCACCATGGTCGTGGCCGTGCCCAGCGCCATCAAGGTCTTCAACTGGGTGAGCACCCTCTACCAGGGCAGCATCGACTTCCAGCCCCCCCTCCTTTTCGCCCTGACTTTCATCTTCCTGTTCTGCATTGGTGGCCTCACGGGCGTCATGCAGGGGGCCCTAGCCGTCAACGTGCACATCCACGACACCTATTTCATCGTGGGTCACTTCCACTACGTGATGTTCGGCGGCACGGGCATGGCCTTCTTTGCCGCCCTGCTCTACTGGTTTCCCAAGATGTTCGGCAAGATGTATTCCAAGAAGGCCATCTACGCCTCATGGTTTCCCATGTTCATCGGGTTCAACATGCTCTACTTCGGCATGATGATCCTCGGCATGATGGGCATGCCGCGCCGCTACTACGTCCACCTGCCCCAGTTCCACTGGATGCACGTCTTTGCGACGGTCGGCAGTTGGTTCCTGGTGCTGGGCCTGCTGATGTTCTTCGGGGCATTGCTGTACGCGATCTTCAGGGGGAAGAAGGGCGAGGACAATCCCTGGGGCGGCGTCACCCTGGAATGGACCATCCCCAGCCCACCTCCGCTGGAGAACTTCGAGGAGATCCCCACCATCACCCACGGTCCCTACGAATTCGGGACGGGGGGTAAGGCATGAGTGAAGCATCGGATACCAAGATGATTCCCTCCTCCCTGGGTCCCGACTCCGAAGGCTCCACGGGAGCCTCCTCCGTCACCCAGGGGTCGGGAGGAGGGGAAATGACCGGGCATGTGCACCGTGACGACTTCGGCGCGCGCCTGGGCATGTGGCTGTTTCTGGTCACCGAGATGGTGCTTTTCGGCGGCCTCTTCATCGGCTACTCCTATATGCGCTACAAGTACCCCGCTGACTTCCACCATGGCGGTGCGGAGCTGAATGCCACCTTGGGCGTGATCAACACGATCGTACTGCTCACCAGCAGCCTCACGGTAGTCCTTGCCATCGTGGCCATTCAGCGCGCCGAGAAGAAGCGGGCCCTGGCCTTCCTGGGCACCACCCTGGCTCTGGGCGTCACCTTCCTCGTGATCAAGAGCTTCGAATGGGGTGCCAAGTTCCACCACGGGCTCTACCCGAATTCCCCGCACCTGGCCACGCTGCCTCCGGGCGAGCAGGTCTTCTTCGGCCTCTACTTCACCATGACCGGGCTGCATGGCCTGCACGTCATCGTCGGCTTGGGGGTGCTTAGCGTTATGCTCTGGTGGGTGGCGACAGACCGCATCCGGCAGGACCGCTACGTGCACCTCGAGAACAGTGGCCTCTACTGGCATCTGGTGGACGTGATCTGGATCTTCCTCCTCCCGCTGTTCTACCTGGCCGCTTGATGTCATCCGTGGGGGACCGCCTGCTCACTCCGTTCGCGATGTCCCCCCCGGGCCCCCCACCTCGCCTCCAGCAAAGCTGGATGCTCGGTCTGAGGAACCACCCATGAGCGAAAACATCCATCCCATCGAAGCCACCGCTGACCATCCAGCCGACCACCCCGGCTACGGCACCTTCATCAAGGTGTGGATCGTCCTTCTGATCCTCACCGGTTGCCTGGTGGGGCTCAGCCACGTGAACCAGACCTACGCCGTCTGGGGACTGCTCACGTTGACGCCCCTCAAGGCTGGCCTAGTCTTCTATTTCTTCATGCACCTGAAGTACGAGCCGCCGCTCTTCAAGATCGTGATCCTGGTGACTCTCGGCACGCTGCTGATCTTCTTTGCCCTGCTCTTCTCCGACATCGCTTTCCGCTGAGGCTTCCCATGGACTGGATGAACCAAGCCGCCCTTTCGGCCCAGAAGTCCGATGCGGTCTTCTTCTACGTGTTCGGGTTGTCCGTGGTCTTTCTGATCTTCATCACCGCGCTGATGATCTATTTCGTCATCCGCTACGACAAGAAGCGGAACCCCGTCGCCTCTCAGATCGACGGCCACGTAGGCCTTGAGATCGTCTGGACCGTGGTCCCCCTGGTGCTGTTCCTGTCGATCTTCTACTACGGCTGGACCAACTATGAATACATGAGCCAGGCCCCGCGCGACGCCATGGCCATCAAGGTCACTGCCCGCCAGTGGAGTTGGTCCTTCGAATACCCCAATGGCAAGCAGACCAAGGTGCTGTTTGCTCCCATTGGCAAGCCGATGAAGGTCGAAGTCCGCAGCGCCGACATGGTCCACGGCTTCTACGTGCCCTCCTTCCGCCTCAAGATCGACGCCGTGCCGAGCCGCACCAACACCACCTGGTTCCAGGCCACCAAGCTGGGCTCCTTCGACATCGAATGCACGGTCATCTGCGGTGTGGACCACAGCCTCATGCTAAGCAAGGTGATCGTGGTGCCCGAAGAGGCCTTCAAGGCCTGGTACTTCGGCGGCGAAAATGCCCCGGCACCCTCGGCGGACGCGCCCGCCATCTCCGCCCATCCCGCCCCGGCGAACCAGCCCAGGGGCCAGGCGATCATGGCCGAGAAGGGCTGCCTGGACTGCCACTCAGTCGATGGGAAGCCCATGGTCGGCCCCACCCTCAAGGGCCTCTTCGGCAAGCGGCAGCAGGTACTTGTGGCCGAGGCCGTGCGGACGGTCACGGTGGATGAAGCCTACCTGCGCAGGGCCATCACCAGCCCCATGGCCGAGGTGGTGCGCGGCTATCCGCCCGCCATGCCGGACACCCCGCTGGACCCAAAGGAACTGGACGAAATCGTCAGCTACCTCAAGAGCCTCAAGTAGCCCTGCAGGATTCATGAGCGTCGCCACCCTCCCTGTTTCGAAGCACAGCCCCCTCTCGACCTTCCTGGAGCTCACCAAGCTCCGGATTTCGGGGGCCTCCACCTTCACGGCGGCGGCGGGATACGTGGCCTTTCGGCGCGGCGCCGATGTCGGCCTAGTGACGGCCCTCCTGGGCATCCTGCTGCTGGCCATGGGCAGTAGCGCCCTGAACGAGGTGCAGGAACACCGCTTCGACGCCCTGATGCCCCGCACGGCCAACCGGCCCATCCCCCGGGGCGACCTCACGCCCGCCAGGGCGGCCGTCATCGCCACGGTCATGGCCGTGTCTGGATTCCTCGTCCTGCTCGTGGCCCACAACCTGACCTCGGCCCTGCTGGGGGCCCTGGCCCTGGCCTGGTACAACGGCTTCTACACGCCCCTCAAGCGCATCAGCGCCTTCGCCGTGGTGCCGGGCTCCCTCATCGGCGCCCTGCCCCCGGCCATCGGCTGGACCGCCGCCGGGGGCCACGCGGCGGACCCCTCGGTGCTGGCCCTGGCCTTCGTCTTCTTCATCTGGCAGGTGCCCCACTTCTGGCTGTTGGTGGGCCTCCACGCCGAGGGCTACGAGGAGGCCGGCTACCCCACGCTGGTGGGCCTCTTCGGTCGGCCCCGGCTGTCCCGTCTGACCTTTACCTGGACCTGCGGCACCGCTGCCGCCTGCGGCCTGCTGCCCTTGTTCCGGTTACTGGTGTCCCGGCCTACGGAGATCATGCTGGGCCTGGGCGCCCTCTGGCTGATCGTCGGCTCACTGCCCTTGCTGAAACCCGGCCAGGACGCATCGCTATACCGACGCGTCTTCATGAACATCAACCTGTTCGCGCTGGTGCTCACCGCGGCCGTGATCCTGGATCCCTTCTTCAGCCGATAGTTGCCTCTGGCCCCGGGGACGGCCACCTGGGTTAGGATCGACAGCATCCAGCTCGCAAGCAGGCAGCGCCCCCCCTCCGAGGTGCCCATGTCGGAAGCATCCAATCACGCTGGCCAGCGCCACGGCTTCGCCCTCCACCGGATCGAGGGCTTCAGCGATGCCGTCTTCGCCTTTGCCGTCACGCTGCTGGTCGTCTCGCTGGAAGTGCCCAAATCAGCCCAGGAACTGTTTCACACCCTCTGGGGTTTCGTGGCCTTCGGAATCTGCTTCGCCTTCCTGGTCCTCATCTGGTTCGACCATCACACGTTCTTCAAACGCTACCCTCTCACCGATACCACCACGGTGATCCTCAACATGGCCCTGCTGTTCGTCGTGCTGCTCTACGTCTATCCCATGAAGTTCCTCTTCACCCTGCTGGTCAACGGCCTGCTCCTGGGCCGCGCGGTGGAGGCCGTGAAAACCGTAGCCGAGATCAAGACCCTCATGGTGATCTACGGGCTGGGCTTCCTGACGGTCAATGGGGTCCTGTTCCTGATGCATTTGCACGCCTGGCGGCAGCGGACTCAGCTGCGCCTGGACCAGGCGGACTGCGCGGAATTGACGGGCACCCTGGGGCGCTTCCTCATCAACGGGGGTGTGGCGCTGATTTCCATTGCCATCGCCCGTTTCACCTCGGACACGGGGCTCCTGGCGGGCTGGACCTACATGCTGCTGGCACCGGCCCAGACCATCAATGGCGTCATGACAAGACGCAGGACCCGGAAGGCCCTGCTCGTAGAGGCCGTCTGATTTAGAGCTGAAGTGACCCTTCGACATGCTGAGCCGCCAGGGTCACGCCTGTTACGCGGGTTGAGGGTCCGCCTTCAACTCGGGACCATTCGCATGGGTCACTGACATAGTGAGAAGAGGCAGGATCGGGTACGCCACCAGCCAGGCTTCCAGGAAAGCAGTCCTCTCAACACCATGCAGGTCCTTGGAATCACCCATGGCTTCACCTGATCCGCACGCGTCGCAACCACCTGGGGCTGCCCAGCTGGATCCCCGGGAACGCGCGCTGCTCCTGGGCCCCTTCTCTGGCCCCGCCCACGACCCCGACCTCTCACGGGGGGAGACCCTGGCCCAGATCTTTGCCGAGACAGTCCTGCGCCATGCGGACCGGCCCGCCGTCGAGGAGGCTGGCCACCGGTCCTCCTACGCCGACCTGGACGGGCGGGCCCAGCGCATCGCCCGCCTGCTGTGGGCCCGCGGCCTGGGCCGCGGGTCCCTGGTGGGCCTCTGGTTCCCTCGCGGCCTGGACGCCTACGCGGCCCTGCTGGGCATCCTGAAGGCCGGCGCGGCCTACGTGCCGCTGGACCCCGATCTGCCCCCGGCCCGGGTGTGCCAGGTGGCGGCGGAATGCGGCATGGACCTGCTGCTGGCGCCGGGCCCAGCCGGCCTTGGACTTGACATCGCGTGTCCAGTCCTGGACCCAAGGGATCCGGTTGCCGACCTGGGCCATCCCGCCGCTTCGCTTCCAGAGGACACTTGCGGTCCAGACGACCTCGCCTACGTCATCTTCACGTCGGGCTCCACAGGTACGCCCAAGGGCGTGCCCATTACCCACGCCTCGGCCTGCACCCTGGTCCGGGCGGAGCAGCGGCTCTTCGGCGTCGGGCCCGAGGATCGCGTATTTCAGGGCTTCTCCCTGGCCTTCGACGCCTCGGTGGAGGAGCTGTGGCTGGCCTGGGCCAGCGGTGCCTGCCTGGTGGTGGGCACGCAGTCCCTGATGCAAGCGGGCCCCGATCTGGCCAGGCGCCTGGCGGAGGCCGGGGTCACTGTGTGGTCCACGGTCCCCACCCTGCTGGGCATCCAGGGCGATCCGGTCCCGTCCCTGCGGCTGCTCATCCTGGGCGGCGAGGCCTGCCCGGCGGACCTGGTGGCCCGCTGGTGGCGGCCGGGCCTGCGGATGGTGAACACCTATGGTCCCACCGAAGCGACGGTCATCGCCACCTGGACCGACCTGCTGCCGGGCCGCCCGGTCACCATCGGCCGGGCTATGCCCAACGCCCGGGTGTATGTCCTGGACGAGCAAGGTCGCCTCTGTCCCCTCGGGGTCCCGGGTGAGCTCCATCTTTCGGGCATCGGGCTGTCGCCGGGCTACCTGGGCCGGCCGGAGCTCACGGCCGAACGGTTCATCGCGAATCCCTATGCGGATGGCCCCTGCACGCAGCGCCTCTACCGCACCGGGGACCGCGTCCGCTTCAATGACAGCGGCGAGCTGGAATTCCTGGGTCGCCTAGATTCGCAGGTGAAGCTGCGGGGTTTCCGCATCGAACTGGAGGAAGTGGAAGCCTCGCTGCGCCTGGACCCGTCAGTGCTGGCCGCGGCGGTGACCCTCTGGCAGCAGGAGGGCCTGGAGCGCCTGGTGGCCTACGTGGTCCCCCGCCCCGGCGGCATCGTGGACGCGACTGATCTCCTGCGGGGCCTGCGGGAGCGCCTGCCCAGCTACATGGTCCCCAGCAGCATCGACGGCCTCGCCAGCCTGCCCACCCTGGCCAGCGGCAAGCTGGACCGGCAGCGGCTGCCCCCGCCCCGGCATCGGCCAGCTCCGGCACCGCGCAGCGAAGGACTGACGCCCCGCCAGCAGCGGCTGCTGGACCACTGGACGCAGTTGTTCCAGGGGCGCGCGCCGGGGCTCGACGAGGATTTCTTCAAGGACCTCGGCGGCCATTCCCTCCTGGC
>JBBRZL010000035.1:0-25311 GCA_038236735.1 Holophagales bacterium | reverse complement strand
TCCAACCACAGCCCCATCTCCCGTGTGAACTACATCGTCGAACCGGCTCGCGTCGGCCAGAGCACGGACTACGAGAAGCTCACGCTGCAGGTCTGGACCAACGGCGCCGTCAGCCCCAAGGAAGCCGTCTCCGATGCGGCCCTCATCCTGCGCGACCACTTCCTCGTGTTCGCGCGCCAGGACGAGGACTTCACCGAGATGGAAATGGGCGCCGCCACCCTGGGCGCCGAAGCCGCCAATACCTGGCTCGGCAAATCCGTCGAAGAGCTCGAACTCTCCGTGCGGGCCAACAACTGCCTCCGCAACGCGAACATCACCACCATCGGCGAGCTGGTCCAGCGGACCGAGGCTGAGCTGATGAAAACCAAGAACTTCGGCAAAAAGTCGCTCCAGGAGATCAAGGACGAGCTGTCCCGCATCGGCCTCTCCCTGGGCATGCGGCTTGAGCAGGAAGTGTAGGAGCCACCCATGCGTCACAACGTTGCCGGCAAGCGCCTGGGCCGTACCACCAACCAGCGCAAAGCCCTCATGAAGAACCTCGCGACCGCCCTCATCGAGAGCGAGCGCATCGAAACCACCCTCGTGAAGGCGAAGGAACTCCGCACCTATGTGGAGCCCTTCATCACCCTCGCGAAGGAAGACACCGTGGCCAACCGCCGTCTGGCGATGGCTCGGCTCGGGAGCAAGGTCGCCGTCCAGAAATTGTTCGGCGCCGACTTCCGCAAGCGCTTCGAAAGCCGCCCCGGTGGCTATACCCGCATCCTCAAGGTGGGCCACCGTCTCGGTGACGCTGCCGACATGGCCCTCATCGAGTTCGTGGACTACACCCTCCCCGAGCCGAAGGCCGAGGACGCCCAGTAGCTGTGCGCAATACCTGAGAAAAAGCCCCGGGAAACCGGGGTTTTTTCATGGCTGATCCAAGAATTCTGAGAGCACACAGGCAACCTCAGAGAGAGCGGAGAATGGGCACTCAGCCCACCCGGGCCTTTCGGTTTATCGTGCTCAAGAGGTATTGGCCGGTGATTGACGGTGATGACGGTGATTAGCGCAGGGCTGATTCCTCGCCTGGGCCCGCCTTTGGCGGCTTCCGGCCTGGCCGGAAGTCATCCAGGGGCGTCCCTGGCGCGCTCCCAGAAGGGCGCGATGGCGACGCCCCTGGATGGAGCCCCAGGCTCGACTTGAACGTCTCCATCACCGTGAATCATTGTGCATCACCGGCTGAAAGCAGTTCTGTCTCTGCTCTGCTTAAGGAGATGTCCTTCCTCCTTTTATGAAATTCCGAATTCACGTCTTTTAAAAGAGCCAGTTCAGCCCACGGTCCAGGAACCGCTGGAGTCTTCGCCAGCCTCTTCGACGAGGTCGGCCTTCCGCAGCCGGCGGGAGCGCGCCACGGTTACCGTGCAGGGGGCCTGAGCAGCCACCTGGCTGGACACGCTGCCCAGGAGCGAGCGGCGAAGGGAACTGGCCCGGGCACCAATCACCACGTGGTCCACGTGGTTGGCGTTCACGTACTGCAGGATGGCCGAGGCGGGATCGGGCGATTCCAGCACGTGAAAGCTGATGCGACCCTCGTCCAGTTCCAGCGGGATGGCCCAGTTCCGCAGCTCGACCAGCCGCTGATGGTGGATGTTCCGCCCCTGCGCATCGAGGGTCTGGTCTAGCGTGATGCGCCCCAGCTTGAGTACGTTCAGGCAGGCGACCCGGGCCCCGGGCAGGGTGGGCAGCATGCGGGTCACCATGGTCCGCAGGGTCTCGGCGATGGGGGCAGCAACCGGCGACAGGTCGATGGCGACGGCCAGGATCGGCGCGTCCCCATCGTGGCGCATGGGCGTCTTGGCGGTCGGAACGACGAACTGATGATCGCCGAAGCGACGTCGGACCATCGTGAAGAAAGGGTCCTGGTTCCGCTTCTCGGAGCGGGCCGTGAGGCTCACCTGATCGGGATGTTGCAGGGCCATGGCCAGATGGGCGGCGGTGGGGAAGCGCCAGGCCGGGTGGACCTCCAGGCAGCGCAGGATCACCTCCTGGAACCAGGGTGGGCAGTCAGGTCGCAGGCGGCGGGGGGGTACGGGGTCACGCCAAAGGCGCCGCTTGAGGCCGGCCAGGCGTTGCGGGTCGCCGAAAGGCCGCACGCCGGTCAGGAAGAAGTACAGCAACACCCCAAGGGCGAACTGATCACTGCGCGGATCCTTCCGGTGGCCGAGCACCTGTTCCGGGGCCATGTAGGGCGCCGTGCCGTAGGGCAGCCGGAACTCCTCGCCCATGAGGTCTGGCAGCTCGTCGTGGTGGGAGAGCCCGAAATCGATGAGCACCATGTCGCCCGTGGCTCGCGTGAGGAGGTTTGACGGCTTCACGTCGAGGTGGACCACGTGCTGCCGGTGGATGTCGTCCAGGGCGGTGGCGATGCGCGCGCCCAGCAGGGCCACGTCCAGCCAGGGCAGCGGAAGCCGGGTCAAGGTGGGCAGCAGGGAGAGGCCGGGAATCCGTTCCATCACGAGGTAGGGCTGGGCGCCAAAATCGCCCTGGGCCACGTACTTCGGCACGTGGGGTCCCGAGAGGCGGGGCAGGATCATCTCTTCCATCTCGAACCCGACGATGGCGGCGGGATCGACACCCTCCGACATCACGGGCACCTTCATCAGGAGGGGGCCACTGATCCCGGGGTGGGACACGGCCCAGATCGAGGCCATGCCGCCGCGATGGATCCGCTCCCCGATGACAAAGCCGTCCAGGGTGGCGCCGGTGGTGATCTGCGGGCGGTTCATGGCTCAGCTTCCCTTCTGCAGACGGGCCGCGAGACGCTGGGGAAGCCCGGCCTGCAGGATAGCGATGGCCGTGGCATCCACGTCGTAGGCCACGCGGAAATGGGTGATCTCGGCGCGCTCCGTATCCAGCACGGCGTAGGCTGCGGCCGGGTTGCCGTCCCGGGCCTGGCCCACGGAGCCAATCACGTTCAGCCAGCGGCGGTGCCGGGGCAGCGGAATGGGTACCGCTGGGACCGGCTTGAAGGACACCAACTGTCCGGTTGCGGTGATGCCATGCAGGGCCGGCAGGTGCGTGTGTCCGCAGAAGACCGTCTGGGCGCGGCTGGCCTCCAGCGCGCGCTTCGCGGCGGGGCCATCGTTCACGTAAATCCAGGCGGGATAGGTTTGCGGGCTGGCGTGCACATAGAGGCGAGTGTCGTCCTCGAAGCGCAGGGGCAGGCTGGCCAGGAACTCGCGCGCGGCCGGCCCCAGCCGGCCCCGGGTCCAGGCCATGGCGGTCTCGGCATCGGAGGTCATGGATTCGGCAGTCTCCGCCACCGCATGATCGTGGTTGCCCGCCACGGCGATGGCGCCTTCGGCTTCTGCCGCCATGATTCGCGCGACCACCTCGCTGGGCTCCGGGCCATAGCCGACATAGTCACCCAGGAACACGAGGCGGTCCGCACCCTGGGCGCGGGCGTGGCCCAGACAGGCCTCCAGCGCACGCAGGTTGGCGTGGATGTCGGCCATGAGGGCAATGCGCATGGGCTGTCCTGGCAGGTAGGGCAAGACCATGATAGGAGGTCGTGGAGACACCCCCCGCCTGATCTCAAGACCCAGCTGGATGTTTGTCCGCGTGCGGGAGATTCGCCGGGCTCAGGCCTGCGGATGGCATCGGTATAATCCCAGCGACCATGCGTCGCGCGGGACCGCAGGGGCCGGGACGCCGCTGCCGTCCAATCGAAAGACGATGCAAAGGTCAAATAAATACAGAACTTGCGTTCGGTGTCCTGGGTCACATTCCGGCGAGGCTTCTATGGGTTCCTCCTTGACCGGGTTCACGGGAAAGCGTTAGCTATGAACAGCCTACCCATCCAAGCCTGTTCCGCACGATGGTCATTCCATCGCGGTTCTCATAGCGAATCAGCCCTGCCGCTCTGGAGTCATCCAGACGCGCGTCACGCAGCCACTCCGGCCCTGGCCGTGCCGGCTCCCAGCAAGGAGCCCGGTCGATCCATCCACTGAAGCCTGGCCACACCGATCGCGGAAACACCACCGAACACCTCAGTTCAACGGAAAGAACCACCAAGGAGGCAAGACGACAATGGCCATCGCAACCGAGCAAGTCGCAGCTAGGACCCCGCTCACCAAGGAAGAACGCATGGTGATCGTGGCCTCGTCCGTGGGAACGGTGTTCGAGTGGTACGACTTCTACCTCTACGCCACCCTGGCCCCCTTCTTCGCGACCCTGTTCTTCCCCAAGGGGAATGATACGGCCGCACTGCTGTCGGCCTTCGCGGCCTACGCGGCGGGCTTCCTGGTCCGCCCCTTCGGCGCCCTGGTCTTCGGGCGCATCGGCGACCTGATCGGCCGCAAGTACACCTTCCTCGTCACCATCGTGGTCATGGGCCTGTCCACCTTCGGGGTGGGCCTTCTGCCTACCTACGTGAGCATCGGCTGGTGGGCTCCCATCATCATGGTGAGCCTGCGACTCCTCCAGGGACTGGCCCTGGGTGGTGAGTACGGCGGCGCAGCCACTTACGTTGCTGAACATTCCGCTGCGGATCGCCGCGGCTACAACACCAGCTGGATCCAGACCACGGCCACCGTGGGCTTCTTCCTCTGCCTTGGCATCATCATGGGCTGCCGTGCCGCCATGACCAAGGAAGCCTTCGCCTCCTGGGGCTGGCGCATTCCCTTCTGGATGTCCATCTTCCTGCTGGCCGTGTCCGTCTGGATTCGCCTGAAGCTGCACGAATCCCCCGTCTTCACGAAGATGAAGGCCGAGGGCAAGACCTCCAAGGCGCCCCTCAGCGACAGTTTCCTGAAATACCCCAACAACAAGTACGCGCTGCTCGCCCTCCTGGGCGCCACCATGGGCCAGGGCGTGGTGTGGTACACCGGCCAGTTCTACGCGCTGTTCTTCTTGCAGATCACCCTCAAGCTGGACTACCAGACCACCTACATTCTCATTGGCGCCTCCCTGCTGCTGGGCACGCCCTTCTTCATCTTCTTCGGCTGGCTATCGGACAAGATCGGCCGCCTGAAGATCATCCTCTTCGGCTGCCTCATCGCCGCCCTCACCTTCTTCCCCCTGTTCAAGGCCCTGACGCACTTCGTGAATCCGGCCCTTGAATCCTTCCAGAAGAGCACCGTGATCACGGTGGCCGGCAATCCGAAGGATGAGACCTTCAACCTCTTCGTCGGTCCCTGGAGCAAGTTCTCCGAGCTGGATCGGATCAACGATCTCTTCGGCAAGCAGGGCCTCAACTTCACCAAGATTGCGCCCGAGCCCGGGAAGATGGTAGTCGCCAGCATTCAGGGCAGGAATCCCAGCACGGGGCAGATCGTCACCACTCGCATCGAGGGTTTCAGTCCGGCCTCGGTGGCGACCATCAACAAGACCCTGGCGGAATTGGGTTATCCCAAGGAGGCTGACAAGTCCAAGGTCAACTACCCCATGACCCTGCTGATCCTGTTCATCATGCTCATCTACGTGACCATGGTGTATGGGCCCATCGCGGCCTTCCTGGTGGAGCTCTTCCCCACCAACATCCGCTACACCTCCATGTCGCTGCCCTACCACATCGGCAACGGGTGGTTCGGCGGCATGCTGCCCCTCATTGCGACGGCCATGGTGGCCCTGCACGGCAATATCTACTACGGGCTCTGGTATCCCATCATCGTGGCCTTGATCACGGTGGTCATCGGTTTCCTCTTCCTGAAGGAAACCAAGGACCGGGACATCACGACCTACCAGCATTGATATGATCCTCTGGCGGTCACCCCGCTAGAGCATGGAAGGAGGCCGGGCGAGCGGAGGATTCCATCGCCCGGCCTTTTCATCCTCCCACTTCCTTCTTCTCAACCTTGGTTCGGAGCTGTCATGTCCCAGGATCTCTATCCCGTCAAGCCGCACATTCGTGAGCGGGCCCACATCAAGACGATGGAGGAGTACCAGCGGCTCTACCGGCTCTCCCTGGACAATCCGGAGTGGTTCTGGGGCGAACAGGCCAAGACGCTGACCTGGTACCACCCCTGGCAGTCCGTGTTCGATGCCGACTACAAGGAAGTGGACTTCGCCTGGTTCTCGGGTGGCCGCATCAACGCCTGTTTCAACTGCGTGGATCGCCACCTGGCGACCCAGGGCGACAAGACCGCCATCATCTGGGCCCAAGACGAGCCGGGGCAGTACACCCACATCACCTACCGCGACCTGAAGCACCATGTGGCCCGGGTGGCCAACGTGCTGCTCCACCACGGCGTGAAGAAAGGCGACCGTGTCTGCCTCTACATGACCATGATCCCCGAGCTGGTCTACACCATGCTGGCCTGCGCCCGCATCGGCGCCGTGCACTCGGTGGTCTTCGGTGGCTTCTCGTCGGAAGCCATCCGCGACCGCATCGTGGATGCCAACTGCAAGGTGGTGGTGACAGCCAACGAAGGCCTACGCGGCGGCAAGAAGGTACCCCTGAAACGCACCGTGGACCGCGCCATCGAAGGCATGTCTCTGGTGGAGTGCGTCCTGGTAGCGCGGCGCACGGATTCGGACGTCCCCATGCAGCCGGGCCGCGACCACTGGCTCGACGAGGAGACGGCCAAGCAGCGCTCGACCTGCACCAACGAGTGGATGGGCGCGGAGGACCCGCTCTTCATCCTCTACACGTCAGGCAGCACTGGCCAGCCCAAGGGCCTGCTACACACCACCGGAGGCTACCTCACTTACGCCGCCTTCACGCACAAACTGGTCTTCGACTACCATCCCGACGACATCTACTTCTGCGCGGCGGACATCGGCTGGGTGACGGGCCACAGCTACATCGTCTACGGCCCACTGGCCAATGGGGCCACCACCGTGATCTTCGAATCCACGCCCCTCTATCCGGATGCGGGCCGCTACTGGCAGATCATCGACGATCTGGGCGTCACCATCTTCTACACGGCACCCACGGCCCTGCGGGCCCTGGCCGCGGCCGGGGACGACTGGATCAAGAAGTACAGCCGCAAATCGCTCCGGGTGCTCGGCACCGTGGGGGAACCCATCAACCCGGAAGTCTGGCGTTGGTATCACGACGTGGTGGGTGAGGGCCGCTGCACCATCGTGGATACCTGGTGGCAGACCGAGACCGGGGGCATCCTCATCACGCCACTGCCAGGCGTCACGCCCACCAAGCCGGGTTCGGCCACGCTGCCCTTCTTCGGCGTGAAGCCCGTGATTGTGGATGCCACCACGGGCGTGCCCCTGGAAGGCAATGATGTCTCTGGCGCGCTGTGTCTCGGGGCTCCGTGGCCCGGCCAGGCCCGCACGGTCCATGGCGATCACAAGCGGTTCCGGGAAACCTACTTCACCCAGTATCCGGGCTACTATTTTACCGGGGACGGCGCCCGGCGCGACGAGGACGGCTACTACTGGATCACCGGCCGCATCGATGACGTCATCAACGTAAGTGGCCACCGGTTGGGCACGGCGGAGGTGGAAAGCGCCCTCGTGGCCCACGAGGCCGTGGCCGAAGCGGCGGTGGTGGGCTACCCGCACCCCATCAAGGGCCAGGGCATTTACTGCTACGTGCTGCTCAACAAGGGCTTCGCAGAGACTGGGAAACAGGAGCTCATCGGCGCTCTCAAGGAGCAGGTGCGGCACGTCATCGGCGCCTTTGCGGCACCCGATGTCATCCACATCGCTTCGGGTCTGCCCAAGACCCGCAGCGGAAAGATCATGCGCAGGCTCCTGCGGAAGATCGCCTCCTCCGAATACGACGGGCTGGGCGACATCTCCACGCTGGCCGAACCCGAAGTGGTCAACCGCCTCATCGAGGAGCACCAGACGTCCCAAACCTGATCTGGGGTTCCTGGGCATACCGCCAGACCCCCGCGCAGAAGCCCGGCAGAGCCGGGCTTCTGCTTGCTCAATCGCGGTCGAATTCCGCGCGGCTCAGAGGAGTTACTGCGGCAGATCCCGGACGAAGGCGCGGACGAGGGCTTCGAAGCGGCCGGCAGCCGCGGCACCTGCGGCCAGGACTTCCTGGTGGGTCAGGGCCTGGGGCAGGATGCCGGCGGCCATGTTGCAGAGGCAGGAGATGCCAGCCACGCGCATACCCTCCTGCCGAGCCACAATGGCCTCGGGCACCGTGCTCATGCCCACGGCGTCCGCCCCGAGCACCCGGAAGGCGCGGATCTCCGCAGGGGTTTCATAGCTGGGACCCGTGAGGCCCAGGTACACGCCTTCGCGCAGGGTCTGGCCGAGTCGCTGGGCGCAGGTCTGCAGGTGGGTCCGGTAGGCCAGATCGTAGACAGCCGTCATGTCCGGGAAGCGGGGGCCGGGCGCCACGTTGGGCCCGATGAGCGGATTGGTGCCAAAAAGATTGATGTGATCGGTCAAGGCCATGAGGTCACCGACGCCGAAGCCGGGATTCAAGGCCCCGGCTGCATTGGTGAGGAGCACGGCCTGCACGCCCAGGCGCCCGTAAAGCCGCATGGGTGCCACCACCAGGGACATGGGATGGCCTTCGTAGTAATGAAAACGGCCTGCCTGCATGACGACCTTGCGCCCCTCGAACTCGCAGAAGACCAGCTTGCCGCCGTGGCCGGGTACTGTGGGGGCAGGAAAATGCGGCAGATCCGTGAATGGGATGGCCACACCGCCCCTCGCTTCGGCGCCATCGGCCAGGGCGCCAAGGCCTGAACCGAGGACGATGGCCAACTCAGGGGTGAAAGGCGCCTTGGCCTTGAGGGCAAGGAGTGCTTCGGTCGTGGTCATGAATCTCTCCCTTGCCGGGAATCACGGTACTGGAGTGATGTTCAAAGTCACCACGACATCAGGCTGGAGGGTCGCAGGGCTCTTCATCCTGAGGCGGACGGGATGGTAATAGGGTGCCGTGCCTGGCACAGGGATGGTGATGACGGGTGTGGAGCCACCCGTCCCAGTGAAGGAGAAGGTCTGGTTCATCAAGGGAAGATCAACATCAACCTGGCCCCCTGCCACGAGAGCCGGGGCGATGGTGGCGGAAAGGATGCAGCGCTTGTCCGCGTTCAGGCTGAATCCCGCATAGCAGACTTCGCCCCGGGAGTAGTTGGGGTAGGAGCCGTTGACCTGGATGGCCTTGGCCATGCTGAGGGGCACCGAAGGAAACGGGGTCACGGGATCGGCGCCCCAGTAGGCGGCAAAGGAGGCATAGGGTCCGCTGGTGGGGCGGGGCCAACTGATGCCGAAAGGCGTCCCGAGCGTGGCGACGACGGCGCTCGACAGGACCGTGGCGAGGTCCACCGGTTCCGCGGCAGACTTGGTTTCACTCAGCCGGGCGATCTGACTGAAAATGTTGATGGGCTCGCTGTCGAAGGTTGCAATGTTCGAGGCCGAGTTCGTCCCGCCGGAGGGGGCGAGGAAGAATCTCGAGGTCGCCAGGGGATTGATGGTGGCCCAGTTTGTGGCGGTTCCTGGAGATGGCAGGCTGTTCGCCTTGAGGACGATCTCCCAGGCGAAGGCGCGCAGGGCCGGTGCCGAGTAGGGCGACTTCTGAGCCGTGCTCAGGCTGCTGATATCCCGAACATCCTTGAGCGGGGTCGCGAGGGCGGTCCCCTGGGTATCCGCCAGGTAGGGGGATTTCAGGAGGTTCGCAGCCATGGCTTCGGCCAGTCCCTCGATGCGGGCCAGATCGGGGCTCAGGTCCGGTTGCGCCGCAGTCTGGGGGAAGAGCCGGTTCAACGGGATCGCGAAGGTTCGGCTCGAGTTGCTGGCGAACAATACGTTCCTGGCCAGGAGGGGCATGATCACGCCCTCATCCCAGGCATCGTCATTCGCGCCGCCGCTTAGAGAACCGAAGTAGTGGATGATCCCATTGGAGGAGTCAAAGGCCAGGGGGTAGATGGATTGATCGTATTCAATGAAAGAACCCCGGGCCTCTGTGCGGCCGGGCCAGTAGTGCAAATCCAGAATTGAACCCGGCGTAGCAGACCCGTAGTTGATCCTGAAACTGGCGATCGTATCCCCGACGCCGAGCACCCGGCTGCCGGTCCCGTCCCCAGGCGTGCGTCCGGGATAGCTGGTCTCCAACTGGGCCTGATCGACATTGGGGGCCTTGTTGTTGCCGACCAGGGAGTACTCTGGGTTGACGAGCCACCACTCATCGTGGAGACCGATGGTGAAGTCCACGGTGGCGTTGGCCTGGAGTACCGAACTGGGGGCATTGATGCTTGCGGTGGCGACGGTGCCATTGGCGGCCTTGCGTTGGGCATACTGCAGGCGGCTCACGACCGGCGTGGAACTGTTGATGCCCTGGGGTTCGGCGATCAGGTGGATGACTCCACCATTGCCACCGTCAAAGGTACTCGCGAGCTCCACCATGGTGGGGTTACCAAGGTTGAGCGTGGCAACGTAGATCCCGTTGACATCGGTGGTGGACGAACCTGAAAAGGCCCACTCAAGGGAGGTGTGGCCAGCAGCATCGGTCTGGGTGAGTTGCTGGTAAAAACGCACGGTCACGCCCCGCGCTGGCAAGGTCTTCAGATTGGTGGGAACCGTGGCATCGACCAGACCGGTGGGAAGGCCCTGGGCGTCCACGGCAAGGGGTACCCGGCTGTAGGTCACGGTCCCAGTGATATTGGCCGTGCCAGCCGGCTGGCTGCTGCTCCCGCTCTTCCCGTGACAGGCCAGGGCCAAGGCCAGCAGAACGACGGCCCCCAGGGTCTGGAGGAAAGCTCGGTACAACAACATGACCACCTCGAAACGGCGAAAGGACCCAGTCTAACACGGCCTCCCGGACTCATCCCGAGCGGGGATCAGGAGGTGCGCTCTATTCCTGTGCCGCAGGAGCCGGGGAAGTTCAGCGGACGGTTCCGGTTCCCAGCAGGGCGTTGTGGGCCGCCACTTCGGCCGGGATCTCTTCTTCGTCGTTGAGTACCGGCAGGGGATTGCGCTGAACGCCGTCGATCTTGAGCTCGAAGTGGAGGTGCGGTCCCGTGGCGTTGCCCGTGCGGCCGACTTCTGCGATCTTCTGTCCGCGCCGGACAATGTCGCCCTCGTGAACGAGGTTGAGGCGGTGGTGGGCGTAGACGGTGACCACGCCGTTGCCATGTTCGACCATGACGAAATTGCCGTACTGCTTGTGTCGGCCAGCCAGCGTCACCACGCCATCCAGGGCGGCGAAGACCGAGGTTCCGGAAGGCGCGGTCAAGTCGATGCCCCGATGGCGGCCCTTGTAACGGATCCGCTTCTTACGCTGGTTCTTAACCCGGACGGTCTTGGTCCGCATCCGGGGACCCCAGGCAGAGCTGATGGTGCGGGTCTCCACGGGCCAGAGCAGGTCCAGGTGGTCGGGATCGGCCGGGGCGTAGGTGGGCAGCAGGGCGTTCAGTTCGGCCTCGGAGACCGGCGGCATCACCGGCTGGATGCGCGCCAGCAGTTGGGCGGTCGTGGCCGGGGGCAGGTGGGACTCCTGGTGGGCGGAAGACCCGGAGTCGCCGGCAGGTACGGTGGCCTTCACCTGGTAGGGGAGCAGGCGCTCCAGGTGGGGCATGGGGGAAGGCTGGATGAGCGGAGCTGGTGGCAGTGCCACGAGGGGGACGCGCAATGGGGGGTTCAATGGGGAATCCACCGGCCGGAGGGCGACCGCATCAGCGCTGCGGCCCGGGCCAACCTTCAGGCGGGCTCCGATGGCCAGCCGGGCCAGGTTCAGGCCCGGGTTCAGGGCCTTCAACTCGTTCAGGCTCATGTCGTTGGCTCGAGCCACCTGGGCGGCTGTCTCGCCCTTCTTCAGCACATGGATCGGGCCATCAGCGGCTTGGGCCACAGGGCGGGAGCTATGCTTCTTGAGGGTTCGCTTCGGGGCGGCCTGAAGGCCGAGGCTGAAGGACGCGATGACGAGGGTCAGGACGGCAAGACGCATGGGGGAACTCCCGGCTGGAACGGAAAAGCCTGCTTCGCTAGGCCTCCATGAGGGGGGTTGCGACCCCGATGCACATTGAATTTTGGAAATGTCCAATCCCATTCTACCGGGCCAGGGGCACCTTGAAAATGCAAATGTTTTCCAACTGACCTGACGGCCTCAGGGGGTCCAGGGGCATCCCTCCCAGGGCATGGTCACAGAGCCCCGTCTTCCCCCCTCCTTCCGCAGCAGCCGGACCGGGCCGAGGGTCATGTCATGGCTCACGGCCTTGAGCATGTCGTAGAGCACCAGCAGGCCCACGGTGACGCCTGCGAGGGCCTCCATCTCGATGCCCGTCCGCCCCTCGCAGCTCACGGCCACCCGGAGCCAGGCCCGACGGGTGACCGGCTCCCAGTGGTGAACCACGTCCACCGCCTCGATGACCAGGGGGTGGGCCAGGGGGATCAGGTCTGAGGTCCGTTTGACCCCGCCCACGGCTCCGAGGCGGGCCACGGACCAGGGATCGCCCTTGGGTCCCCCGCCCTGGGCCAGGGCTTCGGCGGCCGGGGCATCGAGCTCCAGGTAGCCAGCGGCCACCGCCACCCGGCGGCTCACGGCCTTGGCGGAGACATCGACCATCTTTGGGCGGCCTTCGGGATCGAGGTGAGTCAGTTCAGGCATCACTTACTCCAGGCCAAGAGGATATCCCGGAGGGCCGCGGTGTCGGGGGCGTAGGCCCGGGGGCCGCAGGCGGCCAGGGCCTCCTGTCCGTAGAAGCCATGACCCACCGCCAAGCTGGGCACGCCAGCGGCCTTGGCCATGTCCAGGTCGAAGGGGGTGTCGCCGACCATGAGGAGTTCGCCGGGGGCCAGCCTGGTCATGGCCTGCAGCACCGTCAGGGATTCCGGGTGGGGTTTGCCGTGGGTGACCTCGTCCGGGGTGATGATGGGATCGAAGAGCGGTTCCCAGTCCCACTGGGCCATCTGCCGAAGCAGGGGCACCCGGCGCTTGGAGGTGACGATGGCCATGCGTTGGCCCCGCTTTTTCAGTTCCGCCAGCAGTTCCGGAATGCCCTCGAACGGTCGCATCATGTGTTCGTGTTCCGCATGACCGAAGCTGCGGTAGGCCTTCAGGACCGTGTCGCCGTCCAGCCCCAGGGGATCGAAGGTATTCCGGATGCCCGCTTCGACGGGCAGGCCCACGTATTTCAGCCACTCATCCATGACAGACCGGGGCTGCCCCAGGGCATCCAGGGCGTGGGCCATGCCCGCCTCGATGAGGGGGCGGCTGTCCACCAGCGTGCCGTCGAAGTCCCAGGCGATGAGTTTCAAGCGCGTCCTCATGCCGAGGGAAGGTGGAGGGCCTGGGCGAAGGTGGCCTCTGTAGCCTGCTGCAGTTCAGCAACCACCGCCGCCGGTACCGGAGAATCCACAGAGAGCACCACCATGGCCTCCCCCTTCTTCTCCCGCCGTCCCAGGTTCATGCAGGCGATGTTGATGTCGTGCTGGCCGAGTACCGTGCCGATCTTCCCGATCATGCCGGGACGGTCCAGGTAGCTCAGGAGCAGCATGTGCGCCTTGGGCAGGAAGTCCATGGCGTAGTCGCGCAGTCCAACGATGCGGGGGCTGCCCTCGAAGAGGGTGCCGGCCACCACCCGGGTGCCGCTGGCGCCTTCCAGAGTCAGGGTCACCAGGTTGGAGAAGGCCCCACCCTGGGTGGATTTCCGTTCTTCCACGACCAGCCCCATGCGCTCGGCCACGAGGCTGGCATTCACCATGTTCACGGGCTGATCGGTGGTGCGGTCCAGCAGGGCCGCCAGGCCACTCACGGTGAGCGGCGAGCAGTCCTGATGGGCGATGGCACCGCTGAAGCCGAAGGTCACGCGATCCAGGTTGCCCTTCATGAGTTGGAGGCCGAACTCGCTGAGCACGGCCATGAGCTTGAAGTAGGGCCGCATCTGCTCCATGACGGCCGGGTCGAAGCGGGGCAGGTTCACGGCGTTCTCCAGGGGGGCATGGTCCAGGTAGGCCAGGATTTCCCTGGACACGTCGATGGCCACGTTCACCTGGGCCTCCTGGGTGTTGGCGCCCAGGTGCGGCGTCACCACCAGCCGTTCCTGGGCGATGAGCTGCTTCAAGGTGTCCGTGGCCGGGGGTTCTTCGGACCACACGTCCACGGCGGCCAGACTCACCTTGCCGGCTTGCAGGGCGGCGAGGAGCGCGGGCTCATCCAGGATGCCGCCTCGCGCCACGTTGAGCAGGATGACACCCGGCTTCATCTGGGCGAACTGGCCGGCACCGATCAGGCCGCGGGTCTCGTCGTTCAGGGGCGTGTGCACGGTGATGATGTCGCAGAGCCGGCACAGCTGGTCCCGGTCCACCAGGCGGACGCCCAGGTCCTGGGCCCGCTTGGCGCTGATGTAAGGATCGCAGCCCAGCACCTCGCATTCGAAGGCCTTGAGGCGCGTAGCGACGCGCCCGCCCACCTTGCCCAGGCCGATGACGCCGGCAGTCTTGCCCTTCAGTTCGACGCCGGTGAACTTGGCGCGCTTCCACTCGCCGGCCTTGAGGCTGGCGTTGGCCGCAGGGATGTGGCGGCAGGCGGACAGCAGCAGGGCGAGGGTGTGTTCGGCGGCACTGTTCGTGTTGCCAAAAGGCGCGTTCACGACGATGACGCCCTTGGAACTGGCGTAGTCCACGTCCACGTTGTCAATGCCGACCCCAGCTCGGGCCACGATCTTCAGGCTCGTCGCGGCATCGAGCAGGGCCTTGTCCACGGTGGTGCCGCTGCGGGTGATGATCGCCTCGTACTCACCGATGCAGGCCAGCAGGGCCTCCCTGGAAAGACCCAACCGGACGTCCAGGGTGATGCGCGGGTCCGCCAGGAGGAGGGCTAGACCCTCTCCGGTCACCTCGTCGGTCACAATGATCTTCATGGCGTCCCCTGTCGGATTCTGGTCCTGGTCGGCTTAGAGGGAATTCTCCACCATAGCGGCGGAAGTCCCGCAGGACAAGGGTTTGGACAGGGTTGAGAGCTACTTCTTGTAGATGCCGGCGCCGAAGATCAGGTTGTCCCAGACCTCGATGTAGCTGGTCTTGGCTTCCTTCTTCTGGTCCTTCGGGTTCATGTAGATGTAGTCGTGCCAGCCCTTGCCCTTTTCCTTGGCCAGCTTGATGCGCTCCTTGATGTACTCGCGGCCATCGGGATCCTTGGCGTTGATCTGGTTCACGCCCACCTTGGCGGCACCCTGGCCATGGGCCAGGACCTTGCCGTCCAGGTCGTAGACGAAGACGTATAGCTCACCTGCATGCTTGCGGAACCGTCCGCCGCCGCCGGTCGTGATTTCCTTGAAGGCCGCCTCCTTGCCATTGGCCTTGGCGAAGGCGATGGCGTCCTTTACTAGGGCTATCGTTTCCGCCTGGGTGATCTCTTGGGCGGACAGGGTCAGGCAGAGCGTCGGGAGGCAGAGCAGGGTGGCGAGGGTGGATCGCATAGGGGCTCCTGTGGCGGACCTCCCGTTTCGGCAGGATCCGCCAGAGGATTGAATGTCGACCCTTGGGTCAGCCCTCCTGGTCCGGCAGCGGCTCGGGATCGGTCCCGAACACGCCCTCCCACTTGGCTATGACCACGCTGGCCAGCCCGTTGCCGATGACGTTCACCGTGGTGCGGGCCATGTCCATGATCTCGTCCACGGCCAGCAGCATGGCGATGCCTGCCTCCCCGGGCAGGCCGAAGCTGCCGCAGGTGCCGGCGATGATCACCAGGGTGGCCCGGGGCACACCGGCCACGCCCTTGCTGGTGAGCATGAAGGTGAAGACCATGAGCAGCTGCTGGCCCAGGTTCATGTGGATGCCGGCCGCCTGGGCGATGGTGAGGCTGGCCAGCACCAGGTAGAGCGTGGAGCCGTCCAGGTTGAAGCTGTAGCCCGTGGGAATGACGAAGCTGGCCACGCGCCGGGGCACGCCGAAGCGCACCACTTCCTCCAGCAGCTTGGGCAGGGCCGCCTCGCTGCTGGCCGTGCTGAAGGCCGTGAGGGCCGGATCCTTGATGGCCTTCACGAAAGCCAGGATCCGGATGCCGCAGAGCCAGGCCACGGGCACGAAGACCAGGATGAACAGCAGGGTCAAGGCGAGATAAAGGCTGCCCACCAGCAGGCTGTATTGCTTCAACAGGTGGAACACCGCGGGCCACCCCTTCAGCAAGGCGCCGTTCACGACATGGCCCGCGGCCATGTGGCTTACGTTGTAGGCCATGGCGCCGAACACGCCCAGGGGCGTGAGCTTCATGACGAAGTCCGTGTACTTGAACATGGTCTGGGCCACGCCATCGAAGAAGGCCAGCACGGGCTTCCCGCGTTCGCCCACCTTCGTGAGGGCGATGCCGAAGATCGTCGCGAAGATCACCACGGGCAGGATGTCGCCTTCCGCGGCGTGCTGGATTAGGTTCGAGGGGAATAGATGGAGGGCGATCTCCCAGCCCGTCTTCGCCTTGACCGCGGCCACGGCCGCGTGGGCGCCCAGGTCCATGGGCAGATTGGCGCCGGGCTTCAGCCAGTTGGCCACGGCCAGTCCGATGAACAGGGCCAGGGTGGTGATGATCTCAAAGTAGAGGAGGGCCTTGGCGCCCATGCGACCCACGGCCCGGATGTCACCGGTCTGCGCGATGCCCACGATGATGGTGGACAGCAGCAGGGGCACGATGAGGCCCTTGATGAGGCTGATGAAGGCCTTGGAGAGGAAGCGGAAGAGGTTGTAGGCCTCCGGGTACTGGTCCTGGGGCAGGAAGCCCCCCAGCACCACGCCCAGGAGCAGACCCAGGAAGATCCAGAAGGTGCTGGAGCGGTACCAGGGTCGCTTCTCGGTCACGGAAACCTCAGGGGTGGATCGATATCGGGAATAGGGCAAGTTTGGCACAGGACATCGCTGGCTTACGCAGGGTAGAATTGAACTTCATTTTGGAGTCAATGGAATGGCCCAGGCCAAACGCTGGAACCTGCTGAACACGATCTTCCTCACGGGGACCCTGGCCTTGGCCCTAATCTTGGTGCCCTGGCGTCTGGCCACCTCCGGCCTTCGCTGGAGCGAGGCCCTGGTCTGCCTGGCCATGACCTTCGCCATCGGCACCGCCATCAGTGGGGGCTACCACCGGCTCTTCAGCCATCGGGCCTTCAGGGCCTCGTGGCCCGTGCGCTTCCTGTTTCTCTGCGTGGGTGCCGCCGCCTTCGAGAACTCGGCGCTCAAGTGGTCCAGCGACCACCGGGTGCACCACCAGCATGTGGATACGGACCAGGATCCCTACACCATCCGCCGCGGTTTCTGGTTTGCCCACTGGACCTGGGTGATGGAAGCCAAGGCCCTGCCCCTGGCTGGCGTGGCCGATCTGGAGAAGGATCCCCTGGTGCAGTGGCAGCACCGGCACCACTTCCTCATCGGGGCCGTGGTGGCCACCATTCCCCTGTGGATTGGCCTGGCCACCGGCAACTTCATCGGTAATTTCGTCTTCGGCCTCGCCCTGCGCATCGTCCTGACGCACCACACCACCTTCTTCATCAACAGCGCGGCCCACGTCTTCGGCAGCCGCCCCTACACCGATGCCAATTCAGCCCGCGATAACTGGCTGCTGGCCCCCCTGACCTACGGCGAGGGCTACCACAACTTCCATCACCAGTGGCAGTGGGACTACCGCAATGGCGCTCTCTGGTACCAGTGGGACACCACCAAGTGGCTGCTCAATGCCCTGGGCTGGCTGGGCCTGGTGGGCCAATTCCGGAGAGTGTCGGCGGCGGCCATGACCCGGGCCCGGCTGCACATGGAGGAAAAGCGCCTGCGGGAGCGCCTGACCTTGGCCAGTCCGGGCGTGGCCACCCCCATGCGGGCGCGGCTGGCGGCGGCCCGCCTCAAGCTTGATGCAGCCCTGGCCTCCCTCCATGACCGGCACGAGGTCTGGCGCCTCAGGAACGCCGAATGGCGCGCCAAGGGCACGGCCAAGGCCGAGGCCTGGCGCGAGGCCAAGCTGGAATGGCAGGCCTCGATGGTCGCCCATCGGGCCGAGTTGAAGGCCGCCTGGGTGGAGTGGCGGGCGGCACGGCTGGAAGTCCGCACGGCGTTGGTCTACGTCTAAGGCAGCCGCACACCGGTCTGCGCCAGTCGCTCCCAGCCCAGGGCCGCGCGGCCGTGCCCGTGGGATACTGACCGCGTCCGACCCGGAGGTTTCATGGCCCAGTTCGATCTCATCGTCATCGGCTCTGGCCCCGGCGGTTACATCGCCGCCATCCGGGGCGCGCAGCTGGGTCTGAGCACGGCCCTGGTGGAAAAGGATGCTGCGCTGGGCGGCACCTGCCTCCATCGTGGCTGCATCCCCGCCAAGACCTGGCTGGAGACCGCCCACCGCTTCGAGCAGATGCAGGTGGCCGACGACTATGGCATCGACGGCGTGGACGCCAGGGCCCTGAAACCCAACCTTGCGGCCATCGTCAAGCGGAAGGGCCGCATCGTCCTGAAGAATGCCAAGGGCATCGAATTTCTCATGAAGAAGAACAAGGTGACCGTGCTGAAGGGCCAGGGCAACCTCCTGGGCAGCGGCCGCGTGGAAGTGGCGGGCGAGGTGCATGAAGCCAAGCGCATCATCCTGGCCACGGGTTCGGGTCCCAAGGACATCGCCGGTCTCGAGACTGATGGCATCCGGGTGCTCAATAGCGATCACATCCTGGACATGACGGAACTGCCGGCCCACCTGGTGATCCTCGGTGCCGGGGCCATCGGCGTGGAGTTCGCCTCGGTGTTCAGCCGCCTCGGTTCCAAGGTGACCCTGGTGGAGTTCATGGACACCATCCTGCCCCTCGAAGATGAGGATATCGGCCTCGAATTAGCCAAGATCTTCAAGAAGGCCCACAAGATCGACGTACGCACCAAGACCAAGATCACCCGCATCGAGCAGCGGACGGACGGCGTGGCCTGCTACCTGGAAGGGGAAACCCCCGGCGAGGTCCTGGGCAGCCATCTGCTGGTGGCCGTGGGCCGATCACCCCGCGTGGAGGGCATCGGGCTCGAGAAGACCAAGGCCCAAGTGGACCGAGGCTGCGTGGTGATCGACCAGTACATGCAGACGGGCGAACCCGGCCTCTACGCCATTGGCGACATCGTGCGCACGCCCTGGCTGGCCCATGTGGCCAGCGACGAGGGCATCGTGGCCGCCGAGCACGCGGCCCAGAGCCTCGGCAAGGACGTGCACCCCCACCCCGTGCGCTACGACCGCTTTCCCGCCTGCACCTACTGTGATCCCGAAGTGGGCACCATCGGTCTCAGCGAAAAAGCTGCCAAGGAGAAGGGGTACGACGTGAAGGTGGGCAGCTTCCCCTTCGCGCCCCTGGCCAAGGCCAATATCGTGGGCGAACCCCATGGCTTCATCAAGATCGTGGCCGATGGCAAGTACGGCGAGATCCTCGGCATCCACATCCTGGGGCCCAAGGCCACGGAGTTGGTGGCCTCCAGCGTGGCGCTCATGGGCGGCGAATACACCGTCGACGAGCTCATCAACACCATGTACCCGCACCCCACCCTGAACGAGGTGTTCCCCGAGGCGGCCCGGGCCGTCTACGGGCGGGCGTTGAACATGTAGCCGATCAGCACCGCGCGCAGAAATGCGGTGGGCTCGGCAGGCGTGCCAGGCCCGCCAGGGCCAGTTCCCAGGCTCCCAGCGGCCCGCGAAAGGCGGCGATCTCCGGGGTGAGCTGACGCAGGGCATGCAGGGCTGAGGGATCCACTGGCAGGGGGAGGATGGGCACGGTCTGGCCTGTCGCCATGCGGAGGGCCACGCGGAGGGCCTCGGTGAGTGGCGTAGCGCAGGGCAGTTCCAGCGGCGGCACCCGTAATTCAGCCCCTTCTGGCAGGGGCACGCCGGGCCAGAGATCTGTCTCGAAGCCGCCGTGTTCGGCATGATCCGGCGCCTCCCGCCACTCCGGCCGGCGGAAGACCATCTTGCGCCGGTCCTTCTCCCAGTCCGCCAGGAAGGCCTTGAGCTCGCTTTTCTCAAGGGGCCCCAGGGGCGCCTTGGCGAGGGGCACCGGGGCGGTGCGGCAGATCCGACCCGGTAGCCGTCGCGCCAGCATCGGCTTGCCGCCCAGCCAGGGCAGGCCTGCATCCAGGGCGGCCACCAGGGCCCCAATGCGTCGGCGGTGCAGGTCCAGGGCCGGGGCCAGGTCGCAGCCGGGCAGTGGCACCAGGGCGAGTAGATTCAGTTGGAGGCCCGCGGCCTGGGCCCGTTCGGCGGCCTCCAGGGAATCCAGCAGGTCCGTGGCGCCGCGCCCCAGCACCAGGACCTGGGGCAGGCCGTGGCCCTGGATGCGTTCCACCAGCAGAAGGCTCCCGGCCGCTCCGCTCAGCAGAGTGCCGCCCAGCTCCGCGGCGAGTTGAAGGGCGGCTGGGTTCATCATCCGAGGCGCTCCACCAGGACTTCCCGGCGGCGGTCCAGGAAGGCCGCCACCGTGGGTAGGAGGGCGAAGTGGGCGCCCAGGGTGAGGGCAAAGGCCAGGGCCATGGCGGGCAGCAGCCAGGCGGGCGCGAGCCAGGCCATGAGGGCGTAGAGTCCGCCGAAGAGGCCCGTCCAGAGGCCGGAGGTGGCCAGGCTCAGCATGCCCACGGCGAAGGGCATGTTGCTGTTTTTCAGACTATCCATGGCCATGGGTCGCGGGGCCCAGAGGGAGGTCCACTGGCCCACGGCACTCTGGGCGAGGAAGACGCAGCCCAGCATCAGGGGCCCGGCGACGAGTGGGGCTGGGCCTGGGGCCTCGAAGGCTGCCAGCAGGATGATCAGCAGCAGCGCCTGCAGCCCCTGATGGACGGCCATCCCCAGCAGCTTGCCCTTGAGCAGGTCCATGGCGGTCACCGGCAGCAGCAGGAGCACCTTGATACCGTGGCGGTCGAAGCCGAACTGGTTCAGCACGACGTTGTTGCCCACGAGGGCAAGATAGGCAAAGGCCATGGGCACCGCCCACAAGGACTGGCCCCGGAACTGGGCGAAGGGACCCTTGAGCAGCACCAGCGTCATCACCGGCATGAGGAAGGCGAACTTCCCCAATTGACTGGCCATGAGTGTCCGGAAGTGGAGCCGGGCGAGGCCCTCCACGGGCCCGCGGAAGGACCAGAGCCGGTCCGGCCCCCGGGTGGTCTGCCGGGAAGCCTCGGCCTGGGCTTCGCGAGCCACCAACCGCGCCCCCAGGAGCATGAGCAGGGCGAGGCTCCCAAGGGGAAAGAAGTGGAGGATGAGGGTTGAGCCCCAGTGGCCCTCCCGGGCCCGGACGAGGCTCAGGGCCGAGCCATGACTGGGCAGCACCGCCAGCACCTGGGCACCGCGTCGGCCCAGGGCCTCCACCTGGGCCTGCTGTTCCCCGCGGTGGGAGGTCGTGGCCCGGGGAACGGGGTGCCGCGAGAGTTGGGAGGTGGCCAGAGTCGAACCCACCCAGGCGAGGACGGCAAGCAGGGTCAGGGCCAGGCGCAGGCGCCTCACCAGGGCGGCGGCTAATCCGCCCACCAGCAACTGCAGGGCCAGCAGGGTGCCGAGGGTTTCCAGCAGGACCAGGGGCAGCAGGAGAATCGTGGCTGGAGCGCCCACGGCCACGCCCCCAAGGAAGCCCGTGAGGCCCACCGCCAGGATGAGGGGCAGGGGATCGGCGATGCCCGCCACCAGCTCTGCGAAGTAGAGGGTACGCAGTTTCAGGGGGTAGCCCCGGTAGGCCTCCCAGTTCAGCTGGCGGGCGCCGCCGAGCACGCCGCCAAAGAGCCCGCCGCCGATGCCGATCAGAGCCAACACGCCACCCAGGAGGGCGGGCGCGAGGGGTCTGTCCAGATTGCTCCCCATCAGCCAGCCCAGGCCCCCCATGCCCAGCAACAGGGGGCCCGTCCCGAGCAGGCCCAACAGGCCCACCAGCAGCCCCATCACCAGTGCGCCCTGGCGGCCCAGTTCGCGGGCTGAGCGGTTCCAGGAGCTCTGGAAATGCATCGTCAGTAGCGCCTTGAAGGGTGTCAGCCGCATGCCCGACTCCGCCAGCCTACAGCCCGCCTCGATCGGCGCAGACGCGGCTCAATGGCTAGGGTCCGCCCACAGCCCATGCTCATAACCACGACAGCTCGCCCTTCTGGGCGCCGCCGACCAGATCCATGAACAGCTGCTCGAGGCTTTCGCCGCCGCGGCGCAGGTCCTCCAGGGGGCCGAAGCCCTTGAGGCGGCCCTCGTCCAGGATGGCGATGAGGGGACAGAGCTGTTCCACCACTTCGAGGATGTGGCTGGTGAGCACCAGGGTCACGCCGTTGTGTTGCAGGCTGTGGAGGATGTCCTTGATGGTGCGGCTGGTGACGGGATCGATGCCCTCGAAGGGCTCGTCGAGAAAGACCATCCGCGGGCCGTGGATCAGGGCCGCGCAGAGGGCCACCTTCTTCTTCATGCCGAAGCTGTAGTCCGCCAGCAGCAGCTTCGGCGCCACGGCCAGGTCCAGCTTGTCGAAGAGCTCCGCGCGCCGGGCGTCGATGAGGGCGTCCGGCATCCCGTACATCCGCCCCACGAAGCGCAGGTACTGGGGGCCGCTGAGCATGTCCAAAAGGGCCATGTCCTCGGGCATGGCGCCGATCTGCCGCTTGATGGCCAGGGCCTCGGTGGCCAGGTCGAGGCCCAGCATGCGGATGGTGCCCGAGGTGGGCGTCAACAGGCCCGTCACCATCTTCAGCGTGGTGGATTTCCCGGCGCCGTTGCGGCCCAGCAGGCCCAGGAAGGCGCCGGGTTCCAGGCTGAGGCTGAGGCCCTCCACCGCCATCTTGTCGCCGAAGCGCTTGGTGAGGGAGCTCAGTTCCAGGGCGGGCATCCCTGGATGGTATCAGTGGGACAGGGCGGCCAGCCGCCGGTCATGCAGCCGGGTGAGCAGGGCCAGGGCGGCGGAGGCCCCGAGCAGCGCGCAGGCCATGTCCCACTGGGTGTCCCAGGGATCGCCTTGGCTGCCCAGGAAGGCATCGGCGGAGGCCCCCTTCCACACGGCGGTCTGCCACTCGAGCAGCTCGTAGCTGGCGCTGAGGCCCAGCGCCATGGCGATCAGCACGAACGCGGACCAGGCACCTGGTTTCAGGATGCCCTTGCGGAACAACACTTCCCGGAAGATCAGCACGGGTACGAAGCCCTGGAAGAGATGGCCCAGCCGGTCATAGGGATTGCGCGCCAGGTGCAGCCAGGCCCGCACCCAGTGGCCCGCGGGCACCTCGGCATAGGTCCAGTAGCCACCCACCATCAGCACCAGACAGTGCAGGGCGATGAGCCCGTAGAGCAGGTTGGTGAGCGGGAAGCGCCGATGGGTGAGGACGAGCACCGGAACGCCGATGATCACCGGCAGGTTCTCCATGAACCAGGTGAAGCGGTCCGCCCTGGGCGCCCAGCCGAGTGCCAGGAACACGAAGCCCACGCCGATGAGGAGGCTGATGGGAATTCGATCAGTGGCGCGCGGCATGCCCCATGGTCAGCAAGACGCCCGTGGTTGTCACCGAAAAAGGCGCTCTCATCCTGGTGCGTCCTGGTCTGCCGACCTTGCCGGCCTGCTGCGGCCACCCCCACGGCCGTTGTAGACGATGGCGCCGCTCGCCACGAAGTCCCGGAAGACCTGGAGGGCCTCTTCGGTCAGCACATCGTTGACCAGCTCGATGCCACGCCTCTCCAGTTCCCGGTCCCACTGCGGATGGATGGGGCCTTCATCAAAGCCCGTGATGGCTTCAAGCTCTGGTCCGCTCCCGGCAATCAGCAGGGATTTGATGCCCGACCAGAGGGTGGCACCGTAGCACATGACACAGGGTCGCCAGTTGACCACCAACTGATAGGACGGTCGGTGGGCTTGGCCCAGATCGAAGGTCCCCAGCAGGCGCTGGGCGAGGGACAGGGCCGTAACCTCCGCATGGGCCGACGAGCAGTTGGAGGGAACCACGCGATTCACGCCAATGACGATCCGCCGGCCTGTGTCGCGCTCAAACACGCCCGCGGCGAAAGGGCCACCCGTGCCCTGCTCGAAGTTCAGCCTCGAGAAGCGGATGACCTGCCGCATCCGTTCCTCCAGGGTGGGAATGCAGTCAGGCAACTGCTGGTTCGCTGCGATGGCCCAGGCCGGCAATGAGATCGAAAAGTCCACGGGGTCCCCTATTTCCTTGAGGAGTATCCGTCTTCCGGCAGACGGAGAGCAACCGATCTGGAAGCCGCGGGCGGCGAAGGCCTATGCTGAGTATCCGGAGGATGACATGGACCTGGGCATTCGAGGCAAGGTGGCCATGGTGGCGGCGGGCAGCAAGGGGTTGGGCCGAGCGGCGGCGCTCGCTCTGGCTGCGGAAGGCTGCGGGGTGTCCGTCTGCGGGCGGGACCAGGGGGCCCTGGAGGCGGCGAAGGCCGAACTGGAAGCCCTGGGCGTGCGCGCCCTGGCGGTGGCGGCGGACGTGGCGAAGTCCGCCGACCTGATCCACTGGCATCAGGCCACGGTGGCGGCACTCGGCCCTGTGGACATTCTCATCACCAACACCGGCGGGCCCAAGGCCGCCACCTTCGATCACCTCAGCGACGAGGACTGGGCCGCCGGCGTGGAATCCACCCTCATGAACGTGGTGCGCATGACGCGCCTGGTACTGCCCGGCATGCGGGCCCGGCAGTGGGGCCGCATCGTCCACATCACCAGCCTGGTGGCCAAGCAGCCCTATCCGCTGCTCACCATCAGCTCGACCCTGCGCGCCGGCCTGTCGGGCCTCACCCGCACCCTGGCCCTGGAGAGCGCCAAGGATGGCGTCACCGTGAACGCCCTGCTGCCGGGCCACATCATGACCGACCGCCAGCATCACCTGGCCGAGGTGAAAGCCAAGGCCGAAGGCATCACCGTGGAGCAGCATTTCACCCGCCAGGCCGCGGCCATCCCCGCCGGTCACATCGGCGAACCTGCCGAAGTCGGTGCAGTCATCGCGTTTCTGTGCAGCGCACCCGCCTCCTACGTCACGGGCCAGAGCCTGCTGGTGGACGGAGGCCTTGTCCAAGGCACCTTCTAAACGAAAATCGCCGGCCTAAGGCCGACGATTTTCGCCCAAAACGGCCCCAGTTACTTGATCCCACTCACCGTCTGGAAGTAGTGGGCGAAGGCGGCGATGCCGCCGCCGGCCTGCTCCCAGTCGTAGTTCTCGTTGGGGGCGTGGTAGCCGTGGCTGGGGAGGCTGAGGCCCAGGAAGAAGACCTCGCAGCCCAGGATGTCCTCCATGGTCTTCACGGCGCCGATGCTGCCGCCCTCACGGGTGAAGGAGCAGGGGGCGTTGAAGGCGAACTTGTAGGCGTCCTTGATGGCCTCGGCATAGGGGCCGGTGACGTGGCCCTTGAAAGGCGCCAGGCCGTGCTCTTCGTGGAACTGCACGTCGGGGAAGTGCTCGTTCACGAAGGCGCGGATGCGGCCCATGGTCTTGGCCTCGTCCATGTCCGGCACCAGGCGGCAGCTC
>JBBRZL010000034.1:0-25427 GCA_038236735.1 Holophagales bacterium | reverse complement strand
GGAGCCACGCCCCGCGCCGGCACGGGACCCCCCGGGGGGGGGGCCCCGGGGGGGCAGGGGGGGGGGGGGGGTGGGGGGGTGGTCGGGGTGCAGTCGATCCACTCAACGCAAGTCAGGGTGAGGCTTTGAGTCCTGTTTTGGCTTCAGAGGATGAAAACCGCACGCCTGGGGTATCTCAAAACCCCGTCCTGTCCTACCCACAGAACCAGCCCATCAACCCGGATCAGGTGACGCGATGAGAGGGCTTGGAGGGCGTAAACCCGTTCTGCCGCCCCTTGGAGGCATGGACGATCCAGACAGCCTCTATCACCACATGCAGCGGTATCTGACGCACATGGGCGTGAAAGGGCAGTCTCCACACTCCGTAGCCTCTGCCAAGGCTTCCCTGTGCCGGTTCATCCGCTGGTGCGAGGAGCGGATCCCTGGCGTCATCGATGCGGAAGAGCCGGTGCTCTTCCTTCTAAACGACCACGAGGGTGAGCCGTGCCACAAAGGTGTGCCGGGAGAAATCGTGCTGTTGGAGGAGCTGTCCGGGAGAATGCGAATCTTCAAGATTCCGGAAGCTGGGGAACCATTCGTGCCCGGCTACATCTGGGGGACTGCACTCTGGACTGGAAAAACCCTCAATCAGCGCCTAAGGCCAAGAAAAAATGGCTGAAGGCGCGGGCTATGTGCGCGGCCTCAAGCGGCACGTCCACGCGGACGGGACCATCGTCTATTACTACAAGTTTGAATTTCGCGGCGATTGCTATCACGGCAGCACGGACGAGAGCACCGAGCGCGAGGCCATCAAGCACTTGGAGACACTCAAAACAGACCTCCGGAACAAAGCCAAACGGGGCGAACATTCGCGCCTTTCATTGCCAAAGCTCGCAGGCCTCTATGACGACTGGAAAGAGGTAGCGAAGAAACAGTTTTCCGAGCGACACCTGAAGAGCTTCGACAGCTACATGAGGCTGCACATAGAGCCGCATCTGGGAGACCTCCCGCTAGATAAAATCACGACCGAAAAATTGGAGAAGTGTCGCGCCTCATACCTTGAAAATGGGGGCTCATCTGGGGGCGCAAACGCACTGCTGAAGACCGTCAATACGCTGTTTGGATTCGCCATAAGACGGAAGCTCCTGGTGACGCGCCCGTACGACGTTTCGCGCCTCCAGGTACAGCGTAGACCTCGCCCCATTCTACCTGCCCAAGCTGTGCAGAAATTTCTCCTCGAAATTGACCGCTCACGCAACATTAATGTGAGCGGCGCCATTCGCATGATGCTGGGCCTGGGACTCCGCGAAAACGAAGCTCTCGGCGCCCGCTGGGAGAACTTGGACTTGCGTCGGAAGACCTATCAGCCGGGCAAAACGAAGTCGGGCAAGGCCCCAGTTCTCCCTGTGCCGGACTGGCTCGCGGCCTTCCTTAAGTCCCTCAAAGGAAAGCAAACCGAGGGCTGGATGTTTCCGTCCGGGGATGGAGAACCTCATCGGGTGGGCTGCTTCACCAGCAAGCCCATCAAACGGGCAGGGGAGAAGGTAGGGATAATTGGCCTTTCACCGCATAGATTGAGAGCTACCTTCGCGACCCTTCATGTGGAGACGGGCACCGCGCTCCCGAAGGTCCAGAAAATGCTTGGACACTCAGACATCACCACCACTATGCGATACGTAGAAGACAGTACGGCGGGCCTCCGCGAAGCCCAGGCGAAGGTGGCAGAAGTCATGGGTCTCGGGGTATCATCGAAGTCCGCCAAGAAGTCGGCGGGCTCCCGAAAAAAGGCGAAACCTGGCAAGAATCCTGGCAAAGCCCAAAATCGGAAGAAGGCAGGACATAGATAAAGCCATCAAGTGCAGCACTAGTACCCGTAGCTCAGCTGGATAGAGCGTTGGCCTCCGAAGCCAAAGGTCGCTGGTTCGACCCCAGTCGGGTACACCAAACAAGGCAAGGGGGCCATTCGGCCCCCTTGCCTTGTTTGACATCCCTGGGGTCGAACCAGCGAGTGCATTGCCTGAGTACCGACCACCTTTTTTGCTCCGCGTTCCAACCGCAACCACCCTGTGAATTCCTCGACACCGCGGCGGAGGCTGTTCGCCTGGAGTACTCTGGATGCCTGCCAAGGACAGCCCATGCGTAAGCCCTTCTCGGTCACGGTGGTCTCGGTCTCCTTCGTGCTGCTGCACCTGGCCTGCCTGACGGCCATCTGGTTGGCCTTCTCCTGGAAGCTGGTGGCGCTGTGCGTAGCGCTGTACTTCATCCGCATGTTCGCGGTGACCGCGGGCTACCACCGCTACTTCAGCCACCGCACCTACCGCATGGGCCGGGTTCCGCAGTTCCTCATGGCCTTCGTGGCCCAGACCTCCGCCCAGAAGGGCGTGCTCTGGTGGGCGGCCCACCACCGCCACCACCATCGCTTCTCGGACACGCCCCAGGACATCCACTCGCCGGTGGTCGACGGCTTCTGGTGGTCCCACCTGGGCTGGGTGCTCTCGGACGCCTATGACCGTTACGACCCCAAGTCCATCGAGGACTTCTCGAAGTTCCCCGAGCTGCGCTTCCTGGATGCCTATCACTGGCTATGCCCCTGGCTGCTGGGGGCGGCCACCTTCGCCTTCGGGGCCTGGACTGGGATCGGCGCCTGGGAGGCCCTGGTCTGGGGCTTCGTGATCTCGACCGTGCTGCTCTGGCACGGGACCTTCTGCATCAACTCGCTCACCCACGTCTGGGGCACCCGGCGGTTCGAGACCGGCGACCAGAGCCGCAACAACTTCGTGCTGGCCCTGATCACCCTGGGGGAGGGCTGGCATAACAACCACCATCACTACCAGGCCAGCTGCCGCCAGGGGATCCGCTGGTGGGAGTTTGATCCCACCTACTACGCGCTGCAGGTACTGAGCTGGCTGCGCATCGTGCGGGACCTCCGCCCCTTCCCCGTTTCGGCGATGTCCTCAGCCAAGCTATGAGCCGCATCGCGGTCGTCGGATCCGGCATCGCGGGGCTCTCGGCGGCCTGGCTGCTCAGCCGCTCCCACGAGGTCTGGGTCTTCGAGAAGCAGGCCCGCATTGGGGGGCATACCCACACGGTGACCGTCGATACGCCTGAGGGGCCGGTGCCCGTGGATACGGGGTTCATCGTCCACAACCGGGTGAACTACCCGAACTTCATCCGCCTCATGGATGAGCTGGGCGTGGATACCTGCGCCAGTGACATGAGCTTTGCGGCCAGCGGCAACGCCCTCCCCTGGTGCACCGTGGGGCTGAACGGGCTGTTCACGGAGCGCCGGAACCTCCTCAGCCCAGCCTTCTATGGGTTATGGGCCGAAGTCATCCGGTTCAACCGGGTCGCCAAAGCCCTGCTTACTGAAGCCGATGGGGACGGCCCCACGCTGGGGGAGTACCTGGCCCGCCACCGGTTCTCCGAGCGCTTCAAGACCGAGTACCTCTACCCCATGGCCGGGGCCGTGTGGTCCACCACCCTGGCCGACATGGCGGCCTTCCCGGCGGCGACTCTGGTGCGGTTCTTCCACAATCACGGGTTCCTGGGCCTGACCACCCACCACCCCTGGCGCACCATCCCCGGCGGGACGTCGCGGTACCTGGAGCCCATCACCCGGCCTTATCGGGACCGTCTGGTGACCGGGGCCCGGATCATCAGCATCCGAAGGGCTGCCGACGGCGTCCACCTGCACCTGGAGGGCCAGGCGACCCTGGTCTTTGATCAGGTCGTGCTGGCCTGCCACGGGGATCAGGTGCTGCCCCTGCTGGCGGACCCGAGCAACCAGGAGCGGGAGGTCCTGGGGGCCTTCACCAGCAACCACAGCCCCACGGTGCTGCACCGGGATGCCAGCCTGCTGCCCAGGCAGCGCCGGGGCTGGGCCTCCTGGAATTTCCGGGCCCACCCCGACTCGAACCGTCTGGTGCTCACCTACCACATGAACCGCCTCCAGCCGCTGGCCACCCGCCAGGACTGGTTCGTGAGCCTGCACGCTGAGGACCTGCTGGATCCAGGTGCCATCGCGGGCCGCTACGCCTACGACCATCCCCGCTACACCCAGGAAGCCATCCGCGCCCAGACCCGCTGGGCCGAAGTCAGCGGCCCGGCCTCCCTCGGCGGCCGCACCCACTACGCCGGCGCCTACTGGGGCTACGGCTTTCATGAGGACGGCCTCAAATCGGGTATCAGAGTTGGGCGTGATCTCGGTGTGTCATGGTGAACGACCATTCCAGTGCGGGAGGTCTCGCGTATCCGCGCAGCGGATACCGAGAGTGCGGCGTTCGTTCTGGAATCAAGGTTGCGCGTGACCTGGGTGTCATGTGGTGAGCCTCCCAGAACCCGCCATCTATGTGGGCCAGGTGCGGCATCGCCGCCGGGCGCCCAAGGTCCATGCCTTCACCTACCCGCTGTTCATGGCCTTCCTGGATGTGGACCGCATACCCGAACTGTGCCGGGTGTCCCCCTTCCTCAGCTACGGTCGCTGGAATTGGGCGGCCTTTCACGAAGCGGACCAGTTCGGCGACCCCGCGCTGCCCCTCAGGGAGCGGCTACGCCTGGATGCCGAAGCCAAAGGTCACCAGTTGCCGAATGGCCCCATCTTCCTGCTCACGCACCTGCGGTACCTGGGCATCTGCTTCAATCCGGTCAGCTACTTCTACTGCCATGACGCCGAGGGCCAGCTGACCCTGATCATGGCCCAGGTGACCAACACGCCCTGGCGGGAGCGTCACACCTATTGGTTGCCCGTGGCCGAGGGGCACCAGGGACCGGGCGGGGTCAGTTTCGATGTACCCAAAGCCTTTCATGTCAGCCCTTTCATGCCCATGGACCTCCACTATCGGTGGGCCTTCACGCCCCCCGGGGACACCCTGAAGGTGCATATTGCGGAATTCAATCGTCTAGATTTATTTTTTGACGTATCTTTGAACCTTGAGAGACATATCTGGACAGCGGGCATCGTAAGGAGAACCCTCATCCAGTTCCCCTGGATGACCCTCAAGGTAATTCTTGCCATTCATTGGGAGGCCTTCTGGCTATGGATCAAGCGCGTGCCGGTGTTCACCCATCCCAAGCCTTCGAATCCGCTGACACCACCCCCTCCGTCGCCCAGCGCCTCCTCCTGAAGGCCCTGTCCGGGATCGAGACGGGCTGTTTGAGGCTGGACCTGGGTGGGCGCACTCACACCTTCGGCGACCCCAGGGCCGACCTGCAAGCGCGGGTCCGCATCCTCGACCCCCGGCTCTTCCAGGCCGGGCTGATCCAGGGCGAGGTGGGCCTGGGCGAGGCCTTCATGAAGGGCTGGTGGGAGACGGATGACCTGGTCTCCGTGGTCCGCATCGCCGTGCGCAACATGGCCGCCTTTGATCAGGGCGGCGGGCTGCTGGCCTCCCTGGGCAAGGCCGCCAACCGCCTGCTGCACCGGCGTCGCCGCAATCATGTGGAGGGCTCCCGGCGGAACATCGGCCAGCACTACGACCTGGGCAATGACTTCTATAAGCTTTGGCTGGACCCCACCCTGGCCTATTCCTGCGCGGTGTTTGAATCGGCGGGCCAGGATCTGGAAGCCGCCCAGCGCGCCAAGTTCGAGCTGATCTGTCAGAAGCTGCAACTGGGGCAGGGGGACCACCTGCTGGAGATCGGCACGGGCTGGGGTGGCTTCGCGCTCCACGCCGTTAGGACTCGCGGTTGCCGGGTCACCACCACCACCATCAGCCAGCAGCAGTACGAGTACGCCCGGGCTCTGTTCCAGCGGGAAGGCGTTGCAGACCGCATTGACCTCCGGCTGGAGGACTACCGGCACCTTCAGGGGCAGTTCGACAAGGCCGTGAGCATCGAGATGTTCGAGGCCGTGGGGCTGGCCTACTACGACACCTACTTCAGCGCCGTGGATCGCCTGCTGAAGCCTGGCGGACGGTTCCTGCTGCAGACCATCACCATGAACGAGCGCCGGTTCCCGGACTACATCCGGCAGAGTGACTGGATTCAGAAGCACATCTTCCCTGGCGCCGAACTGGCCTCCGTATCCCGGATCCTGGCCTCGCTGGGACGCTGCACCGCCCTGAACCTGCACCACCTGGAAGACATCGGCCTCCACTACGCCCATACCCTCAGGGCCTGGCGGACAGCGTTCCATCAGCACCTCGATGAGGTGCGCAGCCAGGGTTTCGACGAGACCTTCATCCGCATGTGGGACTACTACCTGGCCTATTGCGAGGGTGCCTTCACTGAGCGGTTCATTGGTGACGCACAACTGCTGCTGGCCAAGGCCGACGGGGGCACAGCCCTGTTCAACGAGCCCTGGTGATGCGGCCGCTCTGGATCTTCTGCATCGCGGTCTTTGCGGCCATGGTGGCGGTCACCACCTGGGCCAGCCTGGATGCCAACGTGCTGGTCGGCTTCCAGCGGCTGCTGGCGGACCGCTGGGGCGTGGCCACCCTGTTTGACGCCTACTTCGGTTTCCTCTGGTTCTGGCTCTGGATCGCCTACAAGGAGCACTCAGTCTGGCGCAGCCTGCTCTGGCTGCTGCTGCTCTTCGCCCTGGGCAACCTCGCCATGGCGGCCTATGTGATGGTCCAGCTGGCCCGCCTGCAACCCGGTGCCGGGATCGAGGCCCTGCTGGTCAAGAAGGCCGCATGAACTGGCTGCGCCACCGCCTGTGGGAACCCATGCTCGCCCTGCTCAGGCATGGGTTGAGCCCCGAAGGCCTGGCCTGGAGCCTGGCCTTGGGCTTGGGGGTGGGCATCTCCCCCCTGTTCGGCACTTCGACCGGGCTCTGCCTGCTGCTGGGCTTCATCTTCCGCCTGAATCAGCCCGCCATGCAGCTGGCGAACTACCTCGCCTACCCCCTCCAGCTGCTGCTGCTCATCCCTTTCATCCGGCTGGGGGAGATGCTCTTTCGCGCTCCGCGACTCCCCCTTTCCGTGGACGTGCTGGTCGGGGCCTTTCGGGCGGATGCCTGGGCGGCCCTGGGCACTTTCTGGACCAGCTTCTGGCACGCTGCCGTGGTCTGGCTCCTGTTGGCTCCCCTGATATCAGCCCTCCTGGCCCTGGTGCTGACGCCCATCTTCCGGACCGCCTCCCGTCGTTTCCGGAAGGTCCGGGCATGATGGCCGCGGTGCTACTGGGAGCGGGTAGCCTCAGCCTCATGCAGGTCGGGTTCTGGCTCTGGCAGGTGCGCACCCGCAACGCCGGTTGGGTGGATGTGGGTTGGGCCCTGGGCCTGGCCGTCATGGCCATCCTGGCGGCGGCCTTGGGTCCTGCTCCCCTGGAGCGGAGAATCCTGGTGGGACTTATGGGCGGGCTTCATGGTTTGCGCCTGGGCCTCCACCTCTGGCGCCGCGTGGCCACGGAGCCCCATGAGGACGGGCGGTACCAGGCCATCCGCGCCGCCTGGCAGACGGGCCTCAACGCCAAGTTCTTCCTCTTCTTTCAAGGGCAGGCGCTGCTCGACGTATTCCTCGGCCTTCCGTTCCTGCTGGCAGCCTGGAATCCGCGTCCAGGGCTGCATCCCCTGGAGTGGGCCGCGGCGTTGCTCTGGCTGGCCGCCTGGATCGGTGAGGCCTTGGCCGATGGTCAGCTGCGGCAGTTCAAGGCCCGCCCTGATTCCAAGGGTCGCACCTGTCGCGAAGGGCTGTGGCGCCTATCGCGGCATCCCAACTACTTTTTCGAGTGGCTGGTTTGGGTCGCCTACCTGCTGCTGGCCCTGACGGCGCCTTGGGGTTGGATCGCCGTCCTGTGCCCCGCGCTGATGCTCTACTTCCTGCTGCGGGTGACGGGCATTCCCTATACCGAGGCCCAGAGCCTGCGCAGCCGCCCAGAGGACTACGCCCGCTATCAGCGCGAGACCTCCTCCTTCATCCCCTGGTTTCCCAAGGCTGACGCATGATCGACACCCTTCTCGCTGCCGGTGTCATCCCGGATGCCCTCATCCGCACCCGCATTCGCTCCCTGCTTCGCCAGCGCCTCCATGAAGAAGCTGAGGGCGGACTGGAAGCCGTCCACGAGCGCTTCCGGCGCCACCTGGCGGCCTGGACCGCCGGGCCCATCGCCGTGAACACCCGGGATGCCAACGAGCAACACTACGAAGTCCCGCCCAGGTTCTTCGAGCTGACGCTGGGACCCCGGCTGAAGTACAGCTCGGCCCTCTACGCGACTGGAAGGGAAACCCTGGGCGAGGCCGAGGCGGCGATGCTGGCCCTCACCTGTGAGCGCGCCCAACTGACGGATGGTCAGGCTGTTCTCGAGCTGGGCTGCGGCTGGGGCAGCCTCACCCTCTGGATGGCCGAACAGTACCCGGCCAGCCGCATCACGGGCGTCTCCAATTCCCGGGATCAGCGGGCCTTCATCCTGGCCCATGCCGCAGAGCGGGGCTTGGCCAACCTGGACATCATCACGGCCGACATGAACACCTTCGAGGCACCGGCCATCTACGACCGGGTGGTCAGCGTGGAGATGTTCGAGCACATGCGGAACCACCGCGAGCTCATGGCCCGCATCGGGCGCTGGCTGCGCCCCGGGGGGGCGCTCTTTGTCCATATCTTCACCCACCGTGATTACACCTATCCCTTTGAGGTGCGTGATGCCTCCGACTGGATGGCCAAGCACTTCTTCACGGGCGGCATCATGCCGGCTGACAGCTACCTGATGCGCTTCCAGGAGCAGTTGCAGCTGGAGGACCATTGGCGGGTCTCCGGCACGCACTACCAGGCGACTGCGGAGGCCTGGCTGCGCAACCAGGACGCCCACAGTGAGGAGGTCCTGGCCCTCTTCCGGCAGGGCTACGGCGCGGAAGCCCCCTGGCGCTTCGCCCAGTGGCGCATCTTCTTCATGGCCTGCGCCGAGCTCTGGGGCTACCGGGGTGGCGACGAGTGGTTCGTCAGCCACTACCGCTTCCGCCGCCCCTGATCAGCGGGTAGCCTGTGGTTTCCTAGCCATTTGGAGCAGCGCGTATGAGTGAGACCCCCGCCCGCAAATCGGCTGTCATCCGAAAGCGTTTTCCCTGGGGTTGGCTGGTACTCGGCTTGATTGCGGTGGCCGCCGTCGGCGCGCTGCTGGCCGCCAGGGGAGCGCCCGTGTCGGTGTCCGTCTCCGCGCCCATCGTCTTCAAGGCAGGGGAACGGAACCCGCTGGTGACGGCTTCGGGCTACCTGGTGGCGCGCACGCGGGCCACCCTGTCGAGCAAGGTGCTGGGGCGGGTGAGCTGGCTGGGCGTGCAGGAGGGGAGCCGTGTCGTCAAGGGCCAGATCCTGGCCCGGCTGGAATCGCCTGATCTGGCCGCAGCCAGGGATCAGGTGAAGGCCCAGCTGAATCAGGCCGGCGTGGACTTGGACCGGGCCGCGAAGCTGCTGGCCCTGGGCATTCTGGACGCCGCCACCGTGGACAAGCTGCGCAGCCAGAAGCTCACGCTGGAAGCCCAGCTGGCCTACCAGGACGCCCTGCTGGAAAGCATGACCCTGCGGGCGCCCTTCAGCGGCGTTGTTACCCAGAAGTTGTCCGAGGTGGGCGAGACGGTGGCCCCGGGCAGCGCCGGTGGCGCCAATGCCATCAACGCCATCCTCGTCATGGCCGACTTCGACACCCTCGAGGTGGAGGTGGAAGTCAACGAGGCCTCCATCGCTAAGCTCGGCAAGGGCATGCCTGCCGAGGTCCGCGTGGACGCACTGGAGGGGCAGGGGGGCCGCTCGGTCCTGAAGGGCCGGCTGCGGGAGATCTACCCCAGCTCCAACCGCCAGAAGGCCGTGGTCATCGTGCGCGTGGCCTTCGTGGATAAGGATCCGCTGCTGGTGCCGGACATGGGCGCCAAGGTCACGTTCCTCGGCGATGCCTACACTCAGGACGTGGTGGTGCTGGGCCGCGAGCAGGTGAAGAAGCAGGACGGCAAGGCCTACACCTGGGTGGTGGAGGACGGACTGGCGGTGCAGAAACCGGTGACCATCCTCGCCGAGAACCCCATCGGCCTGGAAGTGAGTGGCCTGGCCAAGGACACCCGGCTGATCATGGCGCCGCCGGAATCGCTGAAGGCCGGTTCCAAGGTCAAGGTCAAGGGCTGATGGCCAGCGACCGCTTCGACCTGGGCGGGGGCGAGCCCATCATCACCTTGCGCAACGTGGCCAAGAGCTACTGGCGGGAGGCGCTGGAGATCCCGGTGCTGCAGGGCATCGACCTGGAGATTCCTGCGGGTGCCTACATTGCGCTCATGGGGCCCTCCGGCAGCGGCAAGACCACACTGCTGAACCTCATCGCGGGCATCGACCGGCCCACCGGGGGAACGCTCGAAGTCTGTGGCTACGAGTTGAACGACCTGGATGACGATGAGCTGGCCGCCTGGCGCAATGCCCACGTGGGCTTCATTTTCCAGAACTACAACCTGGTGCCAGTGCTGAACGCCTTCGAGAACGTGGAGCTGCCGCTGCTCATCACCGGGGCGGGCCGCGGCGAGCGGCGAGACCGGGTTGAGCAGGCCCTGACCCTGGTGAACCTCACGGACAAGCTGAGTAACTATCCGCGGCAGCTGAGCGGTGGCCAGGAGCAGCGGGTGGCCATCGCCCGGGCCATCGTCACGGACCCCGATCTGCTGGTGGCGGACGAACCCACGGGCGCCTTGGATGCCAAGAACGCTGAGGAGGTGCTGGCCCTCATGGCACGCCTTAACACGGAGCTGGGCAAGACCATCGTCATGGTCACGCATGATCCGAAAGCCGCGCATCATGCGAAACATCAGATCCACCTCGAGAAGGGTGTCCTTGATCGGAGTGTCGAGGTGAACCGATGACGGGCCGAGGCCACTGACATGCGCTGGATCGCACTCATCTGGAAGAGCCTCATGCGCTCCAAGCGCCGCACGCTGCTCATCGTGGGCAGTCTGGTGTTGTCAGTGTTCACGGTCGCTGTGCTTCAGAGCCTGCTCACGACCCTCAATGCCGTGACCGACAATCCCAATTCCAGCAACCGGCTGGTGGTTCGGCACAAGAGCGGCCTCACCCAGATGCTGCCCCGCAGCTACGAGGCCTACCTCCGCCAGCAGCCGGAAGTGGAGGCGATCTGCGCCCTGCAGTGGTTCGGCGGCTACTACCAGGACCCGAGGAACTTCTTCGCGAACTTCGCCAGCGACGAGACCACGCTGTTCCAGGTCTTCCGCGAGGAGTTTGGCGTGGCCGGCATCACCGAGGCCCAGATCAAGGAGTACATCCGGGATGGTGCCGGCTGCATCGTGGGCGAGAGCCTGGCGAAGAAGCACGGCTGGAAGGTGGGCGATGTGGTGCCTCTGACCGGGACCATCTTCCCCATCAATCCGCGGTTGACCATCCGCCTGATCTTTAAGGGCCCCAAGCCCTCGGATGAGAACGTCCTCCATTTCCACTCCAAGCTACTGGAGGAGGGCGTGCCCCGCATGAAGGGCCTGGTGGGATCCTTCTGGGTGAGGACCCACCGGCCCGAGGACATCCCCCGCCTCATCGAACGCGTGGATCGCCACTACGCCAACAGTGCCTACGAAACACTCACGGAAACCGAAAACGCCTTCAACCTCGCCTTCGTGAAGATGCTGGGCAACATCGGCGCCATCATCCAGGGCATCACCGCCGCGGTGGTGGTGGCCATCCTCATTGTCACCGGCAATACCATGGCCACGGCCATCCGCGAGCGCACCACCGAGATCGCCGTGTTCCGGGCCATGGGCTTCTCCACGGGCCGAGTGCTCCTGCTGCTGCTGTCGGAAGGTGTCCTGCTCGTGGGCGTGGGCGGGCTGTTGGGGGTGGGCTTGGCCGACCTGGTGGCCGGAGGCATCCGAGGCTCCCTCGGCGCGGCCATGCCCTTCTTCTCGGACTTCGCCATCCTGCCCGCCACGGTCCTGGCCTGCATGGCGGGGGCCCTGGGCATCGGCGTGCTGGCCACCTTCATCCCGGCCTATGCGGCCACGCGTCGGCCTATCACGGATGGGCTGAAGGCCATCGGATGATCGTCGGCCTGCTGTTCGCCCTCCCCATCGTGGCCTACCTCGCCTGGCTGGTCTGGGCCCTGGTGGTCTACCCGGTGCCCCTGAGCTACAACCTCCGCTCCCTCTGGCAGCGGAAGCTTTCGAGCGCCAGCACGGCCGCCGCCACCGCCCTGGTGGTGGGCATCTTCGTGGTGGTGCTGAGCCTCGCGCAGGGTCTCTCTCAGGCCTTCGTCAGCAGTGGCCGGGCCGACCAGGCCATCGTCCTGCGGCCCAACGCGCGCTTTGAACTGAACAGCTCCATCGAGCGGGACCGTATGCGGATTCTCAAGGTCCATCCGCTGCTCAAGCGCGATGATAACGGTCCCATGGCCAGCGCCGAGGTGGTGGTGGTGAAGCTCTTCCCCATGGCCGATGGCACCGATACCAATGTGACCGTGCGGGGGCTCGAGACCGAGGGCATTGTCATGCGTCCCCAGGTGCGGCTGCTCCAGGGCCGCTGGTTCCGCCCGGGGCTCAGCGAGGTCGTGGTGCCCCGCAAGATGCAGGGACGGTTCGCCGGCATGGAACTGGGGCAACGCCTCCGCATGGGGGGCCGGGACTGGCAGATCGTGGGCACCTTCGATGCCGGGGGCGCCAGCTACGAGAGTGAGGTTTGGTCCGATACGAACGATGTGATGCAGGCCTTCCGCCGCGAGTCCTACTCCTCGATGCTGGCCCGCCTGGACAATCCCCAGCGGCTGGAGGCCTTCGTCCAGGCCGTGGACGAAGACAAGCGCCTGAAGCTGGAGGTGGTGGGCGAGACGGCCTATTTCAAGGAGCTCACCAAGGCCGGGGATCCCATCAAGGTGCTGGGCAACCTCATCACCTTGATCCTCACGGGGGCGGCCATCTTTGCGGCCATGAACACCATGTACGCCGCCGTGGCCGGGCGCACCAAGGAGATCGGCACCCTCCGGGCCCTGGGTTTCCGGCAGCGGGAGATCCTGGCCAGCTTCCAGTGGGAAAGCATCTTTCTCTGTGTCACCGGTGGCATCGTGGGCTCTGGGCTGGCCCTCTTCGCCAATGGGATCCAGACCGGGACCACCAGCTTCGAAACTTTCAGCGACGTGAGCTTCGCTTTCACCATCACCCCCGGTCTCATGGCCGAGGGAGTGGCCTTCAGCCTCGTGATGGGGTTGCTGGGGGGCCTTCTGCCGGCCTGGCGGGCCAGCCGCATCCCGTTGACGGAGGCCATGAAGGGGGGCTGAGGCGGCTGGCCCTGCCGCTCGGTCTGCGCCTTCGGCTTGACCTTGCGGAGGCCGGCGTAATGCTCAGCCCGCCAGGTGCCGGCTCGGAACGCTGCTTGGGCAGCGCCCCACGCCACCTGGCTGGGCTTCGCCCTGGCGGGCCAGCCGCATCCCGTTGACGGAGGCGATGAAGGGGGGCTGAGGCGGCTGGCCCTGGCTTGACGGCTATCGTTTTGCGATGCATATTCAAGGTGCCTGTTTTCTTCCCTAACCCGGAGGCCCTTGTGGACCGTGAACTGCTTAAAGGCAGCACTCCCCTGCTGCTGCTATCTTTGCTCTGCGAGGGGCCCATGTACGGCTATCAGATCATCGAGACGGTCCGGCAGCGCACGGGTGGGACCTATACGCTGAAGGAGGGGGCCTTGTACCCGGCGCTTCACAAACTCGAGGCCACTGAGTTCATCGCGTCCTACTGGGAGACCCAGGATAATGGGCGCGAGCGGCGGTACTACTCCCTCCAGCCCGCAGGTGAAGCCTTCCTGGCAGCCAAGAAGAAGGAATGGAACCAGTTCGTCGACATGGTCCAGGCCTTCGTGGGGCCAAAGGCCTAGGTAGCCTGTGTCCCGGGCCCTGGAAGCCCATCTCGCGCAAGTCGGCTCAGGCCTCAAGGCGCTGACCCGACGGCGCCGTCAGACGCTGCTCCGGGAGTTGAAGGCTCATCTGCTCGATGAGGCCGAGGCCCGCGGAATCGAATCCGAAGCGGCCATGGTGGCCATGCTTTCAGAGAAGGAGCACCCCAGCCTGCTGGCGGAGGAGTTGGCCCTCGGGGAGGGCCAGGATGCCAACCATCGGGGCGGCGCTGCTCTTGCGGCCGGCATGATCATCGGCCTTGCCACAGGCGGGCACCTGTGGTTCGAAGGCTGGCGGTGGTACATCTGCATGGCCTTCGCCGCGGCCCAGGGGCTGGCGGTGGGCGCCGGTTATTTCTGGGTCCGCCGACACTGGCTGCGCATGAACCCTCTGGCCCGCACTGCGGTGGCCGTGCTCATCACTTCCCTGCTGTCCATCCCGCTGGGGTTCACCACCCACCATGGCTTCCGGCCCACTCGCCTGCTGTATGGGGCCTTCACGGGCTACCTGCTGGAGCGCCACAGCCAGGAGCGCCCCCTGTGGCAGACCCTGCTGGAACCCGTGGCGTTCACGGCCCTGATGTTCGTTCTCGAGGCGGGCGTACTGGGCCGGATCCAGTTCCAGTGGTGGAAGGTGCCGCTGGAACTCAGCTTCAACGCCACCATCCTGTTGAGCGTGATGCTGGCGACCCGGTTCAAGCGCGTCCTGGCGGAACGGCGGGTCCTGACACCCCAAGGGCAGGAATGATGTAGTCCGGGGGGACCGCCTGCTCGCTCTGCTCGCGATGTCCCCCTGGGGCCCCACCTCTCAGCCAGGCAGAGCCTGACTGAGGGATCCCAACTCCGACCGGAGGCGGGGCTGCTCGACCTTCACTCCCAGGAATCCCCCTTGAGTGAAAGGGCTTCCGGGGGTAGACTGGCTGTCTTGCGTGGACAAGCCGCGTGCAGGAACCCCGCTCATGGGGGCATCCGGTCGGTCCCAGGAGGAAACCATGAAAGACAAGATCCATCCCGTTCTTCACGATGTGAAGGTCCACTGCGCCTGCGGCAACGAATTCATGTCGCGCTCCACCAAGACGGAGATGCGGGTGGAAATCTGCTCGAACTGCCACCCGTTCTTCACGGGCAAGCAGCGCCTGATGGATACCGAAGGCCGCGTGGAAAAGTTCAACAAGAAGTACGCGAAGAAGGAAGCCGCCGTGGAAGTCGCCGAGACGACCCCCGAGGCCGCTCCCGCCACCACCGAAGCCTAGCTCCTTTGTTCCAAAAGACGGGCCGAGTCATCGGCCCGTCTTTTTTTCATCTGCTCCAGATTTCGGCTTCGCCGAACTCTGGAGCTAGCCGAAAAGGTGGGACATGCTTGACCAACTAGAAGCCGTGGAATCCCGCTTCCAGGAAGTGGAGGCGCAGCTCCAGGATCCCGCCGTGGTGTCGGATCCCAAGCGCCTGCGGGAGCTCTCCAAGCTCCGGGCCGAGCTGGAGCCGGTGGTGCTGGCCTTCCAGGCCCACCGCACCTTCCTCAAGCAGCTTGCAGAAGCCGAGTCCATCCTGGGCGACAAGACCCAGGACACGGATTTCCGCGCCATGGCCGAGCTGGAAATCCCGGACCTCAAGAAGGCCATCGCCGAGGGCGACGCCGAGATCAAGCGGCTGCTCGTCCCCAAGGATCCGATGGACGCCAAGAATGTGATCCTCGAAGTCCGCGCGGGCACCGGCGGCGAGGAGGCGGCACTGTTTGCGGGGGAGATCTTCCGCATGTACCTCCGCTTTGCCGAGCGGCGTGGCTTCAAGGTCTCGGTGCTGGATGAGAGTGCTGCCGATGCCGGCGGGCTCAAGGATGCCACCGCCGAAATCCAGGGCGAAGGTGCCTACTCGCTCTTCCGCTTTGAGAGCGGCGTCCACCGAGTCCAGCGGGTGCCCAAGACCGAGACCCAGGGCCGCATTCACACTTCCGCCTGCACCGTGGCCGTCATGCCCGAGGCCGAGGAGGTGGATATCGAGATCCACCCGAAGGATCTGCGCGTGGACACCTTCTGCTCCGGCGGCAAGGGCGGCCAGAGCGTGAACACGACCTATTCCGCGGTGCGCCTCACCCATCTGCCCACCAACACCGTCGTGCAGTGCCAGGATGAGCGCAGCCAGATCAAGAACATGGCCAAGGCCATGACGGTGCTGCGCAGCCGCCTGCTGCAGAAGGCGCAGGACGAGGCGGATGCCATCCACTCGGCGCTGCGGAAATCCCAGGTGGGCAGCGGCGACCGCAGCGAAAAGATCCGCACCTACAACTTCCCCCAGGGTCGCGTCACGGATCACCGAGTGGGGGTCACCCTCCACCAGATCGACAGCTTCATGGGCGGCCTCATCGAGCCCATCATCGAGCCCCTCCGCGCAGCCTTCGAGGCGGAGCGGCTGCAGGCGCTGGACGCATGAAGCTCTGCCGCTGAGCGCTCGCCGCGGGGCGGCTCTACGCACGCGGCTACTGGCAGCCCGCGATCAGGCGGTCCACAGGACCGCCCTCCCGTTCGCTGGGCCCTGCGGGCGCTGCGCTCACGGAGCGGGACCCCCCATGGGCGGCCTCATCGAGCCCATCATCGAGCCCCTCCGCGCAGCCTTCGAGGCGGAGCGGCTGCAGGCGCTGGACGCCTGATAGAATTCCGGCTTATCGGCAAATGCAGAAACGGGAGGCAACGCCTCCCGTTTCTGTTAACTGCCGGCTGCAGGCCGGCAGCAGGGAACTACTTTCGAAGGGTGACGCGCTCTGGCGCCGTCAGGCTGAAAGAGATTGGCTTGCCGGAGGGGATGCGGATGACGGTTTCGGCGGTTCCGGCAGCTGCGGCGGTACCGGCGGCAGCACCGAGGGCGGCGCCACCCAGGGCATGGTCGTTCTTGTTCTTTTTGTCAGAGAGGATGCCGATGAGGGCGCCCAGCGCAGCGCCACCACCGATGTACTTCGCGTTGCGCTCACCCCGGGCGGTCGCCACCACCACATGGGTGTCGGCATCGATGCCCACACCGGCGACCTCGGTCAGCCGGATGCCAAGGGCACCCTGGCCGTTGCTCAGACGCCCGGCGGCGGCGCTCTGGGTGATCACGCCGCGGGCGGTGCTGCCGGCGCTCCACACCAGCTTGCCATCCTGGACGACATCTGAAGCCAGCGTCCCATCCCAGGCATCACCGGCCTGCTCCTTTTCGGTGCTCAGCTCCCGGGCCAGGGTGATTTCGAGCTTGGTGCCCACGGGCACTTCCACCACGACCGGCTTGGACGCCTCCTGGGCGGCCGGGGCCTGGGCCAGGGTCATGGCCTCTTGCTTCTTGGCCTCAGCGCGCCTCTTGGCATCGGAGACTTGCCGCTCGAGCGCCTTCACCTGCGACTTGGTGACTTGCTGGACGGTGTCGGTGTCACCACCGGTCACTTTGCCAGATTTGGCTTCGGCCAGTTGCTGTTCGAGCTGGGCGACCTTGGTTTCGGCGGCCTTGGAGGCCTCTTCGGCCTGGATGGTCGCTTCACTCTTGTGGTTGCAGGCCAGCGTGAAAGCCAGGGCCACCGAGAGAACCAGGTGGGACAAAATGGGGCGCATGGGACCTCCAGAGAATGGTTGAGCGTGCCGTATAGTATGGCATCCAGAAGGCAAACCCTCCGATGGCCGACCCCCACCTCAATCTCCGCGGCGAATCCGTGCTGCGCACCCTCATCGAGACCTATCTCGAGGCCGGGGAACCCGTGGGCTCGCGCCTTCTGGCGAAACGCTATCCGGAGGCGCTGTCAAGCGCCACCATCCGCAGCGTGCTGTCGGACCTCGAAGACGAGGCGATGGTGGCCCAGCCCCACACCTCGGCGGGGCGCGTCCCCACGGAACGCGCCTACCGCTACTACGTGGACCGCTGGCTGAACGCCCTACCGCCGGGCCCGGAGCTGGAAGGCCAGCTGGCCGCAGCCCTGGATGGTCTCGATCTGGACCCGGAAACCTGGGCCCGCCACGCCAGCCGCACTCTGGCCGAAGTGATGGGGGGTGTCTGCCTGGCCCTGCCCCTGCCGCTCACCCAGAGTCGTCTGGTGCGCATGGAATTCGTGCCGGTGGGGCCTGGACGGCTGGTGGCCATCTGGGTGGGCAGCCAGGGTGAGGTGGATCATCGCCTGATGGAAAATCCCTGGAACTACTCTCAGACCGTGCTGACGGAGCTCGGCAACTACGCCACGGCCCATTTTGTCGGCCTGACCCTGCCGGAAATGCGTACCCGGCTCCTGGAGGCCCTCCAGGCCGGCGCCCAGGTGGGCGAGTCGCTCCGCAGCCGGTTGCGGGATCTGGCGGCCTGTTGGCCCGAGGATCCCGGGCTGGCCGATCCCCAGGTGCTGGTGTCGGGTCTGGGCCGACTGGGTGACTTTCCTGAGTTCGAAGACCTGGCTCGGTTCCGCGGCCTGGTGGCGGCCTTCGAGGAACATGGCCAGTTGGCACGGCTGCTGAACGCCTTCGCAGACCGGGCCTCCGAAGACGTCCAATTGCTGCTGGGCTCCGAGAACCCCTTCTTCGCCGGCTGGCCCCTGGCCACGGCCGTGCGGACCGTGGCCCTGGGCTCTGCAGGGTTCGTCACCTTCGCCCTGGTGGGCCCGCTTCGCATGGACTACGGCAGGGTCATGGGCGGCCTGCGCTGGTGGTCCGGACAGGTGCAACGGCGGCGAGATCTGTCCTGATTCCCATGAGTACGGCTTATACTGCTGCGATGCCCAACGCGAACCGTCACGAACCAGAGGCCCGGCACTCCACTCCGCATGGAGAGGCTGAAGACATGGTCGACATCAATCTGGATGAAACGCCGGACGGCGATCTCCAGGCTGTGGCGGACGAAGTGGCTTCGGGATACCACACTCAGCTACTGCCCGACCAGGACGCGTCGGAACTCCTGCAGACTGAGACGACGCCGGAGTCTCAGATCGACCTGGAATCCGCCCTCACCGAGGCGGAACACCAGATGGAGGATCTGCTGGCCCGCGAAGCCGAGCTGATGGAACAGCAACGGCGGCTCGCGGCCGACTTCAACAATTTCCGCAACCGGGCCCAGCGGGACATCTCCCTGTCGGTGGAGCAGGCCGAGCGCAAGATCCTGCTGGAGTTCCTGCCGGTCCTCGACAACTTCGACCGCGGCATGAGCGCCACCTATCAAGACGTGGAGACTTTCCGGGCAGGTGTCGAGCTGATCCGCAAGCAGTTCCTGGAAGCCCTGCGACGGCTCAACGTCGAGGCCCTGCCGCTGCAAGTGGGCGATCCCTTCGACGCCCTCCATGCCGAAGCCCTCACGACCATTGCCGATCCAAGCCTGCCCGATGGCGCGGTGGCGGCCATCTATGAGCGCGGGTTCAACCTCAAGGGCCAACTCCTGCGCGCCGCCCGCGTGGTGGTGAATCGGGTCTAGGAGTACCTGAGATTGGGAAAATCCTAGTTGCTTCCAATTCTTACGCTGGTTGTCAGGTCGAGAATTCAGTACCATGAAGCCACGATTCCATCGGAGTTCAATCCATGGCAGGCAAACTGATCGGCATCGATTTAGGCACGACCAATAGTTGCGTTTGTGTCATGGAAGGCGGGGATTCCCGGGTCATCCCGAACCGTGAAGGCAGCCGCACCACGCCTTCCGTCGTGGCCTTCACCGACAAGGGGGACGTTCTGGTGGGGCATATCGCCAAGCGCCAAGCCGTCACCAACCCCCAGCGCACCCTCTTCGCCGTCAAGCGGCTCATCGGCCAGCGCTTCCAGTCGCCGAGGGTCCAGGAGGCTGTGTCGCGGCTCCCCTTCCCGGTGGTGGCCGCCCCCAACGGTGATGCCTGGCTCCGGGTGGGCGAACGGGACTATGCCCCGCCCGAAGTTTCCGCCATCGTGCTCCGCTCCCTCAAACAGGCCGCCGAAGCCTTCCTCCACGAAGAGGTCACTGACGCGGTCATCACGGTGCCCGCCTACTTCGACGATGCCCAGCGCCAGGCCACCAAGGACGCGGGCAAGATTGCCGGCCTGAACGTCCAGCGCATCATCAACGAGCCCACGGCGGCGGCCCTGGCCTACGGGTTCAACAAGAAGGGCATGAAGCAGATCCTCGGCATCTACGACTTCGGCGGTGGCACGATCGACTTCACCCTCATGGAGATGAATGACGGCGTCTTCGAGGTGCTCGCCACCAGCGGCGATACGTTCCTGGGCGGCGAGGACATCGATCAGGTCATCCAGGACTGGCTGGTGCGGCACTTCCTCGAAAAGACCGGCATCGATCTGTCCGTGGACCGCATGGCGCTCCAGCGGCTCAAGGAAGCCAGCGAAAAGGCCAAATGCGAGCTGTCCACTCTGGATCGCGTGGAGATCCGGCTGCCCTTCATCGCCCAGGGCCCCAGCGGGCCGCAGCACCTGGAGGCAGCCCTCACTCGGGAACAGCTGGAGTCCATGGTCAAGAGCCTGGTGGACCTCACGCTGGTGCCCATCAAGGACGCCCTCGAGCAGGGCGGCATGTCGCCCCGGCAACTGGACGAGGTGATCCTGGTCGGTGGCCAGACCCGCATGCCCCTGGTGCAGCGGCTGGTCAGCGACTTCTTCGGCAAGGAACCGAATCGCAGCATCAATCCTGACGAAGTGGTGGCTCTCGGGGCCTCCATCCAGGGTGCCGTGCTCAAGGGCGACATCAAGGACCTGGTGCTGCTCGACGTAACGCCCCTGTCCCTTGGCATCGAGACCCAGGGCGGCGGTTTCGTGAAGATCATCCAGCGCAACGCCACCATCCCCATCCGGGACGCCCGCACCTTCACCACGGTCACGGACAACCAGAACCGGGTGGAGATCCACGTGCTCCAGGGCGAGCGGGAGCTGTCCGAGCACAACAAGAGCCTGGGCCGCTTCGACCTCATCAACCTGCCGCCCCTGCCCAAAGGCGTGCCCCAGATCGAGGTTGCTTTCGACATCGATTCCAATGGCATCGTGAAGGTGTCCGCCCGCGATCTCATGACCGGACTGGAGCAGAGCATGGCCATCCGGCCCAGCTCCGGCCTCTCCGAGCTGGAAATCCAGCGCATGGTGCGCGAGGCCATGGTCAACACTGAATCCGACGTGAAGAAGCGGGATGCTCTGAAATACCTCGCCTCCGCCGAAGGTCTGATCTTCTCCTGCGACAAGAGCTTTGCCGAATGCGGGAAATACCTGGCAGACGATCAGCAGATCTTAGTCCGGGAAGTCCTTTCGCGGGCCAGGCAGGCGGTGGCCGCCCAGGATTCCGAGGCCCTCCGCGCCTGCGAGACTCATCTCCTGGAGGCCCAGGGCCTGCTGACCGATGCCGTGCTGTCCGCCAGCGAGGCCATGATGGCCTCCCTCGATGGCGAGGGTGAGGGCGCGGCACCACCCAATTAGTCTTGAGTCTTCAGTCTTCAACAGGGGGCCGCTGGCCCCCTGCTTCGTGGAGGCTCCAGCTTTCGTGGAGATGGCGTTGGGATCAGCCCGGGAGCTGGAATTCCAGTCGGACTTGGCCCAACAGTGGGGTTTTTTAGGAGAGAATGGGGGCTTGATCGGGTTGTCCCATGAGGTGGCCCGCCTGGTGGCGGGACTCGCCAACGCCTTCAGCAAGGCACCTGGATCAGCCAGCAGGTCCGAGCGATGACGGTAGTTGCAGACTGAAGACCGAAGACTGAGGACTGACAAACAATGAAACGTGACTACTACGAAGTGCTCGGCGTCCCAAAGGGGGCCGGGGCGGAAGATCTGAAGAAGGCCTACCGCAAGCTGGCCATGGAACTGCATCCCGACCGCAACCCAGGCAACAAGCAGGCGGAGGAGCAGTTCAAGGAGGCTGCCGAGGCCTACAGCGTGCTGTCCGATCCCGAGAAGCGGAAGACCTATGATCAGTTCGGCCACGCGGGCCTGGGTGGCGCGGGGGGTGGCGGCCAGCAGTTCCAGTTTGATCCCAGCCAGTTCGCGGACTTCGAAGACATCCTCGGCAGCTTTTTCGGTGGCGGGATGTTCGGCGATCTCTTCGGTGGCGGCGGTCGTCGCCGTGCCAACGGCGAGGAGCGGGGCTCCGACCTTCAATACAACCTGAAGCTCAGCTTCCAGGACGCGATCTTCGGCCAGGACGCCGTGGAACTATCCATCCCGCGCCTGGAGCCCTGCGACACCTGCCATGGCTCCGGCTGCGAGGCGGGTTCCCGGCCCGAGACTTGTCCCCAGTGCCGGGGCGCCGGACAGGTGGCCGTCCGCCAGGGTTTTTTCCAGATGCTCGCGCCCTGTCCGCGCTGCGAGGGACGGGGCCGCATCATCCCCAAGCCATGCCACAGCTGCCACGGAGAGGGGCGCCTCCATCGGAAATCGAAGGTGAGTTTCAAGGTCCCCGCCGGCGTCGACCGGGGCACTCGGCTCCGGCTCCAGGGCCAGGGCGAAGCGGGGAGGTCCGGAGGCCGTACGGGCGATCTGTTCGTAGTCTTCGACGTGGAACCGGATCCCCGCTATGAGCGGGATGGCAGTGACCTCCACCGCCGTCTGGAAATCAGCTGGCCGCTGCTGGTGACCGGCGGCACGCTGGAAGTGGACACGCCCTACGGACCGGACAAGGTGAAGCTGGCCGCGGGCACCGCCGCCGACCACGTGGTCAAGCTGGTGAACGCAGGCGTGCCCCGACTGCAGGGCCACGGCCGCGGGGACCTCTTCCTGCACCTCCGGGTGGCCGTGCCAAAGACGCTCACCTCAGAGCAGCGGGAGCTGGTCACCCAGCTTCGCCGCAGCCTTGACGGCGAGGCCACCTCAGGTGAAGAGGAAGGCTTCCTCGCCAAGGTGTTCGGGGGCGCCGAGAAGGGCGGGAAGAAGAAGCGCCGCTAGCGGGAAGGCTCTAGGCCGTGGGCTGTGGGCTGCGGAAAAAGCTGGCGGCGGCCTGGGGGCCGCATGAATGGTTTCCCTTTGGGCCGTTCGATCCTGGAGCAGCCACTCCAACTCCGACGCCCCCATCTTTCCTAGAGCCCACGGACTACAGCCCACAGCCCACAACCTACCGCCCATCCGCCACCGCCACCCGCCCCTTGCCTTCGCCCTTGGCGCGGAAGAGCGCGCGGTCGGCCTGATCAAGCAGGTGCCCGGCGCCATCGGCGTGCTCGGGATAGGCGGCCACGCCGGCACTGACGGAGACCACGAGGTGGCTGTGGCCCAGCTCCAGGGGCTGCGCGGCCAGGACCTGGAGCAGGCGTTCCCCCAGCTTGCGGGCACCCTGGGAAGTGGTGCTGGGCATGAGGATGCAGAACTCGTCGCCACCGTACCGGTAGAGGCGGTCATGGGCGCGGCAGAGGCGCTGGGCGGTCCGGGCCACGGCCTCCAGCAGGATGCTGCCGGCGGGGTGGCCATGGTTGCTGTTCACCTGCTTGAGGTCGTCCACATCGATGAACAGCAGGGCCAGGGACTCGTTCTTGGCGGCAGAGGCCCGGACAGCTTGGGGCAGTTCAGCTTCCAGGCAGCGGCGGTTCTGGGCCACCGTCAGGTCATCCCGGAAGGAGAGGGCGCGGCTTTCCTCCAGCCGCCAGGCGTTGAGCAGCAGGGGCTCCACGTCGTCGAAGCCCCGCAGGTAGGCTTCGGGCGGCTCCTTGGCATCCCGTACCCGCAGGATGCCCAGCTGTTCCGAAGGGGCCAGGAGGAAGGCCTCGCCCCGGCGGACCAGTTCGGCGGCTTCCTGGCGGGGCAGGGGCGCTTCGGGAAAGGCGCCATCGCCCGCCCGCTGGTAGAACATGTCGTCCCGCCGCAACCAGATGGCGCCGCCACTGGCCCCGGACAGGCGGACCGCCCGGCCCAGCACCAGCCGCAGCAGCTCGTCGAGCGAGGCCAGGTGCATCAGCTGGCGCAGCCAGCCTTCGCTGCCCAGATCCCGCTGCCTCAGGTGCAGCAGCGCCTCCCGGGCGGCCTCCAGCGGGCGGTCCTGCAGGAGCACCCAGCCGGGGCGGAGGCTCAGCACGGCGCTGACTTCCTCGGGCTCGGCCTGCTCCACCCACCACAGAATCTCCGTGCCCTCCGCAGGGATCAGCCGGGTGTCCGGATGCTCGGCGACCAGCACGATGGAACCCTGGCCCACGCCCGGAACGACTTCATGACCCCATCCCATGAGGGCCACACGAAGCGCCTCCCCCGCTGGGGAGGGATGGGCTTCCAGCCAGTGGATGCGGGACATGGATCTCCCTGTTGCCTGGTTCATCGGCAGGATGGTCGCCAACGGTTAGCCCAGGGCGGCTTCCAGCCTCAGCGCCAACTGGCGCAAGTGGGCTGCCAGCTGATCCAGGAAGGGCTGAGCGCTTTCCTTCTGGCTGCGTTCGGCCCGCACCCAGCGCTTGAGCAGGGTCAGGGACTGCGGGTCCCGGATGCCCAGCCGCTTGGAGGTCTGGATGAGCTTGTGGGAGAGTCGCGTGCGGTCAAAGCCCGAGGGCACGGCACGGAGCTCGTCGATGAGCTTCAGGGCCTCCTGGGAAACGTCCAGATCCTGGCGGATCAAGGGCACGCGGGCGTTGATCCGCAGCAGGAACAGCTCCAGGAAGCGCAACAATTCCCCCAGCAGGTCCATGCTGTCCCGCAGGGCCTGGACCACGTCCTGGGGGGAGTCCAGCAGCCGGCCCAGCTCCTCGATGAGGCGTTCGGCCTCCTCCCGGTCCGGCCGGCGCATGAGCGGGAATTCGGGGCTGCGGCGGAAGGTCAGCAGGTGCCGGTAGGTCTGGGCCAGGCCCAGGGCCAGCCGGGGCCAGTCCTGGAGTTCCAGATGGAGTTGCAGCTGGCCGTGGAGCGGCGGGACCTGCTCCCAGAGCCGCTGGATGCGGAGGCGCAGGCGTTCGCCTTCCTCCATCATGCTGGGCGACTCGGGGAAGAGCCGTTGCTGCACATCGGGAGAGTAGATGCCCACCAGCTCGCCCATGAGCTGCCGCTGGTGGTTGATGAGCAGGTGCCGCAGGTTGTCGAGGGTCTGGGCCAGCTGGTCCGCGTCCTGGCCCACGAGCGCCTGCTGGAGCAGGCTGCGCAGGGTGCCCTGGTCCTGGCGGAGGCTCAGCACGGCCTGCCGCAGGAAGGCGCGCAGCCGGGCGGTCTCGGGCTGGGCGGGATCCAGAAGGTCGCACCGCGCCGGATCGTAGGCCCGCTCCGACATGCGGCCCAGTTCGGATTCGACCACCAGGAAGAAGGGGACCGCCGCATAGCAGTCCCGGAGCCCGGCGCTGGCGGCGGAGCCAAGGGAATCGAGCAGATTCAGCAGGGAGGCGTGACTGGAAAGAGCCCGGGCCATGACCGAGAAGGCGGCCCGATCCTCCCGGCGGACCTGCTCGAGCAGACGGCGCAGCTCCGGCGGCATGCTGTTCCGGAACAGCTCGGCGTCCAGGCGCGGAAGCGACCAGCCCAGATGATCCCAGAGCCAGCGCAGACTGCCCCGGACCTGTTCGACCGCGGGCCAATGGATGCCGCGGTCCAAGGGCCGCACCAGGCTGAGGCGGAGGTTCGAGACCACGTGCTGGAGCAGCAGCAGGGGTTCCACCCGGTCGTGGATTTCCGTGGGAATGCAGGCTTCCAGGTGCTCTGCCAGGCGGGTCATGGACTCTTCGAGCCGCCCTTCGCCCCGGACGGCGCGATTCACGGCCTTCATCCCGGCGTTGAGGCGGGCCACGGCGGCCGTCCCGGTTGCGCT